>DCVM01000153.1:0-42140 GCA_002327985.1 Syntrophaceae bacterium UBA2188 | reverse complement strand
TTATCTTCAATCGATCCAATACCTCATCGATGTCGAAGCAGAAAAAGCCAGAGAAGATAAAGTGGCTTTTATGAAAAGTCTGTTTGAATGCTTTGAGATCCGTAAAAAAGCAATCTCTCATTTTTGGTCAGAAGAGGCCTGGGATCTTTTCTTCGTCTGCATTACGGAAACAGATCGTCTCCACCATTTCTTTTTCGATGCCTCAAAGGATAAAGAAAATCCCTATCATGAATCTTTTATCCGTTTCTATATGGAATTGGATAAATTTATAAATTTTTTATACGATGGGTTTGTCCAAAAATATTCAGGAGAAGGATTCTTCATGCTCCTTTCTGATCATGGATTCGCCCCCATTAAAAAAGAAGTCTATATCAACCGGTTGTTGGAAGAACATGGACTATTAGTATTGAAGAACGAGAGACATTTCTATGAGCGGATCGACCACAAAACGAAGGCCTTCGATTTAGACCCTTGTCGCATTTATCTCCACGGAGAAGATTCTTTTCTAAGAGGTCATGTGAGAAAAGAGGAAAAAGCATTTTTATTGCTCGAGCTCAAAAGGATCTTGAGGACCTTGAAAGGAGAAAACGGCGATGAGGTCTTTGATCAAATCTATGAAAAAGAGGAAATCTATGACGGGCCCCATATCCAAAAGGCTCCGGATCTGGTCTGTCTTCCTAAAGATGGCTATGACCTAAAGGGAAGTTTAGGGAAAAAGGAAGTCTTCGGTACCAGTCTATTTAAAGGGATGCATACTTGGCACGATGCCTGCTGTGTTCTTCCCGAAAATATCAGCATTTCTAAAAAACCATCCGTTGAAAATCTAACGGATTACGTTCTTCAATATTATTCTCAATAGGAGATCCTTTTATGGATCATCTGACAAGACTGGAAAACAAAAGTATCTATATCATTCGAGAAGCCTATTATCAATTTAAAGATATCGCCATGCTGTGGTCAGTCGGTAAGGACTCCACGACCCTGCTCTGGCTCTGCAGGAAGGCTTTTTTCGGTAAGATCCCTTTTCCAATCATCCATATCGATACCAGTTACAAATTTCCGGAAATGTATCAATTTAGGGATGAGCGGGCCAAAGAATGGAATCTCAATCTATTGATCGGGAAAAATGAGGAAAAACTCCAGGAAGGAATGGGACCGGGTCAGGGAAGTAAATTGGACTGCTGCAATGAGTTGAAGACGAAGGCCCTTCAACAGGTGATCAAAAAGTACGGATTAAAGGCTATCCTCTTAGGTATCCGAAGGGACGAACATGGCATCCGGGCAAAAGAAAGATATTTTTCCCCAAGGGATTCTCAATTTAAATGGGACTATGAAAATCAACCTGCTGAATTATGGGATCAGTACCAGTCCACCTTTGAGGAGGAGGAACATTTCAGAATTCACCCCCTTCTTCACTTTACAGAATTTGATATCTGGAACTATGTCAAACGGGAGGGACTTCCCATCGTCCCGCTTTATTTCAGTAAGAATGGGAAAAGGTTTCGAAGCATCGGGTGCGTAACCTGTTGTTCTCCTATGGATTCCACTGCAAAAACGATTGATGAGATCATCGAAGAAATTAGGATCTCAAAGACTTCGGAGAGATCGGGACGAGCCCAAGACAAAGAAAATATTTATACCATGCAGAAGCTGAGGGCCTTGGGATATATGTAAATCAGGGAGATTAGAATAATGGAATAATGGAATGATGGGAAAAGAGAGATGCTGCAAGAAGAACGAGCGCTTTCGATCGTAATCGTCGGACATGTGGATCATGGGAAAAGTACTCTCATTGGAAGACTCCTCTATGATACGGATTGTCTGCCACCTGATAAGTACACTGAAATTCAGAAAAGTTCGGAAGGGCTCGGCAGAATAGTAGAGTTTGCCTTTGTGATGGACTGCCTTGAGGAAGAGAGATCAAGGGGAATCACCATCGATACGACTCAAACATTTTTTAAAACGCCAAAAAGAAGGTACGTCATTATCGATGCCCCCGGACATAAAGAATTCTTAAAAAATATGATCACGGGCACCAGCCAAGCAGAGGCCGCTTTACTGATCATCGATTCTTTCGAGGGAATTCGAGACCAGACAAGACGTCACGCCTATATTTTAGGCATGTTAGGGTTAAAGCAGATATGCGTTTTATTAAATAAAATAGACCTGATCCATTATTCAAAGGATAAATATTTAGAATTAAAAAGGGAGACCACTGATTTTTTAGATCAACTGGATGTCCATCCAACTTTTATTCTTCCCATCTCAGCCATCCATGGAGACAATGTTGCCAAACCCTCAGAAAAAATATCCTGGTTTGACGGCCCGACCGTATTGCAGGCATTGGATACCTTTGAAGCATTAAATGTTGAAGAAAAACCACTTCGGTTTCCTATCCAGGACATCTACAATATAGATGAGAAGAAGATCCTGGTAGGAAGGATCGAGGCGGGTCGCATCGGGAAGGGGAAGAAAGTCTATCTTCTGCCCGAAAAGAAGAAAGTTGAGGTAAAAAGTATTGAAAAGTTCTTGGAGCAGGAGGTGACCACTGCAAATTATGAAGAATCCATCGGGATATGCCTAAAAGGAAGGCAACGGGTGAAGAGGGGGCAGATTTTGACGGCAGACCTCTCTTCTACGATCTCCGATAAGATTCAAGCCAATATATTTTGGATGGATCCAGAGGGTTATCGAGCGGGAGAAATTCTTCGCTTCAGGTGTGTCACTCAGGAAGTCTTCTGTCGCATTGAAAAGATAAATAAAAAATTTGATCCGGCCTCCATGGAATTAACAGAAAAACAGGCTTCCTCTATCCGGAACGCCGAGGTGGCAGATATCCTGATTCAACTTGATGATAAGGTAGTCGTCGATCCTTTTAACGAAATCCCTGAGATGGGAAGGTTTGTGTTGGAAAAGGGCGGGAGACCGGTGGCTGGAGGGATCATTCTCTAAAAGAATGCCTACCAATCTGGGAGTGGATCCGATAGAACAGAGGGTGATCTCCTCTTTTTGATTAACTCAACGGTTAAATCCGCTATGAGTTTAACTCCTTTTGGATTCCAATGACTATCATCGTCATGAAAGAGAAGGGCTGAATCTTTGCGATGCGCCTCCTCAAAGGCAGTTTGGGTGTCAATCGTTTCAATACCTCTTTTTTTCAACTCAGATATTAAATATTTTAAGAACACAGGTCTTTCTTTCATCGCAAACTGTTCATAATAAATATTTTCTTGGTTGGGGATAGGTAAAAAGATAAAACGGATACCCCTTCGCTCAAATAACTCCCCATATCCTCCGATCGTCCGAACGATTTTGTCAAAATGTTCTCTGGTGATCTCGGGGATGACGGGTTTCCCCTCAATAAAAAAGAGGGGATTTCTCCTTAAAACGAAATTTTCAGAATGGAATACCATTCTTCTTAATGATGCCCTAAAGTAATTCAGCATATTTCCTTTAGAGAGTCGATCAACGAAAACGGCTATGGATTGAATCGATCTATTTTCTCGCAGGGGATCGAAGAGTTTGGAAAACAAGGGAATCCGTTTCTTTTCTCGAGGTAATTTAGGTAAATCCAAATAGGGAATCAGTCTTTCGATGGTTGCAAAAATAACGATATCAGGTGGATGGTCGATAAACCTTTTCTCTTTAAAGAAAGCGGTGATGGTGACAGGCGCCAAGGGATAGACACTGAGGTTGAGTCTCGCCTCCAATAATTCAGAGAGCATATCTTTTTGCGTTAAACTGCTCCCCGCTATATTTGACTCGCCGATAATCACGATTTCATGTTTCCCTCGATTCGTATTCTTTTTTCGATATCCATATGGATCGGTCTCCCACACCACCTCCTTTTTGACCGCTAATCTCGTATGGTGAGCCAAATCCCCTTCCTCAATTTTGTCGATCTTCATGTTGGGGTAAAAAGGCCCGGGTAAAAATTTCTTCATATTTTTTACCAGGACGGCTTCCCAAACTCTAAATGTAAAAAAGTCGATGGGTAAAATGAACAATTCAATCCCCATAACCAAAATGAAAGGAGATAAAAATAAGACTAGTCTAAAAACAAATTTTTTCATCAATCCCGATTAAAATTGGAAATAAATAAATTCTTTTGATCCGAAATCACCCAGCAATAAAATGGCCAAGACCATCGAATAATAGACTGACCACCTCACCCAAACGGACTTTTCAGAAAACCAATCGATGATACTCCCCTGCCTCTCCTTGAGATGGACGACCAATAAGAGACCGATAGCAATAAGGGATACCAACAATTCAAATTTCAATGGTCCCCCAAATGGAAGACTGTTTAATCCTCCATGTGTCAGGAGACTTTCCCATCCGGTAAATATCTTTGAGATAATATAAAAGGCATCTGAAATCGTGTTCGCCCTAAAGAATATCCAAGCAAAACAGACAAAAGAGAAGGTGAGGATGATTTTCAACCCATGATGAAGTTTCGGTAGGTTCTTCAGCCAAAGGATCTGGCAAACCTGGTTCCTTATTTTTTGTGTCAGAACGGAAGATACGAGATACAATCCGTGCAATCCTCCCCAAACCATAAATGTCCAACTGGCCCCGTGCCATAATCCGCATATCAACATCACAATGAACAAATTAAAATACCATCTTGGGACGGCAACACGATTTCCCCCCATCGGGATATAGAGATAATCTCGAAACCATGTGGAAAGGGAAATGTGCCACCTCCTCCAAAATTCGGGTATGGATTTCGAAAAATAAGGACGGTTAAAGTTATCCATGGTTTTAATCCCAAGGACTTGAGCGGCTCCGATGGCCATATCGGAATAACCTGAAAAATCGCAATAGATTTGGAAAGCAAAGAATACGGTTGCCAAAAGAAGGCTGATCCCCTGATGATGGGCCGGATTGTTATAAACAGCATCCACCAAAGGGGCTAAATTGTCTGCAATGACCATTTTCTGAAACAGTCCCCAGAGCATCAATGTCAAACCTCGGGTTACTCTTGGATAATCAAAATCAAATTTTTCAATCAACTGGGGCAAAAACCTGGTCGCCCTTTCAATAGGTCCAGCCAACAATTGTGGAAAGAAGGCTACATAGAGGGCATAGTATCCCAAATGCCTTTCGGGGGGTTGATCCCCCCGATAAACATCTATCGCATAACTCAAGCTCTTAAACGTATAGAATGAAATACCTATGGGGAGAATAAAATGGAGTGCAGGAAATTCGTAGGAAAGATGGAGAGATCCAAAAACTACTTTCATGGAGTGACTAAAAAAATTGTAATATTTAAATAAGAACAAGAACCCAAGGTTGGCCAAGGCAGCAAGGATGAGAAACCTTTTCCTCTTAGATTTTATTTTCGTTTTTCCCATCTGAAGACCAGCGTAATAATTAATCAATGTTAAACTGGCAATTAAGGCAAGGTATTCGGGGTGCAAGAACATGTAGAAAATGTAGCTGGCAGCCAAAAGAAGGATCCATCGAAAACGGTAGGGGAGGCTGAAATACATGACCGTCACGATGGCGAAAAAAAATAAAAAATGGATGGAGTTAAAGAGCATTGTCCCTTCTCTTCACGTTCAATCGTTTAAGAGGTTTATCATAATGATGAAGGACTCCTGTCGGGAAATGGACAACGCTTCTTCAATTCATTAAGCTCCAGCTCCAACAGAGCATACCGTTGGGCCAGATCTTTATTCCGTTCTGCTAATTTGGAGATGACCACCGAGAAATGGAGACTGATCAAAATGAGAAATAAGAAAGCAAACAGAAAAATGGTAGACGAGGGAGTGACTGCCCCTACCAGATGAGTCACCCACTTTAAAAGATCGAACCACAATGTCAGCAGAAGGATGACGGATCCGGTCATGAGCCATAACCACGAATACTCCTCCCTTAACTTTCTCCTTCTAACCAATTCAATAATGATTAAAAGCATGGCAATCCCGATGGCCAGAGCCACAATCTTATTCCGCAGGGGCATAATTCCTCCTTTCGTTCATTCCTTATTTTCTCATTAACGTCACTAAAATGGATAGAAACATCTTGAAAATATAGTAGATGGGCTTCCATCCACTATGCATCGATTTTTTGTTTTGACTTTCAAACATCTGTGTTGGGATCTCTTTGATTCGGAATCCCTTCCGATGAAGCACGATGATCACGTCAGCATCCGGGTAGTCGAAAGGGAATTGATCACTCGAAACCCATTCCAGAACCCTCCGATTCATGGCCTGATATCCAGAGGTAGAATCGGTTATCTTCTGGTGGATAAGCAGTGTGGTGATTATTCCAAAAAATTTCATTCCTAACCTTCGAACCAATGGGGCCCGATAAGGGATGTGTCCTGATTTCGGTTCACCCGTTATAAGAAACCGCGAACCAATAACCATATCCACCTCCCCTCTCTGTATGGGAGCAAAAAGGGCTGAAATAAAAGAGGGATCATGCTGTCCGTCCCCATCCATCTGGACAATCTTATCATAACCTTTTTTTAAAGCATACTTATACCCTGTTTGAAGGGCTATTCCATAACCGAGATTAAAGGGATGCAAAATGACTTTGGCTCCGGCTTCCATCGCCCGATGTGGGGTTTCATCGCTTGACCCATCATCAATCACCAATACATCCATATTAGAAGCAGATTTTTTAATGCCTTGAATCACTGAGGCAATATTCCTCTCTTCATTATAAGCAGGGATGATACACAAGCCATTCACCATACTGACCTTTCCTGTTTTTGTATATTTTTCATACAACATAAGAAGGAAAAGGATTTAGACATGTTAATCTCGGAGTGCAATCTCCTTTCCCCGAATTCCAAAACGCTTAAACCAACCATACATTTCCCCATAACTAACTTTTCTTAATGGGATGAGCTTCTTTCGCTTTCTCCACATTCGAGGAAGATAGAAAAATCCGGATCCATAGGCTTTCAGCAAGATGCCCACTAAGTGAACAGGGGAATACCTTTCTGTAAAACGTCCGGCGGCTCCCTGATGGGTCAATGCTCCGTAGGCTTGAAGGGTAAACCTGTAAAGGGTGAAGAAAAGACTGAGGAAAAGTAAGGGGTATGGAAAGTATTTTATCGTGATCCAAAAACGATTTCTTTCCACATAGAAAGCCTTGAAGGGGGAATATTGACCTGTGGACCCAGAGTTTTTATGATAGACCACTGCCTTGGGTACATAGACACATTTCCAGCCAGCTAATCGAGCCCGGATACCTATTTCTGCATCATCACCATAAGCAAAGAAATCTTCATCAAAAAGGCCAATCTCTTCAAAGAGGGTTTTTCGGAACATTCCTCCGCATCCAGGAGGAAAAAATATTTCTTCAACTTTCCCATATTGGCCTTGATCCTGTTCGTATTGTCCTCGAGCACGGTTCAGCCCATCCCAGTAGATGAGTTCGCCTACGGCTTCAATCTGGTTTCTTTTATAGTAAGAATACACCTTGGAGGCCCACATGCCAACTTGAGGGTTTGATCCGATTGCTTCCACTAAGGCTTCAAGCCAAGTCGGGTCTGCCTGTGTGTCATTATTCAATAGAACGATGTATTCCCCTTGGGCGGCTTGAATCCCAACATTATTTCCCCCCGTATAGCCCAGGTTACTTTCATTTCGAAGAATTCGGATAAAATCACCATATCGTTCCTCAGCAAAGTTGGCAGAACCATCAGTCGATCCATTGTCCACGAGAATGGTTTCAAAATCATGGAAAGTCTGGGCCTTCAGGGAATCGATGCATTCGGCAAGAAAATGTTTTCCATTCCAATTAGGAATAATGACGGATAATAAGGGATGGCGATTCATGGTATTATCTCAACCCGAGGAATTGGTCAACCCTCATAAATCTGAAATGCTGTAAAAGAAATTCAAATTTCTTCAATGCAGAAGAAATCCCATAGTAGGAGATCACACGATTGTAAAGAGGCAGTTTCAGCCGAGGCGTCTTCTCGGAACCTTCCCAGGGATGAAAATAGACCAAGAACGACTGGGAACGATTTATTCTCTTCAAACCCCAGTAAATAAAAGGGAGCGGGAGAATCCTTAGGTAGAATCCTCCTGAGATGGGAATTTTCAACTTCCAAAGCGTTAATGGACAAAAGGGAAATTCGATGAGGGGACTTTGGGGGTCTTCCTTCCTGACATCTTCGAAGGAGATACGGTATGGCCGGATTGGCGCTCCCCTTATTCCATAAAGAGGATTGATCTTCAACGGAAAGATGCTTGCATCATATTGGTACCCAAAATCCGCAAGAACCCTCAGTGCCCATGTGTTACGGTTATCAATAGAAAAACAGGGGGCACGAAACCCTTTCATCTTCACCTTTCCAAGAATCCTTTCCATGACAGATTGAAAACGCTCCAACTCCTGCCGAAAAAGAGGCTCGCCCAAATCCCATACGAGGGTGTGAGAAAAGGTGTGGCATCCAATTTCATGTCCCCTATCGAAAATCGAACGAATGAGGTCCGGATTTTGTTCAGCCACCTCTCCCACAATGAAGAAAGAGGCTTTTATCTGATACCGGTCCAATAGATCAAGAATAGGTTGTGTGGCCTCTGTTGCCTGCGAGAAAGAAGACTTCTCTCCCCCCGCTAGTTCGGTATGATACCACTCCTCTAAATCTATTGATAAGGCATTGATCCTCTCCATATAAAATCCTTTAACTCCACCTATGAAAACATCCTCATCGAGGTTAAATAGGTCAACGACAGGTTATTCAAACCCATCACAGCCCCCCAATCTCCACAAAGAAAAAGATGGATCCCGCATTCGATTTTGGATATCACATTCTTTTTAACACTATCTCTAAATCCTGCTTCAACAATTTTGAAAAAGCCTCACTCCCTTTTTCACTCATATGAGTCCAATCAGCAAACAGATCATCATTCATATTGATAGACGATATCCTTTCCGTCTCATAATCCAGAAAAGGGATTCCTCTTTTTTCCGCGATTCCCTTAAGGAGCTGGATGTTTTTTAAAATATTTTGAGTTTCCCGGCCATAAAAGTACCCGGGTATATGGACAAAGATCACCTTGATTCCATCCCTCTCGAAATCGTTCAGGAGCTGTATGAAGGCCTCCCATTGAACGGGATTGATTTCGGGATTGACTACTTCTGTTTTTTGAAGTTTTTTCCTTTCTTTAAAAGGAATAAACCCATTGTAATACTTGGCTTTTGGGTAAATCTCATTTCTTTTGCTAAACAACATGGATAATACATTTTTTCTCTGCTTGCTAAAGACAAAACGATTGAACAGGAGGGTCTGCAAGGACCCCCCATATCTTAAATGTTTAATCAACAAGGGTAAAGGGAAATATTGACTATCATGTTCAATCTGCCGGGGAGCAAATATGTCATTAAACATAACCCAGTGAACCGCGTAGATCACATAGGTGGGTTTCCGGTAATAGTGAGTAAATATTTTGTTATACCAATTCAGATAGAAGGAGGGAGGCGCTCCATCGAGTGCAAAATTAAAAACTTTTAGATCCTCCGATTCGAGATACTTTGGATTGATGCCATGGGTCGCTTGGGAGGCCCCCAAAATAACCAAATCGGCATTCACTTTGGGATAGAAGACCTCATGATATTGGAGGGGATAATGTGGATTAGGCTCAAAATCCAACCAGTAGTTCATGAACACTAAGAAAAGAAGGAGGAGGAAAAAGAAAAAAGCCATCTTGGTTAAGAACTTTCTCATCGTCCCTCCGCTCTAAAATTGGAAATAAAAGAAGGCATGATCGTTATACTCTCCAAAAAATATGAGAAACAGGACGAGGGCATAATAGATCAACCATCTGACCCAGACCGGTTTACCTGAAAACATATGTTTCATATTTTGCTGTGTTTCAATCTTATGGATGAACTCCATTAATCCGATCGACATCAGGGCATGAACGAATTCATATCGGGTCAACCCTAACATGAATAGATTTTTGTAGGACATCCTGATTCCAGCTAAATCTCCCAGTCCCGACCCTAAATGGGTCATCATATAAACAGCATCGTTAAGATTTTTTGTTCTAAAGAAAATCAAAGTGAAGCAAAACAAGAGAAAGACGAAGGTCGCTTGTAACCCTTGATGGAGGACAGGGAGGCGATTTAAACCGATCCATTGAACCCCCTTCTCCCTAAATTTCTGAGTCATGTTAGAAAGGATCAGATAACATCCATTCAAAGATCCCCAGAAGATCATCCCCCAATGGGCACCATGCCAGAACCCACTCAACGTGAAGGCAATAAAGATATTAAAATACCACCTCCGTCTCCCAAGACGGTTTCCACCCATCGGGATGTAGACATAATCTCTGATCCACGTCATGAGAGAGATATGCCACCTTCTCCATAGTTCAGCAGTCGATCGGGAGTAGAAAAAAGGTCGGTTAAAATTGTCCATCAAACGAAAACCCATCACCTGTGCAGAACCAATGGCAATATCGGAATAACCAGAAAAATCACAAAACACTTGAAACCCAAAGAAGATCGCTGCGACAATTAATGGAAGCCCCGGATATTGGGAGGGATTATCATAGACCCGTTCAACCAGGATGGCCAGTTTGTCGGCAATCACCATTTTTTTAAAAAATCCGAAAACCATGAGCTTCAATCCATTTAACACCCTCTCCCCATCAAAGGAGTGTTCCTCATAGAACTGATGCATTAAATTTCCGGGCCGCTCAATGGGTCCAGCTACCAGCTGGGGATAAAATGAAATGTAGAGAGCAAAAATCCCTATATGCGTTTCAGCCTTCTGCTGTCCCCTGTAAACTTCGATGACATAACTGATCCCTTGAAAGGTGTAAAACGATATCCCAATGGGTAAAATTAAGGACAAACTCTCAATGGAATAATTCCAGTGAAGAAAACGGGCCAATTGGGTGAGATTGGCGTTAAAAAAGTTAAAATATTTGAAAACGAAAAGGGCACCACAGGTGGAAACGATACTGATGGCTAAATAAACCTTTCTTCTTTTCCCCTCTGTTCTTTCAATCAGGAGTCCTGCCGCATAATCGATAAATATGGTCAAAGCGAGAATGAAAATGTAGATGGGAATGAAGGCCATATAAAAGATACAACTGGCTGTCAAAAGTAAAAACCAACGATACGGGTGGGGAGTGACAAAATAAAGAATGGTGATTGTGGGGAAAAAGATTAAAAAGGATAACGAATTAAATAGCATGAAACCTCACGAAGCCAAAAAGGTCTTTTCCGAGTTATGGGTCAAATCACATCTGTGTCTCCCCAGTTGACATACCATCCCTTCGGGTCTCGGAGAGCCGCCCTATTCCCGTGGTCATAGATCATGAATTGAAAGGACTTTAAACTGGGGAGAAAACCCCTATGAATTAAACTTTTATAATAGGGATGCGTCTGGGGCACCATAAAACCTAAGAGATCAGCTCCTTCCCGATGACCGTGTTGAATCCCTTTTTCCGTAAGAGCCCAGAAGGCTTCCTCATCCAGGGCCAATAAATCAACGATGACAGCGCTGTTGAAGTTGAGAAGTTCAACCTTTCTCAAAACGGCGTATCCTCTCATCTCCCCACTCTTCATTACTCGATAAATAGTATAGCTCCGAGTGGGGTGTTGAAGGTAACGCCAGGTCAAATAATTTTGATTACGGATCCCCATTATGGAATAAAGAGAGGATGCCTTTTGCCAGAAACGGTCGAACTGGTGATCCAATAAGTCTACTTTCTCTATCTCCATCTCTCCTATGCCATGCTTCCTTTTAAATCCATAAAGAAGAGAATAGAAAAACCTGGCTATCCCCCCGATAAGTTGGCTCAAAGGGTATAAATGGAGATAACGATTCAGAATACCGGTAAATCTAATAGGATAGACCAGAACGGGAAGCTTCACCACTTCCCTCCAGCCAATTTTTTTTAACCCGAAAATGGTCTCGGGTCGAATAGGAAATGCAGTCATAAAACATCCATTCCCTTGCTTGACTCGTTGAGCTCCATATCGTCCCATTGCCTCAAAGATACCTTTTCTCCAATAATCAGGATGAACCATTAAATCGAGTGAAAGGGTTCCAATAATCACCTCTCCTTGAATGCAAAACCGCCTTGGAATATCTGCAAAGTGACCGATGATCTTATTTTTGTCCTCCACAATATAAATCCATGCCCTTCCATCAGGCCCTTCTTTGAATTCCCATCTCCAGAACCTTGGATCCAATTTATCTTCTTCTTCCCCTCCGAATGCAATTTTCCTAAGAGATAAAATTCCCTCTAAATGCTTTTCCTCTCCCTCCCGAACAATCCAAGTGTGATCTCTTTTCATAACCCTTTTACTCTGGATAAACCATCTCAAAGAGGACCAACCTTTGATTCTTTTTTTGAAATTCTTTCAAGAGAATCAAATCCTTATCTTCTGTTTTTTCCCAAAGGTCCGGTAAGTCCTTCTCGATTCCTTCATCGATGATAAGATATTTCACGCCGTTGGAGCGCCCTTCCCTTAGGATCTCTTCAACATTTTCCTGATGGATCTTGAGCCACGGCAGTTCAGCATAAAAAGCCTCCTGAGGCCGTCTGCTCATTATTTTCATTCCTCTGGGTAGATGATCCTTCATCCATAAACCTACCTCTTTCTGGATAATACGATGCTCTCTGGGACGGATCACCCTTCCTTGAACAAATAGGGCCATTAAGAGAAGGACGACCAAGATCTTTATAAATATTTCTTTCTTCTTAAAAAAATCCCATCTTTGATGGACCCACTCAAGAAACATATAAAAACCAAAGGCGGCCCAGGGAATAGAAATAGAGACCATTTGAGAAGTGTATCTTTTTGAGATAAAAAAGATCGAGAAAACGAAACCGAAGAAAAAAAAGTGGTAGGTCAAGATATAAAAATTTGCCTTCAGCGAATACCATGACCTGTTTCGGATGATCCCAATCCACCCGATCACAGCAAAAAAAGAAAGGAGGGGGTTGAAGGCTTGCTGAAATGTATAAAAGGACTTCAAGAGCCCGGTCCCAACTCTGACCCATTGAGACAAAGGATCCTTGATGAAGGAAAGGAGAGAGAGGCCTTCCCGGTCGAAAGGACTCTCATCCAGGGAAGTGATATTTTCCATTTCTGAAAAAGACCCAATAGTCACATTGACCTTTTTAGAGATAGACCACTTTCCTGTTTCTTCTCGGAGGCGTATCAGGTAAGGAGAGGAAAAGGCAAAAAATGCGAAAATCGCCACCAGGATCATCACCGTCCTTCTCACCCAATACCTCTTCCTTTTGGGAGGATTGAAAAATAGTACCCAGGCACTGAAAATCAAAAGAAAGCCGATCGCCTCTGGTTTGGTAAGAAAAGCGAGCGAGACAAAAAGGCTAAAAAGCAGGATGGAGTAAAACTTCCCTTTGTGAAAGGCGAGCCAACCGAAGAGAACAGATGTCGCGATAAAAAAATGGTAGGTCGACTCGGTCAAAACAGAACCCGAGGCACTGTGGAGAACGGGATGAACCGCAACCACCAGACCTGATATGCCCCCTACCCCCTTGCTAAAGATCTCTTTGCCTAAATAAAAAACAGGAATCACCAAGAGTGTCCCGAAGATGACAGACACCCAAATTCCCGCCAGTTCAAAATTTTCCGTGAAGGAATAAGCCATAGCTATCAAGGTGGGGTAAAGAGGACTCGATTCCCCTCCTGTCCAGTTTCCAGTCAAAACCTCTTTGGCGTGACGAATGTACTCGATCCCGTCATTGTGGATCACCTCGGGTTGAAATACGAGAATCAGGCGTAGCACAAAAGCGATAAAAAGGATTATCATCAAGATATGCCACGTCGGGACCCTATCGAGTCTGGCATTATTTTTGGGATTAGGCAACTCTCTCCTCCACTTGTTGTGAGAACTTGACGAAACTCCCATACGCCTTGACACCGTTTTCCACTATAGCTGGGCTTGACTGATAGATTTGAATCTATCTTTAATAAGGTTTAAGACAAGGTTGATCTCCCCCATTCTAAAAATACTCATCAAAAGGATATACACGATAGTGAAGACGGCAGCCGAAACTCCTAACTTTATGATTTGGCCTAAAAGATCCATACCTACCCAATAACCCATGGTAAGAAATAAAAACCAAACTAATATTCCTGATAAGAGGGCAGCCAGAATCGTTTTGGATGCAAATTTTCCAAGATAAATAACATTCAATCCCTCTACTTTCTGATTCAGCACTCCTAAACTGAAAATACTTCCCAAGAGAGCAGCAATCCCCGTTGCCAAGGCTAACCCTTCCACTCCCATCCCCTTATAAAGAACAGCACTGAGTAAAATATTCAGCGTCAGCCCACCAAGAAAAAGGAGGAGCAGTAACCTCACTTTTCTGAGGACACAATAACCATACATGATTATTTGCCCTAATCCGCCACCGATCATGGACAATGAGGTATACAAAAATACAGACGAGACTTGGGCCGTATTTTCAGGGGTGAATTGACCATATTCAAGGAAGATCTGAAATAGAGGAAATCTAAGAAAGGTAATAAAAGTAGCTAAGGGGAACAATACCACGGCGGTCATTTTTAATCCCAAGGAAAAGGTATCCATCACTTTTCCTTGATCCCCTATCGCCGCTTCATTCGACATTTTTTGATAGAGAGGAATAACCAAACTCAATGAGAGAAGCTCAATGAGCAGAATCACTGATCGACTTGCATATTCCAGGGTCGCAATGCTACCAATAGGTAAGAAAGAAGCAAAAAATCTACTGGTGATTAAGTTGATCTGCCAAAATGCTCCGATGATGGATATACCGATGAGCATTGGCAGTGCCTCTTTGACGGATCGCTCAGTTTTTATTTTAAAAATGTATCTGCCCCACCAAAGTTCTTTGCTTCCTACCAAAAGTAATGCAGCAGCACAGGCAAAAGAGAGAATCGTCGCAAGGGGCAGTACATAAATACCTACTCTTTGCCTCCATATCAAGATGATGGTAATCAGGATGAGATTACTGATCAATCCCACCGCAACCGGGATAATAAAAAACTGATGAGACTGAAGGATGGCAGTGAGAATCATAATCAAGGCGAAGAAAAAAACCGTCACAAATAGAAGCTGGAGCAACTGCGTACCCATTTGTCTGTAGACCCATTCCATTCCAGGGACAACCAAGCGGATAAGCCAGGGGGACAACCATATCCCGGCAACGGTGATCCCGATTACCCCCAATAAAACAATGTTAATGAATGAGCTCGCAAAATCCCATGCTGGTTTCTCTCCATACTTCACCCTTTGTTCGGTGAAGATGAGGATAAAGGTAGCGCTAAAATTACCCAAGAGGATGGTGCTGACGAGGGTGGGAATCGATAGGGCAACGATAAAACTTTCAAGCTCTCCACTTGTGCCAAAGAATCGAGCCACTAAAGGATAAAAAACGATCTGTAAAGCCTTTGTCACTATGGTAAGGATAAAGACAAGTGTCGTGACCTTAAGTATTCTTCCCTCTTCAACCAAAGTTTCCTTAATCCCTTTCGTGATGATTCTGCAAAACAGATCGGATCCCGTTCTTCAATTTTTAGGCGAATCAATGATAGCAGGAAATGATTAGAAAATAAATTTAAAATATAATGGTGCAATTGTAAAATAGACTGTGGGGAAAAATGGATTCCTCCCTTTCACCATCCATCATCAATAAGAAAGTCACCCGTTCACCCTGAACCCACCCCGAAAGACCTTTGAGCACCTTCTATCAATCGTCTCGTGGTGAAGATCCGTTGCATTTGCCCGAAGATATTGTTACACTTCCTTGTGACCGTCTCCTTTCGGAGGTGGAAATTTCCCTTTCGGCAGAAAGTATCGTACCGGGATTCCCTGAAAAAGCCAATATCGGATAAGCGTAATGTTGTTCAATTCTTATGTATTTATTTTTCTCTTCCTTCCAATTACCTTCGCCATCTATTTTGCTCTCAATCGGAAGAAGCTGATCATCGCTGCAAAGGGCTGGCTTATTGTTGCTTCTTTCTTCTTCTATGGTTATTGGAATCCCATCTACGTTCCGCTTTTACTCGGCAGCCTCCTTTTCAATTATGCAATCGGTTCGATTCTTATCCAGAGAAGAAACCACGTTGCCTTTTCCCGTTTGGCACTGATGATCGGCATTGCAGGAAACCTCTCCCTTCTTGCTTACTTCAAATACATGGACTTTTTTATTATGAATATCAATGCCCTATCATCTCTGAATCTTAAACTACTCCATATCACCCTCCCTCTGGGAATTAGTTTTTTCACCTTTACACAGATTTCCTATCTTGTGGATACCGCGCGGGGCACCGTACGTGAATTCAGCTTACTAAACTATGCCCTCTTTGTCACTTTTTTTCCACGCCTTCTGGTGGGTCCCATTGTCCGTCATCAAGAGATGATGCCCCAGTTTAATACCCTTAGGAATAAGATCCTCAACGATAGACACATCGCACAGGGTCTTACTCTTTTCTTTCTGGGACTGTTCAAAAAAGTGGTGATCGCGGATACGCTGGCTGAGTGGGCGAACACAGGTTTTGACCAAACACAGAGCCTTGCGCTCATCGAAGCATGGATGACTTCCCTTTCGTACACCTTGCAGCTCTATTATGATTTTTCGGGGTATACGGACATGGCTCTGGGCGCAGCCCTTCTCTTCAATATCAAGCTTCCTATTAACTTCAACAGCCCTTATAAATCTTGCACGATTCAGGAATTCTGGCGCAGGTGGCATATGACGCTCAGCCGGTTTGTCCGGGACTATATCTATATCCCCCTCGGCGGGAGCAGGGTCCCAGAACCACAGATACTTGTTAACATTCTTATCACGTTCTTTCTTGTGGGCCTCTGGCACGGAGCAGGGTGGACATTCGTCATCTGGGGACTCCTTCACGGTGGCGCCCTCGTGGTCTTTCATTTTTGGCAGAAGACTCCGTTCAGGTTACCCCGGTTAGTCTCCTGGATCATTACGTTTAACTTTGTCAATGCCGCATGGATCTTTTTCAGGGCTCAGAGCTTCTCTGATGCCATGAAGGTGCTAAAAGGAATGGTTGGTCTGACAGGTGTGATACTGCCCGAAAAATTCATTCATCTTTTCGCTGTACTGAAACAATATGGCATACAATTTGGTGATGTTTTCACGACCATGGGATGGAACCAACGGACCTTCTACTGTTTTATGGTATGTTTCTTGATGGCCCTCTTTTTTAAAAATTCGAACGAGATTGTGGAACGGGTAAGACCCACATGGAGGGCAGCAGGTGCCCTTTCTGTTATTTCGATATATGCCATTTTCAATCTACAGAAGGTAAGGGAGTTTATCTATTTTAATTTTTAGGCTTTGCGATGGGGATGAATTATAAAAAATTCTCAGTCATTTTTTTGAGTGCCATCATCGTTTACCTTTTTTCTGTTGTACTCATCAATCTCGTGGTGGATCCCTTTTATATCTTTCGAACCCCCTTTTTCGGAGTACAAGCTCAGATCAACGATCGATATGCCAAAATTGAATTTCTAAAAAAAGAGAAAAGAAAATTCAACTTTTATATTTTGGGAAGTTCAAGGATGTATCTCACGCGTCCCGATATGGTTGAGAAATATATTCCTTTTGGAAAAGGCTATAATCTTGCAACCATCGCTGCAACAGTCACTGAACATTTACTCCACGTGAACTATTTAATTAAAAATGGGTATTCGGTAAAAACCCTATATATTGGTTTAGATATCGATTTTTGCTTTACGCTAAAGATGCATAAAGATCAGGATTATTTATTAAAACTACATCCCTATGTCGCGAATACTCATCCCATTGCTTTTTATTGGTCTTATTTGACTATTCTTCCTAAGGGTGACATCAAGCGGAAATTAAGGGCGAATTTCGGCAGAAAGACAAGTCCAGCCAGTCAATTTGGGGAGGATGGAGCTCTGGCTTTGGGATCAGAGGCTGAGGCTCGCCAGATTTTTTTGGAAAACCAGAGAAATCTTAAAAATATAATAAAAGATAAAATGAGTAGAGATAATTTGGAGGTATTGAAAGAGCTGGTGGCGTTGTGTAGGCAATATCATATTCATCCCATTATTTTCATCACCCCGCATCATCGAATGGTGATGGATCATTTTTTGGAAGAAGACTATTTTTCATTTTTAAGGGGCTTGTCGGAAATCACCTCGTTTTGGGATTTTAGCGGATATAACAGCATCACTACGGATAGTAAGAATTACCTTGAACACTCTCATTACAATCCTTCAGTGAGTCGTCTCATTGCAGCGAGGATATTCGATGATAGGACATGGACAGTGCCGAGGGACTTTGGCGCATGGGTGACCAAAGAGAACATTGACCCCCACCTTAAAAATTTAAAAATGAGTTTTGAGAAAAAGAATCGCTTGCAGAATATGGATCAGAGACTCCATTGAGAGAGAAACCTAACAATTGCTTCGCCAGCTCCCCTTTGCTGACCAATCTCCTTCTTTCTCCTCTTTTTTAGAATGGATAGTTTCTGAATGGCTTGAAGGATATCGAAGGTTCTCCACCCGGAAACCATATTCCAGCCCTCTTTAACCGTATAACCCCATTCTGTGACCTCCCTCAGAGTAACGCATGGGGTTCTCAACCAGTAAGCTTCTTTCTGAACTCCTCCTGAATCGGTCAGGATAGCCTCAGCATTTTTTTCCAGTTTAAGCATATTCAAATAAGAAACCGGCTCCATGCACTTAATGTTTTTGAATCTGGATAAAAGATGAGAGGCATTCATCATCTTCTTTGTCCTCGGATGCAAGGGGAAGATGACTGGCATTTTTCTGCCGAGTTCATCCAAAGCTTTCAAGATAGACCGTAACCGCTTCGGATCATCAGTATTCTCGGCTCGGTGAAGGGTGGCCAGATAATAGTTTTGAGTTCGGTGTTCGGAGTTCGGAGTTGAAAAATAAAGATTCAAATCTTTAAGAACAGTGCTTTTCTCTTCTGCCAGTTTAGAATAATGAAGGATTGAATCGTACATCACATCCCCAA
This sequence comes from Syntrophaceae bacterium UBA2188, assembly GCA_002327985.1. Taxonomy (GTDB): domain Bacteria; phylum Desulfobacterota; class BSN033; order BSN033; family UBA1163; genus UBA1163. The sequence continues at coordinate 23,160 of DCVM01000153.1, read as the reverse complement.
CATTTTTAACCTTTCTCGTCTTTTCATCTTCTATCCCTTCCCTTAATAAATTCTGAATCGCTTGGTCAGTGGGACAGAATAAGAAGGTTGAGACATGATCCGTAAGAAGGCGGTTGATTTCCTCTGGCATCGTCCGGTCATCACTCCTTAATCCTGCCTCAACATGGGCAACGGGGATATTCAGTTTTGCCGCCGCTAAGGCTCCAGCCAGTGTCGAATTTGTATCTCCATAGACCATCACCACCATAGGTTTTTCTTTTTTTAGGACCGCTTCGATTCGTTCAAGCATCATCCCGGTCTGCTCCGCATGAGACCCTGAACCCACCCCCAAATGATAATTGGGCCTCGGGAGGGCCAATTCTTCAAAAAAAACCTTATCCATCAGGACATCGTAATGCTGGCCTGTATGGACCAGTATTTCCCGAATTCGTTTCTTCTTCTTATTCCATTGATGAATCGCACGATTGACCGCTGCCGCTTTAATAAACTGAGGCCTCGCTCCTACGACCGTGACGATCTTCATTCCTTTGACTCTGCCCAGGATCAGTTTTCTACTATGTTTCAAATTAACCTCACCCCGACATGATCTTTCTTGTAACGCTTTCCACAGGCTTTACACATTGCTTTCCCAGACCGAAAAGTGATCTCCTCCGCACATTGGCAGACCCATCCTTTCACCTTTCCCGGGTTCCCATAGACCAAAGCATAGTCCGGAATATCCTTGGTAATCACAGACCCGGCCCCGATGAAGGCATACTGGCCAATCTTATTTCCACAGATAATCGTCGCATTGGCACCCAAGGTTGCCCCCCTTTTCACCAGGGTTTTTCGGAACTCCTTCTTCCTCGAGATAAAACTGCGGGGATTAAAGACATTGGTAAAGACCATTGAGGGCCCACAGAAGACATCCTCTTCTAAAATCACCTCATCATAGATCGAAACATTGTTTTGAATCTTTATATTATTTCCTAAGATGGCACCCGACCCGATAAAAACATTTTGACCAATAATACAACGCTCCCCAATTTTAGCCCCTGGCATGATGTGGGTGAAATGCCAGATCTTTGTCCCCTCCCCAATCTCCACAGGTTCATCAACACAGGCCGTGTCGTGGATGAAAACATCGCCTTGCGGTCCTTTTCCAAGGGTGAACACCTTCCCTCCCATTTCCAAAGACCTTTGACAGAGGTCAAGGATCTCTAAAACTCTTAATCCGTTGTTACCATCGGTCTTTGGTTTCTGACGGGTCTGAAGGCAATCCAGAAAATGCCGACATTCACTCTTAAGGGGTTCCTCCATGTCGAAGTGAATCACCTCTGCATCTTCTTTTCGCGGGATGGGAATCCGTTCTATCCAATCGATTCGATGACTGAAAAGTAAAAGTTTATCTTGTTGAACGACATCATCGAAAACAGCCATCTTTCGATCTCCGACGATCACCAACTTCTGCTCTTTATAAGGATGAAGCCAACTAACAAAAATATGTGATTTCACTCCACTTGGAAAATCCATGGTTGTCATCGTCACATCGGCTACCCCCTGATTAAGGTAACTTCCCCCATGGGCCGATACTTCCTGGGGCATCTCACCCAAAAGGAGGAGGATCACGGAGATATCATGAGGAGCGAAGCTCCAAAGTATGTTCTCTTCGGTACGAAACTTACCGAGGTTGAGTCGGGTGGAGTGGATATAATTAATTTTCCCCAACTCTCCATTCGAAATCATCTGCTTAAGCTTAATAATCCCCGGATGGTATTCGAGGAGATGGCCGACCATCAAGATCCGGTCTTTTTCTTTTGCTAAGGTGACTAACTCCTTTCCCTCCCTCACCTTTAAAGCTAATGGTTTTTCAACAAAAACATCCTTCCCTGCCTTCAGAGCCTCCCTCGCTATCCTATAATGAGACTCGGCAGGGGTTGCCACCACAATCCCCTCAATAGATTCATCCCTAAATACCTCGGTCAATTGGCTGGCGATGTTGACCTGTGGGGAGAGAGACCCCCATTCCTTTGCTTTCTTCTCATCTGCATCATAGAGGGTATGTAACGCCCTTAACTCCCAAAAGTTTCGAATTAGATTCTTGCCCCAGTATCCACAACCAATTACCGCAATATTAGGCATTTTCTCTCCTTTGATCACCACTGGGATCTATCCCTATTAAACCATCAAGATTCATGATTATACGGATTGACGAGAATATATTAAATAATCCCCCACTTCTTTTTCCAACTGATAATGCCTCAATACAAACTCGTGTACAAAAGGAGCATAATCGCGAAACCGGAAGCTCCCTTCCTCCACCCAGTTCATTCTATGGATGAGCAAGTATTTTATCTTGAATCTTTCAATATCATCGATCACCTCCTTTTGTTTTGCCATCCCTTGCAACAAAGGCGGCGTAATGATGGTGTGTCGTGTCGGATTCTCCAAACCTGTTAAAAAGTTCACCATCGATTCAAAATGGATGGGTAACAGATAACCCTGCCTATTCTCAAAAAATTGAATCAAACCGTCAAGGGTATCAAACTCTTTCTTGCCCACATAAATCTTTGCCTGAGGTGATGAAAGAAGCCTGGCTCCTTCCTTCCTGATATAATAAAGTCTACTGATTGAACCTGAAGCGAAATGGGCACCCCATTTGAAACTATCCAAGACATGCAGAGTCAAGAAAAGTATTAAAATAACCAACCCGATTGTCGATTTCAAACCTTTCCTTTGCCAAAGTGAATAAAGTAAAAAGGTAAATAGAATATAAGACGTCGCTGCTATTTGTAATAAATGTGCCTTGCTAAAAGCAATGTAGGAATAGATTAAAGAAACGACACCCAAAATAAGAACGGGGAGGAGTAATGGAAAATCTTTTCTTTTCTCTATGAAAAAATGAACGACCACCCTTCTCAAGATGAAGAGGTAGAGGGCAAGGGTCAGGAAGAAGAAAAGGTTTTTCAAGCTTCCGATACGAAATTTCGTTATCGCCGATAAAAGACTCGGCTTTTCAAAAAAACCACTCACCCAGGATATATTACTGGACCCATAGCCCTCCCTTAATGAATGAAAAAATCTTACCAGATCTGATTGGTAATAATAAAACATAAGGACGGGAGTTAAAATACTCAACACAGCTAAACCGCATAATATGAATTCTTTCAAAAAGCTCGCCATTGACTCCCGATTCACAGAAAGCACGCCATCTCTCCATAGATGGTAACAAAAAAGGCTTGACAAAATAGTAATCAACGAGAATAGAGCCGCCTCAATCCTGAAGACCATGGCTAATCCGACAGCCCAACCCATATAGAGTATCCCCGTCATGGTCTTTCTTTCCAGGAAGCGTAATAGCATGGAGAGGGGAAGAAGCAGGCTAAATGCAAGAACGGCCTTATGCCAGAATCCTGGAAAGGCTATCAAAACAAAGGGAGGAAGGAGGGCCCACTTCTCTGGCATCAATCGCTTCCCAATGTAGAACGCCAGGAGCCCATTGACGATAAGAAAGGTCATTTCCAAAAATCTGGAGACCAGCAGACTCGCCCCGAAGATCTTGAAGAAAAGTGCCAATAGAAAATAGCTTCCAGGGGGGTACGACATGAAATCGCTCACAGGCCACTGTCCCCTTAGAACTCTTTCACCCCCATCCACGATATACCCTTCGTCGCCTAAATTGATTCCATAATTAAAAAAACTGGCATAGTAAGAGAACCCGAGGATAATAATAAGGGCCGGGTAAATCCATTTTTTCCGTGGAAGTTTAACTCTGCTCATTGCATCTATTTCTTCAGTCAATTCCTTTGGGATCTCTTAGCAGCTACTTCCGCCAATCTGTCATGGAAAGAAAGACTAGTCCCCAAGGCAGTGAAAACATAACTGTCACAATTCGCCAATTTAAAAAAATGGTTGCTCCAGCGTTCGATCCCACGGCAGACCAGCATAACGCAGCGATGAGCTCAGTCCAGCCTAAATTGCCGGGGGTCACTGGAATGATGTTGACCAGTACGACGATAGCGGATACCCCTGCAAGGGTAATCATATCCGGAAGAGTCTCAGATACCAGATTCGCAAGAATGAGCAGCCCGGCCAATGAAAATATTTGTATCAGGACACTTACCAAGAGAGAATAGCCAAGAATCAAGCGGTGCTTCATCAGAGCCCCAAAGCCGTCAAGCATATTATATAATATACCCTTTCGGAAAAAGGCTGTAAAAACTGAAGCGATCTTACGCCGAGCGCGTTCATTCCTACTGAAGATAATAAGAACTCCGAAAAAAATCGAAATACATCCAATGGCCCCGATTGCAATATACATCTCATTGTGGAAGCTATTCAATACTTTGCTTTTTTGCCACAAAAGATAAATCAGTGAAACGCCGCCAATCCATAGAAGGGCTAAGAACCCCAACGCCCGATCCATAATAACGATTCCAGCGCTCTGTCCCCTTTTTCCCTCCTCGCCCTTCATGAGATAGAGGCTTTTTATAAAATCTCCTCCGATCATTCCAGGGATAATCGTATTAAAAAAGTTTCCAATCATCACTAATTTAAAAATTCTGAAAAATCGTAGGGGAAAATGAATCGCTCTCAATAACAACACAAGTCGTGATGTGCATAAAATCTGAGTAATAAGATAAAAGGATCCGGAAAGTAGGATAAAAAGGATATGCTCCACTCTGAACAACCTCGTGAAGGCATCTTTTGTCAACCACTCGCTCTTGAATAGATAATAGATCACGAACACTGCAAGAGCAATCTTAGCGAGAACGATAACAAATTTCCAAATCCTCTTCTTCCTCATGAATTCTGGGAACTTTCCCTATCCTCCTCCGCCAACGTGGGCAACTGTGCATTCGAAAAAAACCATATCGTTGTAAATGGGGTTATTCTTTATAGAAAAAAGGTGTGACCGACCGACATTGCTCTTGACGATTTTAAAATGTTGTTCTATAAGTTTTTTGTAATCATTGTAGGATCTAACATGTCCCCCCAATTCTAACTTTCTAAAAAGCTTTCTTAAAAGGAAAGTATCCTCATTGGAAATAAGGATATCGACAACAAAAAGAGTTCCATCTGCGCTTAATATCCTTTTCAGTTCATTGAGTTCCTCATGAAGCGTGAGATCATCGATATGATGGAAACAACAGTTCGCAACGACCAGATCAAAGGGGGCTTCTTTTTTTAATTCATCCTTCGATGCTGTAAATTGACAATTTCTGTAAAGACAGTGCGCATAAGAAACCAATCGGTGGTCAATATCATAGCCACAATAATGGAATCCCATTTTCGTAAACACTCTTGCATACAAACCTGTACCACAGCCGAAGTCAAGAACTTTACTTCCCTGTGGCAGGTTTAGGGTTTGAACTCTTCTTCGTAAATTTATTTTTTGTTCCCATTTGTTAAGAGTAATAATCCTTTGCATCAAATCACTAAAAGGTGCCCACAGCATCATCATGGAATCTTTTTTTAAAAGAGACTTTCCTTTTTATCCAAGCTTATCAGAAAAAATGAATTCATCACATCATTCTACTCCCACTCTGAGGGGTTAAGTCGATATATTTTACCTTTTTCAACTAATCCTCTCCTTCTCAATACAATCCATTTAAACCATAACCGAAATATATCCTTAACCGAATTAATCATTGACGTTACCTTCGTCCCCTTACCTCCCCCTTTTACTCTTGGAATAAAATTGATTGGAACTTCTTTAATAGTTTTTCCTGCCCAATAAGATTTGATTAAACCTTCTGGATTGGCAAAGGAGCTCCTGGCTTCCCATTGAATGGATTGAATCCATTGGGTAGGATAGAAGGTGACGTTTTGAAAGTCAGATAAAGGCACTCTGAAGAGGATTCGAATAAGGATATAATTCACCACCGAAACGATCGCTTTCGATATCGTGTCGGAGCGTTTGGTGAGATGTTTCATACCAAAAAGTTTTAGAACTGCCGCAATGGGTTTGAATAATTTGATCCTTACTGCAACGGGTTTTCTCCTTACCCCCTGAACGATATCAAACGTTTTTAAATATTCTAAAAATATCCTGAGATTTGCGATATCATAGCACCAGTCAACGGTCTGCCAGAATAAAAATTCTTTTGATGCTTTTTGTATTGCCCTTTGGCTTGAAATACCAACGTTTAAATTTTTCTCATTCTTGAATATCTTTACCTTAGGATTTTTCTCCTGAAATTTACTGGCTATCTCATAAGTCCTGTCAGTACTTCCATCATCAATCAAGATAATTTCATAGTCCAAAACAGTGTCATCCATTAAACAGGACGCCTTTCCAAGAAACTCCATAATGGAATCCTCTTCATTATATGCCCAACTGAGCAATGAAACGCTCTGTTCAAATTTATTTTTCTGGAATGCTTGGCTCAATCTGTCTTCTTTGGCTAATGAAGCTCTTTTTTCCCGCTTTTGGTGATGATGGGGACGGATCGCATCCAAAGCTGTTTTTCCCACCAAGGTCTATTGTTTTTGTACCATTCTATCGATCTCTCAAGGCCTTCTAACCAGGATATCTCCGGTTGCCATGGAAAGAAATTCTGTATCTTTTTGATATCTCCTGTATGCCTGAAGACCTGTCCTGGTCGATCACCAATAAAGGTAATCAGGGATTCATCTTTGTTCATTAATTTAATCACATCTCTGGCAATGGAAAGTATGGACCGATGGTTGCCAGAGGCCACATTGAAGACCTCTCCATTGACCTGATTCATATTGACATGCATGATTAGATCGATGGCTCTGCAGACATCTTCCACATAAATGAAATCTCTCGCTGCACTACCATCACCATGGATACGGAGAGGTTCATTAAGAATGCAACTCGTTATAAATCTGGGGATGACTTTTTCGAGATGTTGATAGGGACCGAAATTATTGAACGGACGGACAATGACAATAGGCATTTCATAGGTTGCCCAATAAGAATAGACCAACCGATCAGCTCCTGCTTTGGCTGCGGCATAGGGGCTCATTGGAAACAGCGGATGGTCTTCATCCATCAATTCTTTCCTCGCCGTCCCATAGACTTCTGAAGTGGAAACATGAATAAACCTTTCCACCTTATCTCGATATTTCAGGATAGAATTGGCTACGGTCTGTGTCCCCATAACATCTGTCTCAAAGAACAGAAAGTTATCGTATATGGAGCGGGTGACATGCGTTTCTGCAGCGAAATGTACCACGACATCGGACTGACTGACAAGGGTATCCACCAGCTCTCCGTTCCGAACGTTCCCATACCAGAAGACCAATCTTTCTCCGCTCTGTTCATTGATGTTTACGGGCAAATTCTCAACACTGCCAGCATAAGTGAGGGCGTCCAGAATAATAACCCTGTAATCTGGGTATTTGTTATAAATATATCTCACAAAATTGCTTCCAATAAAACCTGCGCCACCTGTCACAAGAATAGTTTTCTTCATTGATTGACCATTCCTTTATGATTTTATATTTGCTAAAATGGACAGAGACTGATCTCCATGATTAAAGAGCAAGTCGATGACCGATAAATAAGGGATGAAATCTCCATATAATTGGCTATAAATGGGGTGTTGATAATCCTGATATTCAACTCTGATGCCCTGTTCAATAAAATAATTTTCGTCAATATAATTCTTCCCTGCGCCGCCTTCGTAGAAAATATCTGCCTGAAAAAATTTGCAAATTTTAACAAGCCTTCCAATTCTATCCCCTTCAATATGAAGGGTTGAAGAACGAATGATTTTTTTATCCTTCATGCCCAGGCACTCTGCTAATTTTAGGATGAAATAGATATCAACATCAACGAGATATTCCCAGTGCTTGGAAAAGGCCTCCTCAAAGAAAGGGATATATTTTTTGAAAAATGGTGCCTTTGAATAATTCTGCCTGATGGAAGAAAGATGTTTTTTTCTCCAGTTCGATGTATTATTAATTTTTACTTCATGGATTAAAGGATGTTCTTCAAAATGAACCAGGACAGGAACAGTCAGCCATTGAATATCCTTGGCAGTCTTGATTCTATTTCTGTTACGCCAGCCTTCTTTATCATACTGGACATCGTCGTAGACAATGAAGACATGGCTCCGATATATCTGTTCAAAAAAACCAAGCCAGGGAAGATAACCTGGCTGTAGAATCCCTATTACCATAAAGACTTCCCTTTGGTATGGAGATATTTATGGATAATCGGCTGAAAATAGTAATATCCTTCCAAGGTACCCACATCACAGGGTCTACCATTTAAAATCATTCCGTATAAAGGCAATTTATTTTTCAGTGCCCGAAACGTTTTTAAAAAATCTACTTCACCTGTCCGATCATTTCTGTATTCTTCTGTCATGTATTCAAGAGCTTCTGGTAAAAAAACCGTTCTACCAAATCCCCTGATCAAAGAGGTTTCATCCATTGAAATATCTTCTATGACATAGTAACCTCTATTCTTCTTTCTATATTTAAAAGGTCTTGACCCCTTAAAAAAGCTTATCTCTTTTTTGGGGATTTTTACCATGGAATTCCATATCCCTTCCTTTTCTTTACACGCATCTAACAATTGTTGAGTAGCGGGAACTTTGGATAAAAATAGTTGATCCGGAATGGCCATCAGGAAAGGAGCTCCTTCAATAAAGTCTTTCGCCTTCCTGATGGCATCTCCCAATCCCAATGGTAATTGTTGATAAGCAAAATAGAACTCCACTTTTTTATATAACGGGTGTCTTCTCTCAAAATATTCCTTGATCATCTCCTTCCCTTTTCGAATGACAATACATATTTTTTTTATATTGGAGGAAACCAGCTCAATGATGGTGTGTTCAATGAGGGGGAGATGCCCTAAAGGAAGCATCTCTTTGGGTATGGCCTGGGTTAAAGGCTCCATTCGTAAACCATATCCAGCAGCAGGGATCACCGCTTCCTCAATCATTTTTGCATGGTCCTTAAAAACTGCTGATGCATCCCTCCATATCGTTTAAATCCAACTGATCCACCTTTTCTTTCCTCTTTTTTTCAGCATGGTGAACAATTTTCCAGTAGTTATGCTGCCAGGAGCGATATTTCCAGTCAGGACAGTTCTTACAGAGGTCTATTTCTTGCCCTCTGTGTTCAAGGTGCATCTGTCTGTAATAATTAAATTCTTCGCCGTGCCATATCTCTTTAATCGATTTTTGATGGATATTCCCCATATCCGTTTTGGCAGCAATGTCAAAACCACATACCATTACTTTGCCTCTTGAGTCAATGTTTAATCTTTCAAAAATAAAGGGACAGGGGATCAGCTTTTCTGGAGGCAGATAGGGTTCTGGGTCCGCAGACTTTGAGGGATCTGTAATTCCCCATGTAAGATATTTTCTTTTCTGGAAGTGATCTACGATGGGTTCCCAGAATTTGGCGACCTCATCAATCTCAACATCAATTTGGTTTACTCCGCTAGCGATAATTTTAGTCTGGCTTTTCAATTTATCCCTAAGTTGAACCATCCTTCTAACATTTTTTAACAATTGCCCCCAATGAAGCCCTTTTCTCAACTTTGAGTAGGTTTTTGGATCAGCTGCATCAACACTGAATTCTATCATATCGACCTGAACCTCAAGCAATCTCTTGCTGCTCTCCTCTGTAAATTTTGAACCATTGGTGATCAGACCTATCTTGGCCCCCACCCTTTTCGCATATTCCATCAATTCTACTGCCTTGGGATGGAGCATGGGTTCCCCACCACCGGATATTCTGACCCATGCATGATTTTTTCCACACTGGTCCGCGATGATCTTAAACGTCTCGTCGCCCATGAAGGGTCGATCCATATAATTCGATCGTATGCTGGATTGGGTATATGGACAGTTGGGACATCGCGCGTTGCATACATAAACCAATGCAATGACGCACATCATGGGAAATTCACGGGCCTCCGGTCTAATACCGTAGGTGGGCTGAGTATGGTTTGCAATCTTTTTGTCTTTTCCGTTCATTTTAAAATTCTGGCTCCTTTTTTTAATACGTAACCGTTAACAACTCTGGTGGATGGTACATCGCTCTCGACCACTTCCAATCCATATTTGCTTGACATGGAACCGATGAATTGATTGTCAATGAAATGCAAATACTGTGGAAGGTTCTGCTTTTGACGTATTCTACTTGCTTCCGTATTGTCGTAAAATTTTCGGTATAAGAAATTGCCTTGATCTACTACAGAAGAATTCATGAAAAATTCGTTGTAATCATTTGATTTCGACCGGTCAAAAAGAGTGATCGACGAGATCGCCAAAACACCTTCAGGGTTCAGTTTCTGAGTCATCAAAGAGAATATCTCATCCATTTGTATAGGAGAGAGGAAGTGTAAGACGCGAAAAGCTGAGATCAAGTCGTAGTTTTCGGGTGTCATCTTGAGGAACTGAAAAATATCCTGAACGTTGATTTTGATCAAATTCTGTATTCTTTTGAGGTCAATGAACATTTTTCCATTTTGATTTATTCTTTCGACAATGCTTGGCAAATCAAGCCCGTCCGAATCGATGTCGACGATGGTAACATTCCTGCCTGTCAGGCTAACTGGGATAGCGAAACGAAATCCGCCACCACCTAAGTCCACAATATTACCCGCTTCAGGAAGATATCTTTCAACAATGTAATCAATGAATTTCTCGTCGTGTCCTGGAATGTATTGAATCCCGACACCCTCTATGGCCGAACACCTTCTTTCCTCGGTAATATACATTTTTGAATTCTGTTCTCTATCCCACATTCATTAATAAGAAATGCCAATTAACCAAAGTACTTTTCCCACCATATTTGAAACATCATCAAATTCCAAACCTTGCCTGCATTATTTTTTTCACCTGAATAATAGTTCAACAGAATATCATTCACCCTATCTATATTGAACATACCATGCCTATTTAATCTTTTTTCAGAGAGGACATCCATGCTGTAGTCTTTAAGTTTTTCAACCATCCAATCAAAGATAGGCAAGACAAACCCTTCTTTCGGCCTTCTGGTTATGCCCATGGGCAGCAAAGGGTCTACCGTCTCTTTCAAAACGGCCTTTACATCACCATTCTTGATCTTCATGTTACCAGGAAGAGTGGCTACAAATTCGACCAATCGATAATCCAAGAATGGGGACCTTATCTCTACAGAATGGGCCATGGATAGAAAATCCACAAATGCAAGGACCTGGTCAGGTAGTTGTGTGTTCCATTCAACTTCGAGTATTCGGTTAAGAGGGTCTTTGGCTGTCAGGTTATCAAAATTTCTTTTAAAAAGCATAAATGTATTTATCCCAGTTATGTGTTTTAAAAAATGATAGCTCAATAAGTTCTTTTTCTCTTCATCTAAAAATAGACAAAGATGGTAACGCCATTTAACTTCATCTCCTCCAGATTTATTGAATAGCTCTTCCAAGAACCCCAGGTCACATGGTAAAAAAAGTAGCTTTTCATCAGCAGTCAATTTGCTTAACTTCACTTTATTGTAAAGCCTGCCGAAATAATAAATGGGCTGAGCAACTCGATGAGATAAATAACTTCCAAACAGTTCATCCGCTGCATCACCTGACAGAGCCACTTTCACATGTTTTGTAATCATTTTTGTAAGAAAATAAGTGGATATTGTTCCTGAAAACGGTTGATCAAAGGCCACGATCACATTCCCTATTTCATCAATAAGTTCTTTATATGACATGATGTATTCATGATGCTCTGTCCTGTATGCCTCTGAAACCTTCCGAGCATAATAGAGATCCGCCTCCTTATTTTTCAGCTCATCTTCATAACCCAATGAGAAGGTCTTAATAGGTCGATCGGAAAACCTGGTCATTAAGGCAACAATCGAGCTCGAATCGACCCCTCCGCTCAGATAGGCACCAAAAGGAACATCACTAATCATCCGAAGCTTTGTGGCATTTTCTAACAAGGACAGAATCCTCTCTTTAACATAGGACTCCGAGAGATCCTCTTTCTCATCGTATTTAATTTTCCACCAGCGCTCTTTTGAAATTTTACCATGGGAGAAGGTCAGGAGCTCACCAGGGGAAAGGACAAAAATATTATGGAAGGCCGTCAGGGGTGCCGGAATGTTCTTGAAGGTAAAATAGTGATAGAGCCCTTCATAATTGATCTCGCGTTGATAATCAGGATGCTCAAGAATCGCTTTGATCTCGGATCCAAAGATAAGACGTTTGCCAACCAATGTATAAAAAAGGGGCTTTACACCCATCCGATCTCTAATCAAAAAAAGCGCTTCCGTTTTTTGGTCCCATAGGGCAATGGCAAACATGCCATTTATCTTATGGGGAAATTGATCGCCATATTCCTCATAAAGATGCACAATTACTTCTGTATCAGAATGATCTGTATAAAACCGATGCCCCCTTCCCTCTAAGTCTTTTCTTAATTCCTGAAAGTTGTAAACCTCCCCATTAAAGATGGTGCATAAACTTTTATCTTCGTTAAAAATCGGCTGGTGACCGGTGTCAACATCAATGATGCTTAATCTCCTTATACCAAGATTCACCTTTCCATCAGAGTAATAGCCATCCTCGTCAGGACCACGATGCGATATAGAATCGGCCATCTTTCTGAGCACAATATCATTTTTTACACCTGTAAATCCACAAATTCCGCACATAATTATGAATAGATCGAATAATAATCTGCTCTTGCAGATTGCCAATCTTTGCAATTTCTGCAATGATCGGGCAGACTTTCAAAGGTTCTTGATATATGCAACCTTCTTAAATCTTTTAGTTTTCCGTTCCAGATTTCTTTTAAAGAGTGTTCATTAATATCACCTGCGACAGACTTTGCATTGAGATCCACCGCACATGTAACAGCCTTGCCGGTGTCTGTAATCGACATCGTTTGCATAGCCCAGTGGCATGGCCATCGATCACGGTTGTCTAAGACCAGATTGGAGGCTTCGATTTCCCCTGCCCAGCTCACCTTGGGCCGGATTTTAACGATCGCTCCTTGTCTTTTCCAAAATTTGATAAAATCTTTTTTTTCACTAATATTATCATCCATTTCAACAAATTGAACAAATACCTCCGGTTTATTGGAATCCAATAATTTTTTAAGCTGAATTAAGTAAAGGGTATTTTGCACTACCTTTTCGTAATTTCCGCCCACTCTTATTTGAGCATACGTTTCAGGCCTAAATGCATCGATGCCTATATAAATGGCATCGAGACCTGACTGGATCAAACTTTGAGCGGCTTCTGCATCTAATAGGTTTGCATTGGAGTTCAAAACCACATCGGTCAGCCCTTTATTCTTTGCATAACTTATCATTTCAAATATGGTGGGTTTTCTTTTTTTCAATATCAATGCTTCACCGAAAAAGACCATCCAAACTCGAACACTCTTGTCGACCTCAGCGATTTCATCAATAATCTTTGTAAAAAGGGACCATGGCATGATGCCCTTCTTACGTTTCATTTCCTTATGCACACACATTGAACATCGTAAATTACAGTAGCTGATGGTATCGATGAGGACAACCTTGGGAAAACCAATAGCCTCTCCGAGTCTGCCCTGGTGAAGCTGTTTTTCGAAAACCTCATTCTTCATAAACTTCCGTCTTTACGATTTTGCTTCCTCTAATACAACCTGAATGACAAAATCAACCTCTTCATCCTTTAACGAGGGGTAAAGAGGTAAAGAAATTGTTCTTTTCCCAATATCCTCCGCCACAGGAAAATCTCCATTTTTATATCCAAATGTTTCTCGATAATATTTCAAGAGGTGGATCGCTCTATAATTGACTGCAACGCCGATCCCTCTGTTCTGTAAAGCAATGAGTATGGAATCCCTCTTTTCCTCCGGAACTTGGATGGTAAAGAGATGTCTTGCATGTCGGGAATGGGGTACTGTTTTCATCAGTTTAATTTGCTTCAGAGATCCAAAGGCCTCTTCATATTTCATGGATATTTCGTCTCTCCTGCTCCACGATTTCTCAATCCTTTGAAGTTGCCCCAACAACAAGGCAGCCTGAATGTTATCCATGTTATATTTCCAACCCAATACCGGCATATCCCAGTGTTCATACTTTTTGGTATATCGATCAGCAGCTGATTTATCTATTCCGTGAAGCCTAAGGATTCTTAAAAGTTCAGCTTTGTCAAAATCATTTGTAGTAATGGCTCCCCCTTCCCCGGAAGTAATATTTTTGGTAGCATAAAAGCTAAAACAGGCGGCATGACCGAGTTGCCCAACTTTAACGCCCTCACGAAGGCCTTCGATACAGTGCGCCGCATCTTCTATGATCAACAAACCATTTCTATCTGCAATCTGTCTAATCCTTTTCATATCGCACATTTGCCCATAAAGATGGACAGGGAGGAGCGCTTTTGTTTTTCGGGTGATTCTGTTTTCAATAAGCTCTGCGTTCAAATTGCCAGTCTCTTCTTCAACATCGACAAAGACTGGGGTGGCACCGGCATGAAGAATGGCATTGGCCGTTGCGCAAAAACTCATGGGAGAGGTAATCACTTCATCGTCTCTTCCAATACCCCAAGCAAGCAGACTTAACTGAAGTGCTGCGGTACAACTGGTCATCCCAATTGCATTTTTGGCGTCAAGGTAGGTCTGAAGATCTTTTTCAAAATCTCGAACGACTTCACCCGTTGTGATAAAGATAGACCTTAAGACCTTACTGACCCTATCGATGTCGCTCTCTTCAATAGAATGCCTATAGAACTCTATCTTCATCTCAGAAATCCCTTGGTTCCTTGATAGAGAATATCATGAACTTTGGAACCACACCTTACTGAATAGATCTTAAACCCATCTTCTCGGGACAACCTTTCAGATGCCACCAAACCAGATAGGCGCAAATGGAAAGCTTCCTCCGCCAGCGCCTCACTGCGAATAAGGTCAGTACACATATAAAGAAAAAGAAGGTCAATTCCATCCACAAACGAATCATCAATCCGATGAGGAGAAAGACCCATTGGGAAATTCCTCTATTTTTCCTAAAATAGTGGTAACGGGAACGATAGTATTCCACCTTCGCTTTTTTTTTATCCTTTCCAGCACTCTTACCCTGAAAATGGATGATTTCAGCTTGAGGCATGTGGTAAATCTTCCAGCCCCCCTTTTTGATCTGATAACACCAATCCGTCTCTTCAAGGAAAAGGAAGTAGTCCTCATCTAATACACCCACTTGCTTGATGACCTCTCTTCTCACCATCATACAGGCGCCGATGACAGAATCGACTTCGATGGGCCCAGGATAATCTCTCTCTTTTCCAGGAAATGTCTTGGGGAATAACCACCTCAAGAGATTTTTGTTCAAAAGCTCTGTGGCCAGAGATGGAAAATTAGCAATTGAATTTTGCCTGGTTCCATCGGCATTGAACAGTTGCGCTCCAACCACCCCCGCGTCTAAATGGTTTTCCATAAATGATAACAATCGCTCAATGGCCTCTGACTTCACCTGAGCGTCCGGATTCAGAAGAAGGAAGTATCTCCCCGATGCCCTCCGGAGCCCCTGATTAGCGGCCCTTGCAAATCCCAAATTTTTCTCATTTTCGATGAGATCAACCATGGGAAATGTCTTCTTTACTTCAAAGGAACTTTCATCTTGAGAACCATTGTCCACCACGACCACCTCCCATGGAATCGACCTCTTGTTTTGAAAAATCGACTCGATACAATGGAGGAGGTATTCCTTCGTATTCAAGCTAACAATGATGATAGATAAATCGGTCATGCCCTAACCAACCCAAAGACTTGCTTGGAAGGAAAAAGGGGCTTCAACCAAATGTTCTGATAAAACCATCGATTGAATCGCTACAGATAAAATGAATATTTTCCTTCACCTTTTCATCTGGCCAATTCCACCATTGAATCTGCAGAAGCTTTTGAATAGTCCTTTCATCAAAACGATACCGAACCAGACGAGCAGGATTTCCGGCTACGATGGCATAAGGAGGAACATCTTTGGTGACCACGGACCCTGCACCAATGGCTGCCCCATCTCCAATCGATACCCCCGAAATAATGATCACATTATACCCTATCCAAACATCATTTCCAATGACGACATCCCCTCGGGTGGAGGGATGTCCCGCGATGTGCCTTGCTTCCTTCCAGAAGATTGGGAAGGGATACGTACTGACCCAATCGGTACGATGTTCACTCCCAAGGAAGATGACCACCTGGGTCGAAATAGAACAATATCTACCAATCGTGAGCGAGGCTCCTTCCCCCCAAGAAATAACCCTCGGTTTCCCATAAGTATGTCCACCGATCGAGTCACGGTCACCCAAAAGATCCTTTGTGTAAAGGACATTCTTGGAAGAAGGAAACCATTTCCACTTTACTCTTTTACGATAGAGGTTGAATCGATGGGTCAGTTTCATTGATTTATCTACCTCTCAAACCACTTTCTTGGCGATAATGAGGAGTGTATTTCCACCCATAATAATTTCATCCATCAGGGTTTCATTTAATCGGTAGACCTCCCTTCGCTTCTGGGAGGCGAGACGTCCGT
This sequence comes from Syntrophaceae bacterium UBA2188, assembly GCA_002327985.1. GTDB lineage: Bacteria > Desulfobacterota > BSN033 > BSN033 > UBA1163 > UBA1163. The sequence goes on along the minus strand of DCVM01000153.1, from coordinate 6,693 downwards.
ACAAACGAAGGATCCAAACGAGGGGAAGCAACCAATGCATTCTGGGTTTCTTTCGATCCTTCTCCAATTGAAGGATGCGAAATCCACAATGTTCCATGATGAATTTCAAAATAGGATACCCAAGAGGATTTAAGTGTGCCATGGAGAGATCTCCCTTCCAAATATCCCTGACGACCTCGTGAGAAGGAATTTTAGAGAAAGTGCCAGTAAATAGAAAGCGTAGCCTCCGTTCGATATTGAGAAAATTGGGAAGGGAGAGGAAGATTTTCCCCCCTTTTTTTAAAATTCTGCTGAATTCCCGCATGGCATTCGAAGGGTTTTCCGTGTGCTCAATCCCATCGAGACAGATCAAATAATCAAAGGATTCATCCGGAAACGGGAGCGATTGATTGAGATCGCCAATCTCTATCTTCAAGTCTGGGACAGAGAAAAACGATGGATTGATATCACAGCAGGAAAGCTCAAACCCTAACTTTCTTAACCGATCTGCTAATATCCCTGTACCGGTAGGCACATCCAAGACCTTCCCAATAGGTTCTTTTTTCATCAACTCGATCACTTTATCGTGGGTCTCGTGCCTGGATAAAGGAATGGCTCCATAGTTCCATCCAATTTTTTGGCTAAAATGGCCCATCAAACAACTTCCTTTTTCTAAGAAATCCGTTTTAGGTTGGAGGCGCTCCCTCTTTGGCTTCCTTTTGCTTTAGTAGAAATTCTAAATCACTTTTTAACAATTTGGAGAATACATCGCTGCCTTTTTCGTTTAAATGGATCCAATCCGAAAACAGACTGGGGTTTGTATTAATGCTCGTTTTCCTTTCCGTCTCATAATCCAGAAAAGAAATTCCTCTTTTTTCCGCAATCTTATGGATCAACTCCATGCTTTCCGAGATATCGGAGGCACTGCGCACAGGGAGATAACCCGGGACCACAACGAAGATAACCTGGATTTTATTTTTTTCAAAATCGTCAAGTAATTCTTCAAATGCTCTGATTTGGGCTCGACTATTCCGAGGTTTGACATTCTTCTCTTTTTCAAGGTTCCCCTTCCTCTCGTAAGGAATAAATCCATTATAGTATCTCGACAAGAGATAAACCTCCGGATGTTTCCCAAACAAGCGGTGGGTTAACTGTTTTCTCTCTCGGATGAATGCAAAACGATTCAGGGCGAGAGTTTTTAACGTCTTGATCGCACGGAATTCTTTCAATAAAAAATGAAAGGGGAAATAGCTGCTATCCTGTTCAAGCTTTCTCTGGGCGAACTCTTCGTCAAACATGCCCCAATGGACCACATAGATTACATAAAGAGGCCTTCGGTAATACTGGCGGAATATCTTATTATACCAATTCAAATAGAAGGTCGGGCCGGCCCCGTTCAGGGAGAAATTATAGACTTTTAAATGTTCCGACTCGAGATATTTTGGGTTGATGCCATGCGTTGCATGAGAGGCTCCAATGATGATCACATCGGCGTTGACCTTGGGGTGGAACACCTCGCTATACTGCAATGGATAATGAGGATTTAACTCCTGATCCAGCCAGTAATCCATGAAAACAAGGATAATGATGAAGAGGGAGAAAAAAAGCACTTTTTTCTTTAAACGTCTTCCCATCTTGGCTCCTCTTTAGAATTGAAAGTAGATAAAGGTCTGATCATTATATTCTCCGAAAAAGATGAGAATGAAGAGGAGAATATAATAAATGGGCCACCGGATCCAAATGGGCTTTTCGGAAAGGAAATGTCTCATTTTTTCCTGCTTCTCAATCTTTTGAATAAACTCCATGAAACCAATTGAAACAAGGGCAATAATCAGCTCATATTTACCTAAATTTAACCCATATAAACTTTTAAGTGACATTTTGATGCCAGCAAAACTTCCCAGCCCTGACCACCAGTGGGTCGCGACATAATAGGCATCAGAAAGGCTTTCTGCCCTGAAGAGCGTTGCACCAATGCAAAATAACATAAAGGTGAGGAAGGATTGTATGCCTTTATGAAGAACTGGAAATCGATCCAAACCGATCCATTGAATGAATCTCTTTCGAAGGCCCGCCGTCCAGATAGAAAAAATGATATAGAACCCATTCAACGCTCCCCACGCGACGACACCCCATTTTGCGCCATGCCATAATCCGCTTAGTGTGAAAGTGAAGAAGATGTTAAAATAACCCCTCCATTTACCCTTGCGGTTACCTCCGAGAGGAATATAGACATAATCCCGAAACCAGGACATGAGAGACATATGCCATCTTCTCCAAAATTCGGCAGTAGAGGTTGAATAAAAAAAGGGTTTGTTGAAATTGTCAATTAAACGAAACCCCATGACTTGTGCCGACCCTATAGCGATATCGGAATAACCTGAAAAATCGCAATAGGCTTGAATTCCAAAAAAAAGGATAGCTGCAATTAAGGGGAATCCTGTGTACTGAGTCGGGTTGGCGTAAATTTGGTCCACCAAGATTGTTAATTTATCTGCAATGACCACCTTTTTGAAGAATCCCCAAACCATCAGTTTTAATCCATCCATTGCCCTTTGATCGTCGTAAGTATGTTTTTCATAGAATTGGGGAAGCAAATTTCCGGGTCGCTCGATGGGTCCAGCAACCAACTGGGGATAAAATGAAATATAGAGAGCAAAAATCCCTATATGCGTTTCCGCCTTCTGCTGTCCCCTGTAAACTTCGATGACATAACTGATCCCTTGAAAGGTGTAAAACGATATCCCGATGGGTAAAATTAAGGACAAACTCTCAATCGAATAATTCCAATGGAGAAACTGGGCAGCTTGCACAAGGTTTGAATTAAAAAAATTAAAATATTTGAAAATGAAAAGGGCACCACAGGTGGAAACAATACTGATGACTAAATAAACCTTTTTTCTTTCCCCCTCTGCTCTTTCAATCAGGAGTCCCGCCGCATAATCGATGACGATGGTCAAAGCGAGAATGAGGATGTAGATAGGTAAAAATGCCATGTAAAAGACCCAGCTTGCCATGAGGAGAAAAAACCAACGATACCGATGGGGAATTAAAAAATAGAGGAGAGTCACCGTAGGGAAAAAAATGAAAAAGGAGAATGAATTAAATAACATGATGAATATTTTTCCCTCTCTCTGCAACACGGGTCAGAATGGAAAAGAGACGGGGGGCACAAACCTGAAAAGTATATTTTTCTAATACCCTCGTTCTCCCTGCCAGGCCCATCTGCTTTCTTAATTCAGGATTTTCAATAAGCAGGGAAATCTTTTTTTCCCATTCCTCAGGGGCTGTTGCGTAAAACCCATTCACCCCATCTTCCACCAGGTCCCGATTAATTCCCACGGGGGTACAAACTACTGGAACACCGACGCCTTGATATTGAATGATCTTGAGACCACATTTTCCCCAGGACCATGGGTCGTCCACAAGAGGCATTAACCCAATATCAAATCCTTGAAGATCGGCCACCTCCTCCGCTGGGCTCCAATGCTTCTTAATCACTTTTACCCGATTCGAATCAAAAAAGATATCACAGACGATTTTCAATTCCACCTGGGGATACTTCTCGCCCAACTTTTCGAAAAGGGGCTTCATCTTTTCCAAATAATGGATGGAGCCATGATCCCCGATCCACCCAAGGGTCACCCTCTCCTGTTGAACCGGATACGTTTTTAAATGATATTTTCCATGATCAATGGTCGTTGGGATGACCTCGACATTCGGATTAAAGGGGAGCACCTCCCTCTTTAAAAATTCATTACCGGCAATAACGTAATCAGAGTTTTTAATCATCTGAACAAACCGTCTCATCCGGGTAGATGAAATAGGATCTCTGGCCTTTGAGTTTCGGTACATCACTGCATCATCGAAATCATAGACGATCTTTTTTGCCCTCCTTCTCAACAGTCCGAGGCGGGGTTGATTGAACCTTTTCCTCTGAAGAAAAACAATGTCGTATTGGGGAAGATGGTTGAAGAATTGGAAATTTTCTTTCAGGGTCCTTGGATAGAGGCTGATGATCGTTTCCACCCCTCTGGATTTTAAATAGGGACAATATTGGAGGACACGATAGCGACTGGCGGCCACGGAGAACCCTTGGATCAGAAAAAGGATTTTCATTTATGTTTCTCCCCGACCGAAGCTTTGAAGAACATGAAAGAACTTTTCAGAAGTGACTGCAAGAGAGTACCCCTGTTCCACCGTCTCGATTCCTTTTCGCCCCATGAGGTACCTCAGATCTCGATTGAGAATGAGGGTCGATAAATGATCTATCCATTCCTGCTGATTCGTTGCCCAGAAACCATTCTCACCGTTTTGGATGATATCCGAATTGATCCCTATCGGAGTGCAGACCACGGGGATCCCTACACTAAGATATTGGATGATCTTCAAGCCACATTTCCCCTTCGACCACAGATCGTCGTTGAGGGGCATTAGTCCAATATCAAAAGAGATTAAATCTTCGTTTTCATCCTCTAATTTCCATGGCTTCTTAATCACGGGAAGGTATTGAGAATCAAAAAATTCGTTGCTCACGATTTTCAATTTCACCTGGGGAAATTTCTGACGGATGGTTTTAAAGACCGGTTCCAATTTTTGGAGATACTTTAAGTTCCCTTTCGTCCCGATCCATCCTAGAACAATCTCCGGACGGGGAGAGATCTCCTTTTTCCGAGGATAAAGGGTTGTATCGATGGAAGTTGGGATGACAAACACCTTCTTTTCCCGATCCACTTTGAGAACTTCGTTCTTTAAAAATTGGTTTCCTACGGTGATGATATCGCTTCCTTTGACCATCCCCCTGAATTTCAGCCATCTGGATAAAGAATGCGGACGGGGGGAACTTGAAGACCGGTACATCACAGCGTCATCAAGATCAAAAACAATATTCAACGACTTTTTTCGGATCCAATAAAATTCAAAAGGAGATAGCAACCTCCTTTGAATACAGACGACATCAAAAGAAGGAAGTTGCCGGTAAATGATGAACCGATCTTTCCATGAACCGGAAAGAGGTTGCCACTTGGGTTCAACCCGGTGAGCCAGGAGATAGGGGAAATACTGCTCTACTCGGAACCGGTGGCCCTGATCACTGGAATGGGTGAGGAAGATAATTCTCATCGTGTGTCGTTCGACTTCTTCTCCGCAATCACCAAAATCGATTTGGCGAAATCAATGCCCAGATATCGGTGAAGAGGGGCCATCACATAGATCCGAAAGAGATAGCGGTGGAAGGCATCACTGTAAGTTCGATACATCGCCTTGATTTGAAAATTCTGGGCGAGGAGGAGGCCACCCAGTTCATCATAACAATAGGCTACTTTATGTGTCGCATCCCTCCAGAAACGGCTGGGATTAAAGACATTGGGAGTGGTCAGAATTAACCGTCCCCCTTCATGGAGGAGATGATAAATTCTTTCTAAAAGTTGGATTCCTTCTTTCATCTCTAAATGCTCAATGACCTCAAACAGAAAAACGACGTCAAAGGACTCCTGGATCTCTTCCAGGCTATAAAAGTCATGAAACTGTTCGCGATCAATGTCCATACTTTTATAAATCAATTTTGGAAAATGACGCCTTAATCGCTCCCGAAGATTTCGATTAGAGGCACCAATATCCAGAACTTTTTCCCCATCCTGAATCATCTCTAACATCAGGGGAAATCGTTTCCGAAGAATCTTGATATTCCAGATATCTCGATATCTCTGGTGAATCTGACCCCGATATTCAAATAACTTACTCCAGGAGATCTCTTCACTCATTCACTCTCACCCATTGTTTCGTGTCAAAATCATATTGTTTGATCACTCGGGCCGGGGCACCCACCGCAACAGAATAGGGTGGGATATCACGGTTGACGACCGCATTGGCACCCACCACTGAATGCCGGCCAATGATCACATTGGGCAAAATGAAAACGTTCGCACCAATCCAGCTATCTCGTTCAATGCGAACAGGCATGCCCTCTGTGACTTCCTGCACCTTTATTGGAATTTCTATATCCTTATAAGTATGGCTGTGGTCTCCAATCATCACGTGGGGCCCGATCAAGACGTTATCCTCCAAAACAATGCTTTTCCGTGCCCCGATAATATTATGACTCCCGATATGAACATTGTTGCCAATCTGTATTAAGTATTCTTTTATATGAACGCGGGGCGGATGAACATAAATGTCCGTCCCTCTGCCGATTGTGACATTGTTTCCAATGGAGATAAACTGAGGTCTGACAATATGGACCTCTGGAAAGATATAAACATTCCTACCGTAATGTCCAAAAAACATCCGGTTCCTGATATTTTGAATGTGTCGCCCGAATCCTCTTCTCATTGCCAATTTAGCCGATTAATCGATTTCTTCCCTCCCAGGGTTCCCACCTACCGTTGGATTTTCAGCCCCAGAGACTTTTACCCATTCCCTTTTATCAAAATCAAACTGCTTCACTACCTTGGCTGGGGAACCCACAGCAACGGAATAAGGTGGAATATCCTCATTCACCACAGAAAGGGCGCCAATGATGCAATGTCGCCCGATGGTCACATTCGGTAGGACGCAGGCCCCATAGGCAATCCAAGAATCTGCCCCAATGTGGACATATCCAATTTTCAAAGCTTGTTCTTTGCTAGGACGACTGACATCCCCTGGTTTTCGGGAGTTGTCGATGATCATCACGTTGGGTGAAATCCCCACATTCTCCTCAATGACGATGTGGTT
>DCVM01000140.1 GCA_002327985.1 Syntrophaceae bacterium UBA2188 | reverse complement strand
AAATAACTGTCGAAGATGAGTCTAAAAGATTAATTTCGGTACTTAGAATGAGAGGCAGACTCTTCTTGTCCTGAAGCTGGAAACAGGCATAGGGGATAGACGCACCACCCCTCATTAGGAATCATCAATATCAGGTTGGTGCTGCTGCCTAAGCCGTTCTTCTAAGTTCACCGGACTTTGGCTTGGAGATTTATTTATCCAAGTGCACGGAGACCGGTGCTGACTTTGTAAGGGTGTTAAACACCGGCGAGTATTTCTGAGCCGTTCGGATCAGCTCTTCCTTTTGATCCTCAGAAATATCTGCATCAATCTTAAAGTACACCCGGATGTCCTGATACCCTACAGGAACATCTTCCGATATGCCAAGAAATCCCCTTAAATCCAGGTCACCCTCGTAGCGTGATTCGACACTCCTTATTTCAATCCCTTTAGCGGCTGCATGGGCAATCATACTTGTCGTCAGGCAACCGGACAGTGCAGCCAGGAGATATTCAACTGGATTCGCACCTTCGTTCTTCCCTAAAAGGACCGGTGGTTCATCTAAGTCGAATTTCATGGCCTCTCGTGAGTCATCTTCTTTCAAAGCACCATAAAAATCTTTTACGGTTGCGCGATTGTGGGTCCCATTGATCCACTTGTTGGTTGCCCTAAACCTAAATTTCGCAATGTCAGGCTTGTCTTTAATTGCATCAATAGTCGAAAACAACCCCTTCACATCTATCCCGTTTATCATTAAGTTCTCGGCCATCTTAATTCATCTCCTTTCTGAACCCACTGAATTTAAACCCCTTAACCAAAAAATATCCATTCACATTTCCTTGTCAAGGAAGAAGGGTGCACAAAATAAGATTGTGAAAATTATCTTTTGAGGATTAACACTGGGAATCTGGTATTCCGATATGGATTAATGCTTTGTGGACTACAGGAAGGCATCCTCGATTTACCAAAAATCTCGCCGGTCAAAAAGTCAGTTTGAAATTTCACCTTCTAATGTTCACTCTAAGTTATATCAAGATGGGAAAGGTCAAAGAGAAATCTTCATAAAAACAGGGCTACCTCTGACTTAACCCTCCACAAAAAATCACTTTAAGAGCGTATGGGCCTACTTGGTGTGAGAGATTGACAGGGCAATTCTTTTGGAAAAGAGAGAGACAAGAGGGCTCTGCCCACCTATGTAGAGAAAAGCAAATTGAACATTGGCCAGTGTTAAGTTAAGCTTGATTTATAATTTTCAGATTAAAACTATGCGAGCCCTTTTTATCTCCGCCAACACAGAAAAGATCAACATGTCCGTCTTACCCCTCGGCCTGGCATGCGTGGCTTCTTCAACAAAAAGAGCTGGATACAATGTCGCTATGGTTGATTTAGAAATCGAAAGAGATACGTCGACAGTTATAAAAGACGCTCTCGAAGGATTCTGCCCCGACATTATCGGTATATCGGTAAGAAATATTGATGACCAACGAATGGAGAATCCCAGGTTATTATTGGACCCGGTCAAGGAAATCGTAACTCTTTGTCGCGATCTTTCAGAGGTTCCCATTGTTTTGGGTGGGGCAGGGTACAGTATTTTCCCTGAAAGTGCTTTATCCTTTTTAGGTGCAGACATGGGGATCCAGGGGGAGGGAGAAGTTGTTTTTCCGGAGTTGATAAGGCGAATCGAGCTTGGTGTTAACCTTTTAGAATTACCAGGCCTTTATCTTCCCGGTCATGGGCTTCAGTGTGAAAGGATGTTTGTAAAAGACCAGGATCAGTTGCCTCTCCCAGACCCCGACCTTTGGCCAGTATTGTCTAAAAAAGAGGAGATCTGGTTGCCAGTTCAGACCAGAAGGGGATGTTCCTTGAACTGCAGTTATTGCAGCACAGGAACCATTGAGGGCCGAACGATACGGAGACGCTCCCCTGAGTTGGTTGTCCAGTGGATAGCCCGCTGGAGGAAAGCTGGGGTTGAGCGGTTCTACTTCGTTGATAATACCTTTAACCTCCCACCCTCTTATGCCAAGGAAATCTGCCGTAAGATTGTAGAACATGATCTGGATATGAGATGGCAGAGCATCATTTACCCTAAACAAATTGACAAAGAACTTGTGAGGCTTATGGCCAAGTCCGGTTGTGAGCAGGTTGCTTTGGGGTTTGAAAGCGGCAACGAGCAAATCCTGAGAATGATAAATAAGAGGTTTACGCCTACAGAGGTGCGGGAAGCTTCAGAGATCCTCTCTGATTTTGGGATAAGACAAATGGGGTTTCTGTTATTAGGAAGCCCTGGTGAGACCAGGCAGTCAGTTCAAGAAAGCCTTACTTTTGCAGACTCCCTTAAACTGGATGCCTTAAAAATCACTGCAGGGGTCCGTATATATCCACATACTCCTCTGGCAAAGTTGGCCGCAGACGAGGGCTTGATCTTATCTCAGGATCCCCTTCTTTCGCCCAGATTCTATTTGGCAAAAGGTCTTGAGAATTGGCTTCCAGATACCTTGAAAGAATGGATGGTTAAAAGGACTCATTGGATGATCTAAGTATGTGAACAATTAAAAGTCATTCACCCGGTCAGCGTTTAACACCTACCAATATCCAATTAGGATAGTTCGTGAGGACTAAAGATTATTGGTTGAAAGTGAGTATAACGTCCGCCTTGAGGCGCGGTGCTATTGCAGCGTCGCCTCGATGGCCTCGTTGAGCATTCCCTTCTGGGGAAAGTGCTTCCTCAGGCCGGTCTCAATGGCGCGTGCCTGCCCCGCCCGAAAAGCGATTTCTCATCAGTCTTTTGTTATTATTCGATATTTGGATCGATTGGCTTTCCAGTTCGGTATCCCACGCCTTTCATCGTGGCAACTAATGTACGCATTCCTTCTTTTTCCATATAGACGTTAAATAAAATGGCAACCGTTCGCCTGGTAGCTGATAGGGTTTCTCCTTCAACAATAAGTATCGTCCCCGAGTCAGGGCTTGCATGATAGGTAATCGAACAATCTAACGCCACCGACAGATTGTTCGTATTATTTCCTAACACCGAAAATGCAGCATCTGCGAGAGCGTAAATAACTCCACCATGGGGTCGGTTAAACCAATTTAACATATTCTCCCGCAACTGCATGTGCATCTGAATGGTATTATCTGTCAATTCATCCAAAACGATTCCCAAGAATTTGGCATACTTATCGCTCTCAAATTGCTTCTTTACGATTTCGAGATGTTCTTGCATGAATATTCAATCCTTCCTCGTCACGCAGCAGTGATTAGACCGATCTATGTTTGACCTTTAGCAAAGCTGGTTTGGGATGCGAATAACACCTACTACTACCCAACAGATGCATGCTCCAGGAATCGAAGATATCAAGTTGAAATGATGCATGCTGGCTCAATATATGAGAATCAAATTGGAACATTTTAATGAGTCTGGAAACAAAGGATAGACAGCAGAAATCCAAACCATCGGAGTCACTCCGTGCGGTTTTGAAATCCTGTAGGATCCATCGGGTAATCGGGGTTTGGATAGAAGGGAGGGGCAGAAAATGGAATCTGAATCATCGAAATCGTTACGGAGGGTGGCTTCACCTTGGGAGAGGGGGTCTGGCCTTTGGCACTTAAAGGCCAAGATGCTTGAGGATCTTTTTGATCACCTCCTCATCCTCGATGAAACTAATGATCTTCATCCTCCCTTGACATTTGGGGCACGTTAGGGGATCGACCTCATATATCTTTTGAATCAGCCTCGCCCGGTTTTTCGACCGACCTCTTTAAGGATTTCTTTCCTACCGTAATTTGTGTCTAGCCTCGTCCCGAACTTGTTTTGCTTGCTCTATTGCCTTCTTATAGGCTTCATTTGCTTCCTTCTTAGCCTGTTTATCAACGGCCCGTTTCTTAGCCTCTTTGTGGACTACGTCAGCCTGCTTCTCGGCCTCTTTATAGGTCTCATCTGCGTCTTTAATAGCCATACGCGATTTGATTTGAGTCTCGAGATAGTCTGCATCGGCTTGGTCGTAAGAACAGCGGAAGACCACTGTGGCTTCCGCTAAAATCGCATCACGGAGTTTCTTGGCTTGCTCTATTGCCTTCTTATGGGCTTTACCTGCTTCCTTCTTAGCCTCTTTATCAACGGCCATTTTCTTAGCCTCTTTATAGACTATATCTGCTTGCTTCTTACCCTCTTTATAAGCCTTATATGCTCGGTCCCAAGCCTCATCAGATACTTTTTTGGCTTCAGTATGGCCCTTTTGCTGGGCATCTAGCGCTTGTTGCTCTGCTTTAGATTTCCCTTCCATCACAAATCTCCTCTATCATATTGTTTTTGCCATTTTTGGATGAGTAGAATATACGAAAAAACGGAGTTGAATGTCAACAAGAATCGACCACAAGATATGGCGGTGTCCTCTTCAGTTGAAGTTAATGATTACCAATTCAAATCGTGCATACTTTGCCAGAAATCTGGGTTGTTGATTACAGGAGTTCTTGGGCGGAAATTTAGTCGGGGCTTAAACCTCAATGGAGGTCTGAGAAGGTTAAAGCCTTTGAAAAGGCCTTGAGGACGTACTTAAGTATTCTAAATTATCCTGGGAATGCCAGAGACACTCGTAACGCACTTACTTAACAAACTTAACTACATCCGCTGGGCAGTTCCTTTTCAGGTTATCTTTTCTCGGTCAGCTCAAGATAGACAACTTCAACAAGGCTCATCCAGCGCATGCCTCCCGGCTGGTCTTCGATATTGAAGATCTTCTTGACTTGATCGAGAGGTTTTCCTTCTTTCACCAGGGCCTGAACTCTGATTTGCTTCTCTTCGACGCTTTGAATGACACTCAGGATCTCTTTCCTCGTAGCCAACTCTCCGTGACCGTGGACAAATATCTCAGCGTCGAGGTTTAGGATGGCCTTCAAGACTTTGACCAAACCGAACGAGTTTCCATTTTTGTGGCGGTGGATCAGCGGGTCTCGACCGATAAAGATGAGATCCCCGATAAAAGCTACCCTTTCATCAGGAAAATAGATGACGGCATCACCGTCCGTGTGTGCTGGACCGAAATAAAGAAGATCGATGCGCGTACCTCTCAGCACGCTACTAAGATAAAGACTGAGTCTTTCGGAGAAGGTGATGTTTGGAAGATAGGGGCGTTCCCGGGCCGATTGAAAGTCCTTGTCTATATGGACACGAGTCTTCTCATGGGAAATAATATTTGCCCCTCGGGGGAAACCCACCAAGCCGTTGACATGATCGCGGTCTGGGATCAGACGGGTTTAGTGGATACCAAAGTTGAGGACAGCCCGATTGAGGAGGTGGACAGATTCAATCCGGACATCGAGGGTCGCAGTCAATATATCGTAAGGAGGGATGGTCTCACAGGTTTTTTCCATCCCGGGGCTCACCAAGAGGAGAATATCTTGCCAGAACCCTCTACGGTTATCGAGTTGAGAAGGCGGAAGGTAGGATCTTCAAATGATAACTTTTTGGTCTCCTAAAAGGACCTGTCGATAGCAGAGATCGTAATCTCCGGTATAGTTAACCAATTCACATTAATCAGATCTTAAATACGTGGCACCAATGTAAAAGGCCTCTTCTGGGGTTCCAAACCAATCCCCTGAGTGAAAAATGGTAGGTTCATACCGCTCATTACTATACGTGTAGAAAGCATAACTCCAGCGATCACTACCAAAATATCGTAGGCGACCTAAGTGAGTTGGAACGGAACGCAATCGTTTGACGAACTGCTCCTTTGTCTCTCCAGTGGCCTTGAGTAGGGATGGACTGGGAGGCTGCGGTTCGGTGAAAGCATCAATATAAGAAAGGGCGCCCCTGAATCTGATCTCAAGGCGGATGTATTGACCTGCATAATTTGGAGCTACATGACTTTCGATTCGTTGCCGAACCTCTGATTGCTTTGCTGGGCTTATTTTCACTCCCCCTGTGTGGGGATTAAAGATCCATGTTTTCATAACGTGTCTTTATATCTTGTCTCCCGTTTTCGTGTTTTTAGTTGGTGTGCCTCAAAGGACCATCTTAAGTGAGCCTGATCTCGGGAATCATAATCTGGAGCACACGCTCAACTTCCACATAAGCTGAATCCGTTGCCTTGAAAAACACCGTGATCTCTCTTACAGGCTTAGTGCCAAACACCAATTGGAATCACTTCCTGGATAGCCGTGCCCTTCGGAAGCGAAAATGTCCGCAGAACTCCTGATCATCAGTTTCCAGATAACACTTCCCGCCATCGGGATACTCGAAATGCCTTTGAACAAGCACATACCCTTTTTCGCTATCTGGGATCTTTTCGAACAAGATCTGGACCCCGTCCCCGACTTCCGATACCGAAACATGTTCGCAACGAAATTCTCTAAGTTTTGTAGGCATGCTAACTTGATTATTCGGCTGCCGTATGGGACCCCCTATCTTGCCCCTTGTTGGCATAAGGCACCATAGAAACTCATGACAAACAATGCACCTTGGGCTACATCCTGGGAGCATTATACTGAATCAAAAGGCAGGTTTCAACAGCAACCAGGTGCTCCGTTCGTGACTCATGTGATCGGCTTTTGAGGGTCTAAAATTCGTGATATAACAAACCATATTATACGGGGCTTTGAATTTCAAAAGCTGAACATATCTTGCCAATATGAACACCTTAGCCAAATTGAAAATATCTACTTGAAATCTTCAATTCTAGAACAGAGTTAAACCTCGCGCGTTTCAAGAAAGGAAGAGAAGGAAAGAATAAGGAAGATACGATGGGTGAAAAGATATTGGCATAACCTTTCTGACAATCCCGTAAGAACGGCTACCGTCAAGTTATGTCTCGTTCAGGATATCCTATTCCACTAAGGTCGACCCGCACTTTGGGCAAAAGACACCAAACCCCTGCTTTGAAGTTACAAAGTCTTTCTCACTTGTTCCATCCATTTCCCGTTATCTTCTGATGCCTTCTCACTTTGCAGCTTCTCCCAAAGATTTAAGTCTGTTGATTAATTCTATAACTCGGGGTTGCTTTACAAGGCTCGCTATTTGTTTATTTAACTCTACATTCTCCAAATCCTCTGCCTCCCCTTTGGGTTTCGCTCCCTTCTCGGACTTCTCCTTAGCAGGCGTTTTTCCTGTTTTGACGCATTGGGTGCAATATCCTATTATTAGTTCTTCAACAAGATGCAAATCCTTCTCACACGATGCACATTTCCTATCCATTATGTTCTCCTTTCATTAAAGGTAATTATTGATTATTTTCTTACAAAACATAAATGTCACCATTCTCCCCCTTCACCTCATCTTACTCCCCTTTATTTGATATGGATTTAATTTTTCTCCCCTCCAAATAATCCCCCAAAGCCTCATCCATCAATTCCTTAATGGTTTTCCTTTCCCAGTAGGCCAATGCTTTTAGCTTTTCCAGATGGTTCTTTTTTAGAATGAAGGTCGCCCTTGTCCAGCCGTCTTGAAGCCCTCGCTGTGAACTATGAATTTGCATCATTGTTGACACTCCCTTTCTCTCTGATACTCAACTTTCCCTTTATTGTAGACCCAATAAACCTTGTACACCGTGTAAACTACTTGTAATTGCTGCAACTTCCTTGCCAGTAAAATTCTTTTTGATTTAAACTATTAAATTTATAGATATATTTTTATGCCTGATAATCCTCGCCATATCCTTTGTTCTAAAAAAAGGACAATAATTGTTATGTTTTGGCTAAAATGTCAGTAGACTTAAGAAGATACTGGGGGGTTAGGTAGTCAATTGCTAAAGGTGGGGAGAATTAGAAAAACCTATCCTACAAGCAAGACTGCGAAAGGTCGATAAGTAAAAATGCTCTGGTTGTTTACACCTACCTTCCTCCTCCTCTGCTTGAATTGGTTAATTGAATAAATAGCGATACTGGATCCCAAAGCCTCTTTGCACAGTCTCTCTATTCCGGCGGCGTCGTGGTGATTGGCGGCAGTTGCGATTCTGCAGTTTCCGGTCGCTGCCGCACGAGAACAGCTATACCTGTTTCAGGGGATATCTCGACATCCTCGGGATTTACGCCCGGTGGCACCATACCCATAGGCAGTGATCCCCCAACTGACTCCAATAGAGATTGAGGTTGTCCAACTCCGCTCTTCTTGAGATCCTTGTTAGTTCGTGTCGGGGTGACACTCTTGCCTCCGCTGGAATCGTCGAAGACACCAAGGAAGTACAACCCTATCAGTGTCGCAAGGAATAACAAGCTCAAGTTGAAAAGAATCTTATTCTTCCTCATGGTTCCATCCTACATAATTTCAATAAATCAGGAACTCGATAGTTCGAGATTCCTCCCTTTGCATAGGAGTATGCAATCAGATGGTTTGAAACCTTCTTTGCGCTTATTAAAAACTTATTTTACTTCCGAAACTTCTTCCTGAGTCCAGCGAGACCGACTATACCGGACCCAATGAGCAGAAGAGTACAGGGCTCGGGAATTGGCTGTTCTGGCGTAGTGACTCCAAGTTTATAGTAGTAGGGGTTATCAATTCCAAGGTAGCTTGGTCCACCCAAAAAGGTGAAGCCGTCACCGAGTGTTCCTGCTCCATAATTCTCTGCCAAGGACATGTTGGCAAAAACACCCATCGCCACCTTATAGTCGCCAGCCGCGAGCGCATAAGTGAGAAGGAAGTCGCCTCCTGTCGAAAAGGCTTGATCGTAGTTTGAGCCCAGGAATGTAGCTGTATTCCCGTTGCCCTGAAAAAGGGTGAAATAAGGATCAGCGCCACCTGCCGCAAAGCCATTGCTATCAAAAATTACGTTGCCAGCAATCGGAACGGATAATGGATAGAGGGCCACATTGTTGGCGATCTCATAATCATCGCCAAACAGGGCTGGTCCCAGGTCTGACCCGACAAGTGCCGTATTCGCCTGATCATTAAAATAGCCACTCAAGGTGATCGTGCCAGCATGGAGTGATCCTATCCCCATGGCCAAGGAGAAGAACATGAACAAAAAGGCAGTCAAACCTACTTTAAAATAAAAACTCTGTTTCATTTGAAACATTCATGCCGACCAGTCGGCACAAAGGACAATGAAAATTAGTTCTAGTAGTTCCTCTTTGTAGTTTGTTTGGATAACATAATTGCATATTCCAAACAAAAAGGAGGAGACTACCATGGAGATTATCATTGAGAAGGGTTGTGGTCTGGATGTGCATAAAGAGACAGTGGTTGGTTGTATCATGGGGACGGGGATTAAGAAGGAGGTCAGGACCTATACGGCCATGACGAATGATTTATTGAGATTAAAAGGATGGCTTCAGGAAGCTGGGGTGACGCATGTGGCCATGGAGAGCACAGGGGTTTATTGGAAGCCTGTTTTTAACATCTTAGAGGATCACTTTGAGGTTATTTTGGTAAATGCACGGCATGTGAAGAATGTACCTGGGAGAAAGACGGATGTTCAAGACAGTGAATGGTTGTGCCGACTCTTACGGAGTGGGTTACTTAGAGGCAGTTTTATTCCTCCGAGGGGGATCCGAGAGCTAAGGGACCTGACGAGGTATAAGAGAAAGCTGATTCAGACGATTGTGGCTGAGAAGCAGAGGGTGGAGAAGGTATTGGAGGATGCCAATATCAAGCTTTCGTCTATTGCATCAGATACGTTTGGGGCCAGCGGGAAGAAAATCATTGAGGAGTTGATGAGAGGCAAGTTGGAAGCAGAAGAGATGGCAGAGTTGAGCAAAGGGAGACTCCGACAAAAGAGAGAGAATTTGAAAGAAGCGTTAGTGGGGGAAGTGCGAGAGCACCATAAATTTATGATCAAGGTTTCCTTGAAACACATCCGGGCTATGGAGAAGATCCTCTTGGGGGTAGAGCGGAAGATACGGGAGAAGATGGAGAGGGATTACAAAGAGGAGGATCAACTGCTTCAGACCCTACCTGGGGTGAAAGAAAACGCCTCGACGGTCATTGCTGAGATAGGGGTGAACATGGATATCTTTCCGGATGAGATGCACCTAACGTCGTGGGCGGGGATGAGTCCGGGCAATAACGAGAGTGCGGGAAAGAAGAAACCGGGCAGTACCACTTACGGTAATAAGTGTTTAAAGGCGATACTGACCGAATTCGCATGGGTTGCCTCAAGGATGAAGGATACCTATCTGAGGTCAAAATACCACAGCCTTGTGGGGAGAAGAGGAAAGAAAAGGACATTGGTGGCCTTGGGACACAAAATTCTTATCATGTGCTATCACATATTGAAATACAAGCGTCCTTACAAGGAGCTTGGGGTGGATTATCTGGACCAGAGAAGAAAAGACAAAATAACAAGGAGTTATATCAAGAGGCTCAACCATCTTGGTTATGAGGTTACCCTTCGGGAAGCCGCATAGCCACGACAAAAAGAATTAAGGGATGTGGAATAAGGTCGAAGATTACTGGTGGTTTAAGACCCCGGATTTGAAACTGACTCAAGCCAGTTTTAAGAACAAAGGAATGTTGCCATAGAGCACGCAGGGGAAATTTTTTACACCCGAACTGGCTAATCCACATATTAAAAAAGACAGACTAAAAATAAACAAAACATAAGGATTAATTTTCAGGGGAAATCTTTAATTCTGTGACAGACTTCAATCTTGTGTGTTTCAGGAAGCTAAATACAATCCCTTATTTATAAATAAAAGTTATTTTTTTTGTTTCACACCTTCGCCGGTCATGGGGACAAAGACAACAGGAATGATGTCAGCGGTTTCGATTTTTCCGGAACGCTTAACGATTTTTTTCAATTCTTGTGCATAGGTTCCTACCGGAACAACCAACCGGCCCCCCTCTTTCAACTGTTCGAGGAGAGGGTTTGGAATATGGTCGGGAGAACAGGTGATGATGATGGCATCAAAGGGTGCGACCTCAGGCCAACCTAAATATCCATCTCCGGCTTTTACCTTCACATTCTGATACCCTTGGGTTAAAAGTCGATTTTGTGCCATGGAGGCGAGGGATTCAATAATCTCAATGGAATAAACCTCTTGACATAATTCTGCCAAGATGGCGGCCTGATAACCTGAACCCGTCCCAATTTCTAATACCTTCTCATTCCCTTTTAATTCCAAGAGTTCTGTCATGAGGGCCACCATATAAGGTTGAGAGATGGTTTGGCCCTCTCCAATGGGAAGAGGTTGGTCAGAATAGGCTGAGTTCACATGTTCTTCGGGCACAAACTCATGTCGCTCTACTTTGAGCAGTGCAGAGAGGACACGAGGATCTTTGACCCCCCTTGCTTTAATTTGAGTTTCTACCATCTTGTCTCGCATGGCTTTGAAGTTCCCCCTCGGGTTGGTTTCGGAACCCCTTTTCCCGTCAGTGCATTGGGCACATATCATCGAAAAAATAAGGAGTGCTGACGTGACAAAGATCTTCTTTTTCATCGTCCTTAACCTACCACAGATAGGAAAATCCTGTCAATCCT
>DCVM01000148.1 GCA_002327985.1 Syntrophaceae bacterium UBA2188 | reverse complement strand
GTTAGTGGGATGCGATTGGTGGAAATCTTTGAAAATATCGTAAGGGATTTCCAGCTTTCTCCCCCCATTCGGATCATGCACATGAAATATTTGTCTTGATTCATCGTATCCTACAATTACAACAAAATGCCCCTCCCCTGTATATCTATCACTTTTTGACCAATTAGGGGAACGCACTCCCACGACAATCAAAGGATAACCCTGAGCAATGAAAAACTTCATATCCTCTTTCTTCGAATCATAAAAAGAAAAAACTCCAAAACTTAAACTCCTTGGGTAAGATTCCATGTCAGAGGCAGATGTTCCTCTCCCTTTTCTTACTCTGCCAATCTCCTCCTGGGATAGACTTTTCCCATAAAAATTTAATACCATCCGCAAGGAAGTAGGACCACAATCCATATAGGGTTGGCGATAGATTGGAACATTTTCAATAAGATGTTGCTGGGGTAAATTTGATTTTATAATGTTAGGATTTTTAATAGGCGGACCCACTGCACACCCTAAAAGTAATCCGATCAATAAAAACAAAGTAATCTTTTTCATATTTTTTTCCTCTCTTATCCATAGTAAATTTGGAAAAACCCAACGTTAAGCCCATTAAGCATTACTTTTGCGGCATCGGCTGGAGAGCCCTTCGGTCCAAGCACGACACGGTCAGGATAATTTCTGCACTTTATCCTATTTTCCTCTTTGTTCGTTCACGACTTATTTTACTTTGACTTTTCTTTCTCAACCAGTTCCCGACGTAGTACCTTTCCCACCATGGTCTTGGGGAGGCTATCCGTAAATTCAATGTATCTGGGTACTTTATATCCGGCAAGTTTTTTTCGGCAATAAGATCGAAGCTCTTCAACCGTGGCCTGTTGGCCCATCCGTAAAACGACCCATGCCTTCACGGCCTCCCCTTGATACACATCTGGAATACCCACAACACCCACTTCATTCACTGCTGGATGGGAGGCAATTACCTCTTCTACCTCTCGAGGCCAAACCTGAAAGCCACTCGGCTTTATGACATCTTTCTTCCGATCGACAATGAAGAGATAGCCATCCTCATCCAAGTATCCCAGATCACCGGTATAAAGCCAGCTGTTCCGTATGGTTTTCATAGTTTCGACAGGGCGTTGCCAGTACCCCTGCATGAGCTGGGGTGCACGCATTAAGATCTCTCCTACCTGACCCGCAGGGAGACTGCCCTCGCCCGTATCCACACCAGCAATTCTTACTTCGACGTCTGGCAAGGGAGTTCCCACGGAGCCGGGTTTGTAAGGTCCGTGCAAAGGAGTAAGAACAGCAGCCATCATTGACTCTGTAAGGCCATACCCCTCGACCATCCGTCCGCCAGTCAAAGTCTCAAAACGGTTCTTCACTTCAGCTAATAAGGATGACGCTCCCGAGACACACAACTTGATTGATTTGAAATCCACTTTACCTGTTTGAACATCGGAGTGGTTGAGGAGGGCATTGAAAAGGGTCGGCACTCCAGGGAGAAAGGTTGGATGAACCTTCCGAATCGTGGCCACTAAATCATCGGTATCACGAGGATCGGGGATGATGGCAAAAGAATCGCGCCCGAAAATGCCTACCGCAAATACGCCAATATTCCCATACACATGAAATAAAGGAATGCTAAGGATGATGACATCCTCCCATTCAATCGTAAAGGTACTGAACCAAGCACGCAACTGCATTCCGGTCATCAATAAAGCATGGTGAGTCCCTACGGCTCCCTTTGGCTCACCCGTTGTACCCCCGGAAAATAGAATCAACGCCGGATCTCCAGGATGGACCTCCACAGCCGGTCTCGGAAAATTGGTATGCTGTTGCAGCAAATCGCCAAGCCATAGGTCATTCGGTTGAAGTTTAATACGGTGGCCCCCCTTCTTTTCTTTGAATAAAGTAAACAGAGGGCTCAGCCACGCCGGGAGATATTCCTTAATATTCGTCGCGATGATGCATCGCACGCTGGTGCGAGGCTGGAGGGACTTGGCTTTTTGGTAAAACCGGGTCAACACTATGACTATTTCAGCACCGCACTCATTTAGTAAACGTTCGAGTTCGCCCTCTGTATAAAGTGGGTTGATGGGTGCTGCAATGCCCCCTGTTTTCCATACGCCAAGCTGTGTGATTATGGATTGAGGAGAATTGGGTAATAGTAACGCAACACGGTCACCTTTCTTTACTCCTAATGCAATCAGGGCATTGGCAAAGGCATCGCTCAACTTTTCCAGTTCGTAATACGATAGGCGTTTTCCTTTGAAGATGATCGCTGTATGGTCCGGTCGCTGGCGTACCGTGTCGCTCACCACATCCAGCAGGGTCTGCTCCGGATAGGGTGCTAAAGAATACGGGACACCTTTGTCATAGTTCTTTAGCCAAGGATAATCCATTTCTTCTTTCTCTTTTTTCTCAGTTAGGATTTTCTAACACCGCTTTATCTCCTCTTCGACCGTTTCGAAACAGGACGAGGCCTGAGGAGTACATAGGTCGCCCCCGCTCCGCCATCACAGATTCTTGCGCTGGAATAGGCTGCGACCCATTTCCTCCAGGGACCACGGGTCATCCATTCTATGACCTTTTTCTTCAAGACAGGTTCGGAAGGCGAAGAAAGCCCACGACCATGAACGATCAAGACACCCGTTTTCCCAGTGGTCACCGCCCACTTTAAAAATTTCTCAAATACTTCCTTTGCATCCTGAACAAGGAGACCATGGAGGTCAACAAATGCCTGAATGGAATAGTCTCCCCGGTGAAGCCGCCTTGCAATGTTTTGAGGGACATCATAATTGGTGCCTTCAATATATTCCGGTGTATCAGCAACATTAAAACCCCTTCCATGTTTCACAAGATCTGTAAGCTTTCCCAATATTTCGGCATCCTCTTTGTCTCTGGAACTCTCGGGAAATGCCAATTGAAAAATTCTCTCAACATACTTATTTCTTGGAATGGGCGTTACGCCCTCCATGGCTTTTTTAAAAATTTCTTCCTCCAATTCTGGATACGGCTTCTCCTCAGACTCTATCAAATCAACGTGATGGCATTCCGAGAATAAGAAAGGCTTGGATTCAAGTAAAGTTCTTAAGTCTTGGAAGGATTTGAAGGTGAATGCAGATTTGGAGGACTTCATGATTACACCCCCATGTCGAAAAGAGCTCAGTGACAATTCAATAATTTTAAATAAAAATGGAGCAAATATCAAACAGACTAAACTTACTCATCTTTCAGAGGGCCGGGGACGGTTCTCAAAAAATCTAATAAACACAATCCCTTACAAAATAATATTAGGGCTCAAGGATTCAAAAAAAAGAATTTAGGAAAAGAAAAGAGCTAAGAATGGCTTGCCACGTTCATCGCATCCATATTTTGTATTGGATTTGAATGAGACATGGATAATCGGGATTCGTGTACGAATTTTTTGAAACTGGAATGGGAAATCAGCTTTTCTTTAGTAAAGAGAAGAACGCTTTCTTTCTTTTTATAAATCCAGACGGAAAGGGGTGTCTCTTCAATATCGTTAGTTAATAAAAATAGAGTCCCCAATTTATCCAATTTCCCAAGACGGTTAAGACCAAACTGTGTTTCCGGTTCACCCCACTGATTGAGAAAAACCTTTTGATTGATTCCAGCCAGCCTTAAAGGCGGTCTTTCAGGTAATTTACGCGAATTTGGCTTTCGTAAACTCGGAATGAGATCTAAAAAAGGAATTGTCATCGTCTCAGAGTCCTGCCCATTGAATAATTATTTAAATTCAAAAGACAGGCATATTTTTCGCATATTTAATGCCAAAATTAAGATTGGTTTGAAAGAAAAATGGGTAACACAATTAACTTTTTAATATTATTAAATATTATTTTCTTTAAATGGCTAACATCCAATTTTTTTAAGGATTCCCGGTATATTGAAAAAAAGGTTTTATATGTTTATTCTGTACATTGAATGACAGTTTTTGTCGTAAATTCGAAACATCACAATTGATCAGAAACCTACCTCAATTGACATTTTTTGCCAATTTTGACATTTTTAACATTTTATAAGCCCTTAAATTCTTTTTAATCCTCCCTTTCATCTTCTTTTAACAAAAAGATAACAGAAAGTCCAAATTTCTGGAAACCTAATGTTTTAACAGAAGATTTAGCGGATTGTTCCTAATTATTAAGGACAAATGGACTCAACATTGTTTAAGAGACAATAGTATGGAATGAAACTTGCATTTTTCTATCTAAATGCTTGAAAAAACACAACCTAATAGAAGAATGGGGGGTCAAAGGGATGGATAGGATACTAATCATTCAGGATAGTCCTTCAATCAATGCAATGCTCAAGTTTAGACTTGAGAAAGGGGGGTTTTCGGTTGAGACAGTTGAAACAGGCGAAGAAGGCCTTGAGAAAACAAAAGCAGGTCAATACCAACTTATTTTACTCGATTACAATCTTCCTGGTATAAATGGGAGCCAGGTATGCCGGAAACTAAAAGAAAAAGAGGTCACTAAAAATATTCCAATCGTGTTCATGTCTGCCAAAGACGAGGATAAACTATTGCAAATCACAAAGGAAGCAGGGGCTGATGGTTATATTGGGATCCCCTTTGAGGGAAAGACATTCATGGAGAAGATCACAGGGTTCTTAAAGACCTGCAAGTCCTAATCAATAGCCTTCTCAAACGGATTGAGGGAAGACTGATAAAATGGAAAAAGCATTACCCTTTCAGAGATTAGAGGAAACAGCAGAGACCATCCAGCATAGAGCCTACGACCAAAATGATCTCTATGAAAGGGAGGAGCGGAAGGAGGAAACACTCCAGTTGATCGTTTTTCGGTTAGGCCGAGAATGGTATGGGGTGGAGATTGGAAAAGTAAAAGAGATCATCAAAGTAGGCAAGATAACGTATCTCCCCTCAAGCCCAGAATTTATCGCCGGGATTATAAACTTGAGAGGGAATATTCTTTCCGTTACCGATTTAAGAACCATTTTTAGTCTCCCTTACGAAGAGCCCACCGAGAAGACAAGGATTATTGCTATAGAATCTGGAACTCTGGAGACAGGGTTTTTGGTCAATGAAGTCACTGAAACGATGGAGGTCCCTTTAAGTAAAATGGAGCCTGTCCTCCTCACCCTCCCTGCCGAGGGAGGGAAATATATTGTGGGCCATTGGAAGGTGGATCATAAGTTAATTGCTCTCATCAATGTCGAGAAGATACTGGAAAAGAGGGCGTAAATGAGGAAGACCGGACAAACAGCTCTTGTTGATGGCGTTGAAGAGCTAAAAGGAGGTTGGAATGTTTAGACTATTTTCAAAATTGAGGAACAAGTGGCGAGAAAGTGAGGAGAGAGAGCGGGAGATTCTCGAAAGCATCGAAGAGGGCTTTTATGAAATAGACCTCACCGGGTCCTTTACCTTTCTCAACAATTCAATGTGTCAAATCTTTGGGTATCCGAAAGAGGAATTGATAGGCATGAATGATCGACAGTATTTAGATAAAGAGACCGCCAAGAGGATGTTTCATGTTTATAATCAGGTCTATCGAACTGGGGAGCCCAGCAAAGAATGTGATTATGAGATTATAAGAAAAGATGGGAGTAAAAGGTTCATCGAAGCATCCATTTCGTTAAAAAAAGAGTCCTCTGGTAAACCGATAGGGTTTCGAGGAGTGATACGGGACATTACCGAACGCAAGCAGACAGAAGAGGCGCTCCATGAATCGGAGGATAAGTATCGCACATTGTTTGATGATTCCAAAGAGCCGTTATTCATCACATCAACGGATGGACAATTTATTGATCTGAATGGGGCCATGGTTTCGTTGTTCGGCTATGACCATAAAGAAGAGCTGATGAACATCAAGGTTGCCCAAACCTATTATAACCCGGAAGATCGAAGCAAGTTTCAGGAAATCATGGCAAGGCAGGGCTATGTAAAAGATATGGAGCTCGAGCTGAAAAGGAAGGATGGGAGAAAAATCTATGCGTTGCTCACCGTGACCATCAGGAAGGATCGAGAGGGAAATATTATCGGCTACCGGGGAACCATCAAGGACATCACGGAACGTAAGCAGGTGGAAGACGCGCTGCGTTCGAGTGAGGAAAAATATCGGAACATTCTCGAAAGCATCGAAGAAGGATATTATGAAACAGACCTTCCCGGTAACTTTACCTTTTTCAATGATTCAATGTGCCGAATCTTTGGATACCCCAGAGAGGAACTGTTGGGCATGAATGACCGACGGTATTTAGATAAAGAAACCGCCAAGAGGACCTTTCAAGTTTATAATAAAGTATACCGAACAGGAGAACCCGCTAAGGGTTTTGATCATGAGATTATAAGAAAAGACGGAACCAAGAAATGGGTGGAGGCATCCATTACGCTCATTAAAGACCCCTCCGGGAAACCGATAGGGTTTCGGGGGATTATACGGGACATCTCAGACCTCAAACGAGCATACGAAGAAATGAAACGGATGGTTGAACACATCCACAACGCAGGTCTTCAAATCAGTGCCTCTTCAGGCCAGATTCGGGCAGCCTCTGAAGAACAAGCCACCGGTGCGGCGCAACAGTCGTCTGGCATTAGCGAGGTGACCACTACCATTGAGGAACTCAACACCACGGCGACGCATATCGCCCAGAATGCTGAAAATGTGGCAAGGTTAGCCGGAGAAACATTGGCAGGGATACAGGAAATCAATATGAAGGTCAATGAAACAGCACGAAGGATCCTCTCATTGGGTGAGAAGTCTCAATCCATAGGCAATATCACGAAATTGATCGATGATATTGCAGAACAGACGAATCTCTTGGCCTTAAACGCAGCCATTGAAGCGGCACGGGCGGGAGAGGTTGGAAGAGGTTTTGCAGTGGTCGCCCAGGAAGTGAGAAAATTGGCCGAACGTTCCTCTGAATCAACGGAGGAAATCCGTCAGATTATAAACGAAATTCAAGGAGAAACGAACTCGACGATTATGAGTATTGAAGGATCAACCAAATGGGTCCAAAAGGGCCTCGAAATGATAGAGGGCACAGCCAAATCCGCAAAGGAGATTTCGATCGCAACCCAACAGCAGAAGTTCGCATCCGAGCAGGTAGTTCAGGCAATGAGGGAAATAGATACGGTCACAAAACAGTTCGTCTCCTCCACCCGACAAGCGGCCGCCTCCGCAGCACAGCTAAACACTCTGTCGGAGGAACTCAAAAGTGCTATTGCAGACTTTAAATTGGAATCAGAGGAAATAGGAAAACCAAGGGACTTGAAGTATGTCCGAGATGAAAGATCTTATTGCGATTTTCAAGGCAGAGACCGAAGAGCACCTCATCAAACTGGATAATGGACTCGTAGAGTTAGAGAAGCAACCGGACGACACCGAGTTGATCAGCAGGCTCAATCGAGAAGTCCATACCCTGAAAGGGGCGGCCCGGGTATTTGGATTTCATGAAATCCAGGATATCGCACACCGGATCGAGGATGTCTTTGAGGCCATCACCCACAAAAGGGTGACCTTTAGTTCCTTGATGGCTGAGACAATATTTAAAGGTATCGATGCCATCCGGATCATCTTGGAAAAGATTGTACAAGGAAAGGAGGTCGATACCGATGTGTCAGGTCTCTGCATGGATTTCGAAGCGTGCATGGCTGGAAAGCAAGACATGGAGACACTGAGGGAACACCAAGGAGGAAAGGCACAGGGAGAATGTGCCTATGCAATGACCCAAGGGGGCGATCCTTCGCCTTCGGTTCAACAGGACGAATACATCCGTGTCCCGTTGAGCAGGGTGGACAAGGTGCTCTATTTGGTTGGAGAGATAGTCATCAACAAGATGAAATCTTCTGCCAAAATTGCCCAGGCAAAAAGGCTTTCGAAACTTAGCAAGGAGGTTCAGAAAAGTATTTCTGGTTTAAGCGAAGCGATAAAAAAAGAGCGATCTCCTCAAAAGGGAGAAGTGATGAAGTGGCTCGGTCAATGTGATGCCCAAATGGAGAAACTGAGAGAACATATCCTAAAATTATATGATCACGTGTCTGCCGAAGCATTTCACCTTGACCCCGTCATCGATGAATTACAGATGAAGATCAAAGAGATAAAGATGTTACCTCTGTCCACGATCTTTGAGGGGTTTCCCCGCATGGTCAGGGATATTGCCTCTCATCAAGGGAAAAAGATCAACTTGGTGATATCCGGGGCAGAAACCGAACTGGATAAAAAGGTCTTGGAGGGAATGAAGACGTCACTCATCCACATCTTGCGTAACTGCATTGACCATGGAATTGAAGAGCCAGAAATAAGGTTGTCCCTGGGGAAACCAAGAGATGGAACCATCAAGGTTTCTGCCTTTCATGAAGGGGATAATGTGGTGATCAAGGTAGAGGATGATGGCAGAGGGATAGATGTGGACCAGATCAAACAGACGGCCTTAAAGAAAAGGCTTGTATCCAGTGATGACTTGAAAGGGATGACAGAGAGAGAGGTGTTGAATATTGTATTCATGGATGGTTATTCCACGAGTCCGATTGTAACGGATGTGTCTGGAAGGGGAATAGGACTTAATATTGTCATGCGGGATATCACCAAGCTGAAAGGCCGAGTCATGTTAGAAACTCAGAAAAATAGAGAGACGAAATTTACTTTGGTCTTACCATTAACCATTGCCATTATCCAGGTGCTGCTGGTAAAGGTTCAGGGCACACTCTTTGCCCTTCCGATGCACTCGATTACAGAGAGTGTAAAAGTAAATAGGGAGGATGTCTCCACGATTGAAGGGAGAATGGCCTTCCCCTTGCGGGAACAGATCCTCCCTTTAGTTAGATTGGATACAGTGCTTGGACTTCCGCCCGCAAGAGAGGAAGAGAAAAAGGTGAACCAAACCATGTTGGTGGTCATGGTGGCCTCCCTCAATAGGCGAATCGGTTTCATTGTGGATGAGATTGTCGGAGATGAAGAAGTATTTATAAAAAGTTTAGGAAAGCATCTTGGTAAGGTGAAGAATGTCAGTGGGGCTATCATTTTGGCAACCGGTGAGGTGGCGGTGGTCCTGGATATCGAAGATTTGATGGCTCATAGTGCTCTTGGTCTTCAGCCGGTGGCAGAAAAGAGGCACGCTCCCAAAGTGAAACGTAAAGAGAAAAGGATATTAGTGGTGGAGGATGCCTTTTCGACCAGAGAGCTTGAGAAGAGTATCTTGGAGAGCCACGGATACCTCGTTGATACAGCCGTGGACGGCTTAGACGCACTGGATAGGCTGACAGCCCATCAATACGACCTCATTGTCAGTGATCTTGAGATGCCCAGGATGGATGGATTTGAACTTTGCAGAACCCTGAAGAAAAACGAAGGATTCAAGGATATTCCTTTTGTGATGCTCACCGCCTTACAGAAGGAAGAGGATAAAAGACACGGCATGGAGGTGGGTGCAGCCGCTTATATTGTAAAAAGCGCTTTTGAACAGACAAATCTGTTGGATACCATTGAACGGTTAGTAGGGTAATATGGAACCAGAAATCAAGGGTATGGTCAGGGTGCTGGTGGTTGAAGATTCTCCGCTGATGTGCAAGATCCTGACCAATATGATGAACTCAGACCCACACATCCTCGTGGTTGCCGTTGCGAATAATGGAAAAGAGGCCGTCGAACTGGTGCCTCGCCTCAAACCAGATATCATCACCATGGATATGGATATGCCTGTCATGGATGGATTTGAGGCAACGAAACAGATCATGGCCTATCACCCTACCCCCATCCTGATTGTATCCTCCTCTGTCTTTCGGCTCGGCATGGAGAAGGTATTCAAAGCCATCTCTCACGGTGCTTTGGACGTAATCGATAAAAGTGAGCTGGAGCTTGTTGGAAATAAAAAGTCTGGGGAGGCTCTGATCGCTAAGATAAAATTTCTGACGGGAGTGAAAGTCACGGATCAGTCTATCGGGAAATGGAGAAATGAAAGGCCCATCATTGATCTGACGTCTCCCCTGAAAAAGGTTTCAAATAAGATCGTAGCCATGGTGGCCTCCACCGGGGGCCCCCAGGCCCTTCTTAAGATACTCCAAAGACTTCCTGAGGATTTTCCTTGTGGGATCGTAATTGTTCAGCACATCACCAATGGTTTTCTTACAGGCCTGGTGGATTGGCTAAATAAAGAATGTAAAATCAGGGTGAAGATTGGAGAAGACTTAGAAGAAATACGACCAGGTGTGGCGTACATTGCTCCGGACAATTTTCACATGCAGGTTAAGGAAGGTGGGAAGATTAGCCTTTCGAATGAACCGCTCCATGGAGGCCACAAACCTTCGGGGGATGTATTGTTGGAATCTGTTGCCAAGATCTATGGAAAAGGAAGTGTAGGTGCCATCCTGACCGGGATGGGGAGAGATGGAGCCTTGGGAATGAAGGCCATCAAACAATCGCAGGGGAAAACCATTGCCCAAAATGAAAAGAGTTGTGTCGTTTTTGGTATGCCCAATGTGGCTATCGAAATGAATGTGATTGATCAAGTGCTCTCCTTGGAAAGAATCGCAGAAGAGATCGTTTTCATGGTGAGTTAGACCCTTTTCGTCAAGTGGACCGATTTTTGATTGAACGATGCAAAACGAAAGTCTTAAAAAAAAAGAGGAAAGTCAGATTTTGGTCTTTAGGGTGGCTAGGGTGGAATTGGGGTGTGATATCTCTTATGTGCGTGAGGTGTTAAAACCGCAAGAAATTTACCATCTCCCCCAAACGCCAGACTTTATTGAGGGAGTTATCCATCTAAGAGGACAGATCGTAGCGTTAATGGATTTGGGAAAGAGACTCCATCTCCATTCGGAAGAAGAGGATGGCAACAAAAGAATCATCATCTGTAGAGTCCATCGCTTCACAGTCGGGCTAATGGTCAACAGCTTAAGTCAGATTATTGCTATCTCCCAAGAAGAGGTGAAGCCGATACCAGAACTGGTGTCCATGCAAATGGAAGCAGAGGTGATATCGGGCCTGGCAAGAGTGGGCCGAAGAATCATCCCCATCTTAGATTTGGAACAAATCGTAACAAAAAAAGAAGTCACTGAACTGTCGGCATGGCAATGATGAAAGATATCTTACCTTTGTCATCAGGCGATTTCGGTCTCTTTCAAGACCTGCTCATCGAAACCTGTGGTCTCCAATTTGAAGAAGACAGGAGCCAGTCGTTGCATTTCGCTCTTTGGCAGCGTTTACAACAGCGAGGTTACGACTCCTACCAGGAATATTACAACCTTCTAAAATTTCATCCTTCGGGACGCTTGGAGATTCGGGAACTTCTCGATCTGATTACAATCGGTGAAACCTATTTTTTCAGAAACAAAGCTCAATTTAACGTACTCATGAGATTGGTTTTACCTGAAATCATCCAGAGGAAAAGCCATTCTGGAGATAAGCGTCTACGAATCTGGTCGGCAGGGTGCTCAAGGGGAGATGAACCCTACTCCATTGCGATGGCGATGATGGAGGTATTACCCTCATATAAAGAGTGGCGTATCTCTATTTTAGGCACCGATATTAATCGAAACGGACTCGCTTGCGCGAAAGAGGCTCAATATGGCGAAAAGGATATCGGGCACTTGCCGAAGGAATACCTGGATAAATATTTCAAGATTTACGGCTCAACCTATCTTCTTCATGCTGAGGTAAAAGAGTTGGTTCAGTTTGAGTATCATAATTTAGTAAAAGATCCCTGTATCGACGAAAGGATGCAACAAGTAGATTTAATCTTCTGTAGGAACGTAACCATCTATTTTAATGGTCAGACCACCCAGCGCGTGATTGAGAATTTTTATAATTGTCTGGTCGACGAAGGGTATCTTTTTCTTGGACATACAGAGACTCTGTGGCAAGTCACGAACAAGTTTGAGAGAGTGGAGTTTCCCCAGACTTTCATCTATCAGAAAAGGTTACGGTGGACTCATGAAGAGGAGACCAAACCGTTTATGGCGATACCGGAGGTGAACCTTGAGGGCTTAACCTCCTTTAAAGAGACCGGGAGGGGAAAAAGCTTTTTTCACAAGAATGTGGAACCCCCTTTGCAAGAGAAACTCGCGCCTTCCAGAGAAACCGGGAAAACGTTTCGTCCGCTTTCCCTCTCCCTCCCCCCTCAGCAAAACACTCCAGATCAAAACCCTATCCTGACCGATCTGACTCACGCTATTTCCTTGGCGAATGAGGCAAGATACAAGGAAGCGGCAAATCTCCTCGCAAAGGTCATAGAGTTGGATAATCTCAGCGTTGAGGCCTATTATCTTTTAGGGGTTTTATCCTATAAAAACGGTGATCTTAAAGAGGCGGAAAAACTATTCAGAAGGGTTATTTATGTCACGCCCGATTCGATCCTGGCTTATTATAACCTCGGAAATATCTATTTATACCAGAATAAATTTGACAAAGCAGCTAGGGAATTTAGGAACGTGATCCGGCTATCCGAAAAAAGACCCAGAGAGGAGCAAGTCACGTTTTGCGAAGATTTCACAATAGAATTTCTTTTAAGGGCATGCCGGAATCATCTTTTGGAAATCTCCAAGAGAGGAGAATGAGATGAACGAACAGGAAAAAATAGAATCTTATCTTTCGTCAGTCAGACACGATTTACGAAGCCAACTCATGGTTGTTCGTGAAGGGGCAAGCATTATTTTGGATAATATCGTAGGATCCAATTGTGACAATTGTTTCGCCCTCTTAAGGCCTGCCTTAAAATCCACGGACGAGCTCAATCATCTGATAGGGGAATTTCTTAGTCCCTCTCGGTTTATTAAAATATTATCCCCACTCCTCTCTGCCAAAGAAGAGCAAATAAGAAATATAGAAAAATTGCTTCAGGGAAAAGACGAGGAAGTAACGAGTACCAAAAAAGAGATCTCCAAAAAAGAAGAAGAAATGAAAAACCTAAAAGAACAACTTCTTGGAAAAGAAGAAGAAGTGAGAAGTGTGAAAGGGGAACTTCTGAGAAAAGAGGAGGAACTTAAAAGTGTAAAAAGGGAACTTCCCGGCAAGCAAGAGGAACTCAAAAGAGTCAAGGAGGAACCCCTGGGACATGAGTTAGAAATCTTGACCTATGAACTCATGGGAATGATATCCCATGTCATTCGCACCCCACTGACAGTCGTCAAAGAGAGCTTATCGCTGGTGCTGGATGAAATACCCGGAGCGCTGAACACCCAACAGAAAGAATTGCTTTCAAATGGAAAAAAGAACGTGGATAGCCTGATCCAATCTGTTGAAGAATTATCTCAGGAGTCTTGGGATGAAATCGTTTACTCGGCCAGAAAACACTTTTCTGCGGATGCCATTGCCAGAAAAGATCGATTACCGCAGAAAAAAAGAATTCTTATCGTAGAAGACCAGGCAGTCATATCGAACATGCTCAAGATGAGATTAGAAGCCAATAATTACGAAGTCATTACCGCTGGCGATGGTCAGGAAGGTTTGGAGAAAGCCTATAAAGAAAACCCGAGCCTGATTATCCTGGACATCATGCTCCCTAAAATGAATGGATATAAGGTTTGCCAACTTCTGAAGGCGGATCCAAAAT
Source organism: Syntrophaceae bacterium UBA2188 (assembly GCA_002327985.1). GTDB lineage: Bacteria > Desulfobacterota > BSN033 > BSN033 > UBA1163 > UBA1163. Next base: position 18,050 of record DCVM01000148.1, on the reverse strand, counting down.
CTCAATCTATCCCGATCATCATTTCTTCTGGAAGGACACCGCAAGAAATCCAGAAAGTAGGTAAAGAGGTAGGGGCCGATGCCTTTGTGTCTAAGCCATTCGAAGCAGAGGTGTTGCTCGCCAAAATGAAAGAGCTTTTAGAAAGGAAGGGAAAATAGTAACATTCCCTTCCGCCGAATTCTTCCATATGGACAAGGCTAATTGGGCCCCCCCGTTTTTCCAGGATGTCGAGTCATACTCCGGCAGCGTATTCAGGTTTGCCACCATGATCCCAGAAACCGATTGACCTTTATCTTCCTCCAAAATTTGACATCGCACCTTCTAAATCTTATAAAGACGAATGCCATGAAATAGGTTTGATGGAATGAAAAAATGGTAAAAGAATCTATCTTCAGAACTAAAAAAGCGAGACCCCTCAAGGCTGATCTCCATCTTCACACTGCTGAGGATCCCTTGGATCGCATACGATACACGGCCAAAGAACTGATTTCAAAAGCTTCCGCTGAAGGGTTTGACGTGATTTCCATTACCAATCATCACCGGATGACTTTTAATCAAGACCTTTTATCTTATGCCCAAGAAAGGGGGGTCCTCCTCGTCCCCGGCATAGAGATGACAATTCAGAGGCGTCATGTCCTTGTTTTGAATCCCCCCCCTTATCAAAAATGTGCAGATTTTTTCAGTCTTTCAAAACTGCGGCGTCCGGAAACCTTGATCATCGCCCCACACCCCTATTTCCCTGGAACCTACTCTTTAAATGGATACCTTTTGAAGAACCTCGGTCTCTTCGATGCACTTGAATATTGTCACTTTTATTCCCCCATGATCAACTTCAACCAAAGGGCCGTTGAAGTATCCAAATCATTTGGATTCCCATTAGTGGGAAACTCCGATGCTCACTTCCTCTCTCAACTTGGAACCACTTTTTCATTGATTGATGCAGAGAAAAACCTTGAATCCGTTTTTGCAGCCATTCGGCAGAATAAGGTCAAGGTCGCGACCCGCCCACTGAAACACTTGGAGATGGGGACGATTGCAAATAGATTCATTAGAATGAAACTTCGGGCAAAAATAAGTAAACCTAAACTAAAGCAATATCTTCGGTTCAGAAAACGTCAGGTCATATCATAACCATTGAGGGGATCTCTGAACTCACCCTCTTTGAAAGTTCATTTAGCCTCCGATTCAACCCTAAAAAGAGGACATTTCTACTTTAGTAAGAATAGGACATTTCTAAATCGGCTTGACAAAGTACAATCAACGGTGCAATCAACGGTTGACACTTTTTACGAGATTATGTAAATTTTATTGAGGTTTTATCTACTCTTTCGTTCAATAAAGAAAAAGGAGGATCGAAATGGCGACCAAGGACATTTTTAACGAAATGCAGAAAAGGATGGAGGCCAATCCTGCAAAGTTGGCGGGATTGCAGGGTGTGTTCCAATTTGACATCGGTGGGGGAGATCCTGGAATATACTCTGTGACGATCGCCGACGGAAAGGGCGTGATTAACGAAGGCGCCTCAGAGTCCTCAAACATCACTATTACCATGGATTCAAACGATTTTACTGATATGGTGGAGGGTAGGCTGGACAGCATTGCAGCCTTTATGGGAGGAAAGCTTAAGGTAAAAGGCGATATGATGCTGGCGATGCAGTTGCAGAGTTTGCTCAAGTAAGATCACCGACAACCTGGAATGACTGTCGCTTGATCAGGCATCCTGTTGGGGTCCCTTGAAGTCAGGCCGACAGCTGCTCTTCCGGCTGGAAGTCAAAAACCTTTGGTGTGGCTGTCTGACAGTGTCTGACAGATTGAGTCCTGTGGAGGACCATTTAAAAATGGTCAATGATAGGAGTGTTCAGGGAAACGTGGTGGAGATAGCAATAGGGATAGCATTTTGCCAAGAATAAAAAAGAAACTTTCCCTTTGAGACTTCTTTCTTCAGTGAGCGAATCATAGTTTCCTCCCCCTTTTGATATCACTAGATCTGAATTTCCTATCAATCTTTTTAATTCCGGACAGATCCTTTTTAAAAAAGTGCCTGGAGGTGTTCAACAACTCCATTTTCCATCAGGTGAGCCACTTTCGCCATACCCATGGAAAGGGCATCTCTTAACGTGGCATCATTCATAATGGGAAGCGTGCGAGTCACATAAGTCATTTCCAAATCATACATTTCAAGAAGGACTTCTATTAAAAGCCTATCAAATACCAGCTCACCACAATTGTCTCCGAGGTAAACAACCCTTCGGGCTTTTCTAAACCTTTCCTTCAAGCCATCGATATGCCCCCTGTCGATCTCCAATCCGTGCCACGTTTCGATGATCCCCTCCGGTATTGTAGCAGGCCAAAGAGAATGTGAAGGAGACCAGTGTGATCCGTTCCCTGGTGGTGGACCGAGCCTTTTTGGATGGGAAGAGTTTATATGCGATCGATCAGCAAGGGATTGAATTTATCATTCCTTTGAAGAGCGATATGGAAGCGACCCGGGATGCCCGGGCACTTGCCTTGGAGGCTCCTTGCTCGATGGAGAGAACGCGTGAAGTGACGGTGAGGCATGGTTATGGGAAGAAGAAATTTGACGAGAAGGTTTTAACGACCTTGGTAGGGGTACCAGGGCTTTTGAGTTGCGATTGGTTTAACCCCGAAGGGTCTGAGGCGAATACGGCTAAGAAAGATTATGAGCCGATTCCCTTGAATGCGGTGGTGGTCAAAACCTGGAACAACCAGACGCCTCCGGTGGATAAACAAGTGGTTTTTGTAACCAATGGAGAGGTTAAAGATCCCTTTGTCGCTTTTGACCGTTATGATGATCGCAGTCTGTTGGAAAATAATCTCTTTCATGAGACGAAACAGGACTGGCATCTGGAGGATCCTCCCCAGGAGACAAGGGAGGGTGTGTTTGTTCAGGTCTACATGGTGATGGCCATGAAGGCGCTGAGCAAAGCCTTTTTGATGTGGCAAGAAGAGCAGGCACGGCTTGATGCGTTAGGCAAAGAAACGTACCGGGAGATGTATCGAAGAAAGCTCAAAATGCTCAACCGCAATAAACTGATTGTTTTTGCGGGGGCCTACTTTGGGATCTTTCTTTCCCATGAAGTAATTATGCTGGTCGATTTTTCGGTTCACAAAACGACCAAAGTACTTGGAGTCACCCGTAGTTCGATTTATACCAAGTATACCGGACTCTCACCTCCCTAATTCATCCCACATAACTTCAGCGAATCTATTTGTGCTACCATAACTATCTTCGATCCTTGATCCTTATATCAGAGTTCCAGGTTTTGAAAAATATTTCTTGACAAAACTTTTTATTGCGGTATAATTTAATACAGTGAAACATTGATTCATTAAGTGATACATTATGTTTTCCCTAAAAAAGGAACGTTTCTATAACCGATCACTCGAAAGGGCTCTCAAGATTCTATGCGCCTTCAATAGGGATAGACAGGCGTTAACCTTAAGTCAATTATCGAAGATTCTGAATCTCTCCAAAGCAACGGTTTCAAGACTCTCCTTCACATTGATGAAATGCGACTTCCTCAGATATGATCCGCCTTCAAAACAGTATTCCCTTGGTCTCAAGTTGTTCGAACTGGGAAGCGTCATCTTTTCATCCTTTTCGATCAGAAGAGTTGCGTCTCCCCATTTAACCCAATTGCAATTCACTTTAGGAAAGACAACCTTTCTGGGTGTCTTACAGGATGACGAGCTCGTTTACATCGACAAAATGGAGGATACGAGGAATCCCATTCGATTTGCCTCACAGATAGGAACTCGGCGCCCACCCCACTTCGGAATGCTGGGCCAGATCCTGGTGGCTTATCTTCCAGAGAGCGAAGTCAATCGACTATTGAAGAAAACCCCTCTGAGACCTTTTACTAGAAGGTCTATTACAAACCAGATAGTCTTCAGGAAAAGGCTTCTTAAAATTCGTGAACAAGGGTTCTTTGTGGATAAGGAAGAAGCTTTAGAGGGGATCACGGGAATTGCTGCCCCTATACGGGATTATACCGGAAAAGTCATTGCCGGGGTGGGAGTCGGCATCATCTCTTCATCTCTGAACTCCACAGGCACAAAGCAGATTATCAAAGAGGTGTGTAAAACAGCAAGGAAGATTTCGCAAGAAATGGGCTATCTTGAGAGAGAGATAAATCAGCAAGGCTCCACGAAAAACCGACCAGGTCCTTAACCGCATGACGGCATGCATGTTTCTAACTCGGAGCTTTTTTGTATCAAGAAGGGATCATAAATGAACGGAGAAGAGACACTCTTTAACAGAGAAGGACCCATTGCTTACATCATCATCAAGAGGGAAAAAGCGCTCAATGCTTTGAACAGCAACATTATGATGAGGCTTGAACAGATCTTTTCAGAGTTGGAGCAAGATGACCAAGTTATCGTTGTAGTAATCACTGGAGAAGGTAATAAAGCTTTTATTGTAGGGGCTGATGTAAAAGAGATTAAAGAAGCAGGCACCAAGCGATCCGAACTGATTGCGAAAGGCCAGGCGATCTTCTCTAAGATTCGGGGATCAAGTAAAGTCGTGATTGCCGCAATAAATGGATATGCTCTCGGTGGTGGATGCGAGTTGGCGATGGCATGCGATATCCGGATTGCCTCGGAGAATGCGAAATTTGGATTTCCAGAAGCGAAACTCGGACTCATGGCCGGTTATGGAGGAACTCAGCTCCTTCCAAGACTCCTTGGAGTGGGTAGGGCAAAATACCTTATGTTTACGGGAGATATGCTCACAGCCGCCGAGGCCTACCAATTTGGTTTGGTGGAGAAGGTGTGTAACAGCAGTGAGGCCCTTATGGAGGAGGTAAACATTTTGGCAAAGAAAATTGCCTCAAGCGGTCCCTTCGCGGTCAAAGCGTGCAAAAGGGCCATAAGCAGAGGCATTGACCTTCCTCTTGATAACGCTCTTAAACTCGAACTCGACGAATACGATAGAGTTGCTCATTCTAAAGATGCCGAGGAAGGCATCGCCGCGTTCTTAGAAAAAAGAACACCAGCCTTTAAAGGAAAATGATTGAACCACTGTGATTGAGAATATAAGGGCGATGGAATTTCGTGAAGCATCACAATGGGGCTTCACCCAATAGGACCCCTTGATAATCATGGAAGGGAGGTGGTAGAAAGGGAAGCCAAGAAATTATATAGGATATGGTGGGGAATAATTCGAATGATCTGAGAAAAAATGACTTAACAAGGGAGGGGTAAAAAAATGAAGAAAAAATGGTTGGTTATATTATTTAGTCTTTTTGTGGTGTGTGCGGTTTTTGTTATTCCGAGCATGTTGCCCGCTGCTAAAAAAGCTCCGGAGACCATTAAAGTGAGTGCGGTTCTCTCATTGACCGGGCCGTTTGCCCCACTCGCCACACAGGCCAAGAACGCCTATCAGATCTATTTTGAAAAAGTGAACGCCGAGGGGGGAATTTTCATAAAGGAATTTAATAAGAAGATTCCTGTTGAAATAAAAATACTCGATGACGAATCGGATGGACTTAAAACGATATTACAACTTGAAGTTGCCAATGAATGGGGGGCAGTCGCCAATTTGGGGGGAATTGGTTGTACCTCCTTTGAGGTGGGGACAGTGGTTGCCCAGAAGAATAAGATGGTATGGTTGGGTCCTGGTTGTGCAGGCTGGACACCTCATCAGAGGGGTATCAACTATATGTTCTCAACCTTTTTCAAAACACCTTTTATCTCACCGCTGGTTTACAACATGATAATGAGCATGCCGGAGCCGAGGCCCAAGAAGGTGGCCATTTTTGAGATCAATCAGCTTGATTGCGAAGAGGCAGTGGAATATTGGCGGAAGGGAGCTGAAAAGAAGGGCTTCGAGATCGTTTACCACCAGAAATATGCACTCGGAACCAAGGATTTCAGTGCCATGATCACAGGGGCGAAGGCAGCCGGAGCAGAAATATTGCTCGGTTACCCAGCACCACCAGAGGGCCCTGCGATGATAAAGCAGATGAAGGAACTCGATTACAATCCAAAACTGATCTACTGGATCCGTGCTCCCGAAGCCTCGTCATTTGGTCCTGCATTAGGCCCCCTTGCCGATTATGTTTGTGTCCCTGTCGCCTGGAGCAACCAGTTAGCCATATCAGGCAATGATCAACTGAATGCTCAGCATCAAAAGGTTCACGGTAAATTAGGGGATCCAATCACCGGTTCGGCCTATGCAGCAGGACAGGTCTTGGTGGATGCTGTCAAGAGGGCAGGCATTTTAGACAGAAAGGCCATACGAGATACCATAGCTAAAACAGATACGGAGACGGTAGCGGGTCGTATTCATTTCTCTCCTCAGGGTTGGGCTGTTGACCGGCTGGTTCTCGTCCTCCAGTGGAAGGATGGGAAACAGAACATCGTCTACTACAACGAAGCAGGGCAAAATTATAAAAAGAACATCCCGAAGGTGGATTTGAAGTGGCAACCCCCATGGTCTTCGAGATAGCAAATAGTTAGTTATTAAGGGAGTGATGGATCGTAAGCCCATCTTGGATCGGTGAAGCCATGCTCGAGGTCAACCATATCGATACATACTATGGAGAGCTTAAAGCCTTGTGGGATGTATCCCTCACTCTCGATAAGGGAGAGATCGTCGCTCTTATCGGCGCTAATGGCTCTGGAAAGAGTACTTTACTCGAGGCCATAGCAGGCCTTCTACCACCCACTACAGGAGAGATCCTTTTCGAGGGTGTTCGACTCGATAAAGAGCCATCCCATCGAATTGTCGAATTCGGTGTCTGTCTGGTTCCAGAGGATCGGGGTATATTTCCTGGGATGAACGTTTCAGAAAATTTAGAGTTGGGCGCTTTTAGCAAGAGGGGGAGGAAAGAAAAAGAGGAGACCCTCCATGTCGTATATGGATTGTTTCCTATCCTGAAAAATCGTAGAAACCAATTGACAAGGACCCTCAGTGGTGGAGAGCAACAGATGTTGGCCATAGGTAAAGGACTGCTATCCAGACCCAAATTGCTCATGCTCGATGAGCCGTCCTTGGGGTTGGCACCCCTGGTCACAAAAAACATTTTTGAGGCAATCTGTCAGATAAATCAAACCGGGGTGAGCATCCTCCTTGTGGAGCAAAATGTTCATATCGCTTTGAGGGTTGCGAAAAGGGCATACATCATTGAGAATGGACGGATTGTCCAACATGAACAGGCCAAAAACCTCCTGAGGGATAGGCGGGTGATACAGGCCTATCTCGGAACCCATTACGCTTAAATGAGAAGAAGGGATGGTTCAGTTTTTAGCTCAAACTTTTGTGAACGGGATCAATGTGGGGGCCCTCTACGGGTTAGCTGCAGTGGGTCTCTCTTTGATTTTTGGAGTGATGAGAATTTTGAATGTGGCCCATGGCGAATTTTTAATGGTCGGAGGTTACATTGGCTTTTGGCTTTTTAAACTATACGGTGTGGACCCCTTCGTGGGATTACCCCTGGTGGGAATTTTTCTTTTCCTGATAGGGATTGTCTTTTATAAGGTGGTCTTTTCTCGTGTAGCAAAATTCCATGAAGAAGTGAAGCTAAAAAATTCCCTCCTCATTGCCTTTGGCCTGTACCTCATCTTTCCTCAAATAGCGATGGTGCTATGGACTGCGGATGAGAGGGCAATAAGCCCTGCATATAGCGGTCAGGCTTTCGATCTGCTCGGTGTCCGTTTTGGTTATGTGCCTCTGGCCGGTGTGTGTATAGCGATCATCGTGATTCTTGCCATGTATTTATTTCTCACTAAAACCTACTTTGGCAAATCCTTGAGGGGGACGGCCGAGAGCTGGAAGGCCGCCAAGTTATCTGGAATTCATATCGAATGGACATTTATGATCACCTTCGGTCTCGGTATTTCCTTAGCTGGCATAGCTGGAGTTCTGATTGCTTTGACGCAGGAACTTACCCCCTTCATGGGAATGCCGTGGACTCTTAAAGCCCTTATTGTCGTCGTCCTCGCTGGAATGGGAAGCATTGTAGGGGCTTTTGTTGCTGGCCTCATATTGGGAATCGTTGAGGCCGTAAGCGCTATCTTCATGGGCCCCTATACCATTGCCATCGGGCTACTCATCTTTCTAATCATTCTCGTACTCAGACCCCAGGGGTTATTCGGAAGAGCATAAGGAGAAATCTGTGCCGAAAAACTGGAAAAGTTTTTTCATATTCGGAGGCATCATCGCTCTTTTAGCTATGCTGCCCCTCTTTACCAACCGTTCCGATGTTCTGACCTGGTCTTGTTTGACCTTGCAGTATATCCTCCTTTCACAAAGTTGGAACATCATTGGCGGTTATGCAGGTCAGGTCAACCTGGGGCATGCCGCCTTTTTTGGTTTGGGAGCCTTAACCACACGTTACCTTTGGTTAGCCGGGCTCCCCTTTCCGGCCTCCCTCCTCTCCGGTGCTTTCATCGCTACGGTTTTCGCTCTCCTCATCGGGATACCCGCCTTTCGATTAAGAGGTATCTATTTTGTCATAGGAACACTGGTCTTGGCTGAGATTCTGAAGGTCGTCATCGATACCCGTTTCCCAGTCGCCTCCGTGTTGCCCGTTGAAACGTTGCTAACCTATAGCCTTCTTCCCCGCTATTACCTCAGCCTCATGGGAGCTGTGTTGTCTGTGATCGCCGTTTATTTCATCAGTCGTTCGAGACTTGGACTCGGGATGATGGCGATTCGGGAGGATGAGGATGCAGCGAGGACTTCCGGGGTGAACATTCTTCAAAACAAGCTCATCGCTTTCGCCATCAGCACTTTTCTTGCTGGCTTAGCAGGAGGGATATTCGCCTTTTACATGGTTGCCATTCAGCCGGGTTATGTCTTTTCACCCATTTGGACCTTCGACTCAGTGGTGATCGTCTTCGTCGGAGGGATAGGCACCCTCATCGGTCCCATCATCGGATCTGTCTTTTTCGTTTTACTTAAGCAGTGGCTGTCTCTTCATCTACCGGGGGGATTGCATTTGGCTGTGTTTGGTGTTCTCTTCATTCTTGTAGTCTTATACATGCCAGATGGATTCATCGAAGCCATCAGGCGATATGGCAAAATGGTGACCTTGGGTAGAAAACCTATGGTACAAGGAGGATAAGCTCAGCTTTACACGGAGAAATCGTCATGATGCTTGAGATGGACTCTCTATCCAAGTCTTTTGGTGGTTTAATGGCCATCAACCATCTGGATCTCGATGTTTATAAAGGGGAGATCCTGGGGTTCATCGGACCCAATGGGTCAGGGAAGACAACTCTATTCAATCTGATCAGCGGGCTTTTGAAGCCGGATAGCGGTAAGATAAAATTAAATGGGATCGATATCACCCCTCTCTCCTCTCATAAAATATGCCAAATGGGTATTGCGAGGACTTTTCAGTTGACAAAGCCTTTTGCCCAAATGACCTCTTTAGAGAATGTCATGGTTGGTAAGGCTTTTGGATGTACCCCAACCTGGAGCATGAGGGAAGCGAAAGAAGAGGCTGAAAAGATTCTAAGGTTTATCGGTCTTGGTGAGAAGAGCATGTGGAGGGCTTCAGCACTTGGAGTCGTTGACCGGAAAAAGCTGGAAACTGCCAGGGCGTTAGCGACAAAACCAAAACTGCTATTACTGGATGAGATGATGGCGGGTCTGACTCCAACCGAGGTTGAGGAAGCCATGGTTTTGGTGAAAAAGATCAGAGACTCCGGGATAACTCTGATCGTTGTGGAACATGTCATGGAAGCAATTCTTGGAATATCCGACAGGGTAGTTGCAATCAACGCTGGTGAGAAGATAGCAGAAGGTGCGCCGCAGGATGTCGTTCGCGAAAGGAAGGTGATTGAGGCCTATTTGGGAGAGGAGGCATAGAATAAAAACATTATGAAAAGGGAGGGTTAGCGATGAAGAATATTGTAATAGTAGTAACACTTGATACAAAGGGCCCAGAAACCAAATACGTCAAAGAGTTGATAGAAGGGCAAGGCCACAGGGTGATCGTCATAGATGGTGCCTGCATGGAGGGTTCTTTTTTTGAGGGCGACTACTCTGCTGAATATGTGGCAAGGATTAGCGGCTCGAAATTAGAAGAGGTTAGAGCCATCCCTGAGGCAGGCGCAGCCTTAAAGATAATGGAGAAGGGAGCGAAGATAATTGCAAAAGAATTATATGAGCGTGGAGAGCTTGACGGAATATTCGGTCTGGGTGGAGGAATGAATTCCACTTTTGCATCGGCAGTAATGAAGGAGCTGCCGGTAGGCGTTCCTAAGCTTCTCGTTTCCACTAAGGTCGGCGATCCCGAATCTCCGCAGTTCTACGTAGGGGACAAAGATATAACACTGATGCCATCGATCGCTGATATAGCCGGCTTAAATAAAATAACAAATCAGATATTAGCCAACGCTGCATTTGCAATATCAAACATGGTAAATGCTCCGAAAATAGATAAATCAGGAAAACCAACCGTTGTTTTGACTATGATAGGTCTGACCACCGCTTTTGGTCTGAGGGTAAAATCGATTCTTGAAGAGAAAGGATACGAAGTGGTTGTATTTCATGCCATGGGTATAGGAGGAAGATGCTTGGAACCCTTTGTAGCAAAAGACCCAGATGTGGTGGCAGTGATAGAGGGGTGTCTTTGGGAGATCGGCAATTTCCTTTTCGGTGGCATGTCTAATGCCGGCCCCCATAGACTCATAGAGGCGGGCAAGAAAGGTCTCCCGCAAGTTATAGTGCCTGGTGCGAGTGCGTACATAGCGTTCCGGGGTTTGGAAACCGTGCCAGAAAAATATAAGAATCGCCCGTTGCATGAACACAACCCTAAGGCGACCCCAATGCTGTTGAAACCTGATGAAGCAAAGATTGCGGGAGAAACAATAGCCGAAAGATTAAATAAGGCTACTGGTCCAGTAGAGGTCTTGATCCCGACCCGAGGTCTGGGCTCACTGACGGGGAAAGAGGGGACACCTTTTTACAAAATTGAGAAGGAGCTCGGATCAGAGAAGGCGCTTATTGAAGGACTCAAGAGCAAGCTCAGCAAGAATATTCCGGTCAAAGAAGTAGAGGCACATATCAATGACCCAAAGTTTGCCGATTTGGTAGTTGAAAGCTTTATGCGTATCAGGAGACAACGTTCATAGGCAACCCATTCGGCCGTTATCTCAGCATATAAAGGAGGAAAAGAAAAAAATGGGTAGAGAAATAGTAAGGAGCACGTGTAGCATGTGCCAAATGGCCTGCGGTATGTTGATACATCTTGAAGATGGTACCCCTGTCAAGGTGGAAGGTGACCCTGATCACCCTGTCAATAGGGGAGTCCTGTGTGTAAAAGGCGAAGCGGCGCTACAGCTTCTCTACCATCCTGATCGGCTTAAGCACCCGCTGAAGAGAGTAGGCACAAGAGGAGAGGGTAAGTGGAAGGAGGTCACATGGGATGAGGCACTCGATACCGTCGCTGCTGAGCTAACCAGAGTCAAGAATGAGTATGGAGTCGAGGCAACGGCCTTCGTCCGCGGTGCAGCCAAGGGCATGCAGGAAGATTATATGACTCGGTTTGCTAATCTTTTTGGTTCGCCGAATATCTCCTCAATGGCTCACGTTTGCTTTGTGCCAAGGAGCCATGCCTCAACAATCACCTATGGGTACTTTGCACGCCCCGATTATGAGTATCCACCCTCCTGTCTGATTCTATGGGGCATAAGCCCATTTGATTCCCGTATCGGAGAATATAGGCAGATCAGCGAAGCGATAGATAGGGGCACCAAACTCATTGTGATAGATCCACGGAAACATAAGCTCACCGACCGGGCAGAGATGTGGTTAAGACTGAGGCCGGGTTCGGACTTGGCGTTGGCCTTGGGCATGATGAACGTTATCGTAAACGAGGAGCTTTACAATAAAGACTTCGTCGATAAATGGACAGTCGGTTTCAACGAGCTGAAGTCTCACGTTCAGAGCTACCCTCCTGAGAAGATCGCTGATATCACCTGGGTCCCAGCCGAGTCAATCAGAGCCGCCGCTCGCTTCTATGCGACCAAAAAACCAGCCTGCATCCAGTGCGGCAATGGCTTGGATCAGGGGATAAATAGTTTCCAAAATGCCCGGGCGAGTGACATACTCCGGGCCATCACGGCCAACCTCGGCGCTCCCGGTGGGGAGCTCAAGTGGTCACCCCTGACAATATTGGCCCGCCACGCGCCCCAGATTAGTATGGTTGACAAGATATCACCGGAGCAGCGTAACAAGAGAGTGAGTGCTAAAGACAACCTGCTCCCGATAGTTTTCTACGCCCTGCCTCAAACCATTGGCAGAGCTATCTTGCACGGAGATCCCTACCCTATTCGCGCCATCTACGTTCAAGGAGGTAATCCTCTCTTAACTTTCAGTAATTCTCAAGAGGTATACAAAGCACTGAACAAGCTGGAATTCTTGGCGGTGGCTGATCTTTTCATGACCCCGACGGCAGCTCTCGCCGATGTAGTACTCCCTGTAGCAAGCTTCCTTGAGTGCGATGGCATTCTGGCGCCTCCGTACTATCAAATAGCATCGATACAACAAAAGGTGGCCCAAGTGGGTGAGAGCCGCTCAGACTATGACATCCTCAAAGGTCTGGCGAAGAGAGTCGGCCTCGGGGAATATTTCTGGGATGATATTACCCAGATTCTGAATGCGATCGTTGCACCGGCAGGTATCAATTTTGAGGAATTTAGGAAAATAGCGGTAATGGTAGGGCCTAAGCTTTACAGGCACTATGAGAAGGAGGGCTTCAAAACCCCTTCCGGCAAGGTCGAACTATACTCGAGCCGTCTCAAAGAATGGGGCTTTGATCCACTGCCGGCCTACTATGAGAACCCAGAGACTCCCTACAGTGCCCCTGAAATAGCGAAAGAATATCCAATGATTTTTACGAGCTGGAAACGCCAATGCTACCGCCACACGGATGATAGACAACTGGCTACCCTGCGTGGCCTCCATCCTGAACCGACTGTTCATATCCACCCAGACACTGCCAAAAGCTTAGCGATAACAGATGGCGACTGGGTATATGTTGAAACTCAGCGTGGCAAAATCAGGCTGAGGGCTGCGATCGACCCATATATGGACTCGCGTGTGGTGGGAGTAGATTATGGCTGGTGGTTTCCCGAAAGGGGTAGCACAGACCTATACGGCTGGGCAGAAAGCAACATCAATATCCTAACCAATGACAAACCTCCATTTAATAGGGAGATGGGGTCGCCTGTAATGAGAGGGATTTGTTGCAAGGTATATAAGGCAGACTGATGGATGGGTTTTTTAAAGTTAAAATAGTGACCATGAGGATGTCATGAGCGTTCAAAATAAACTAAAAAGGAGGAATAGAAATGGAACAAAGGACGATTGATGTACATTGTCATTGGTACCCAAGGGAGTATATGGACTATTTACAAACGAGGAGTTCCACGGAATCTCCGTACTGTATTCACGACGGGGGCACCCATTACCGTATGTGGTATAAAGGGGTTTGTGTGGCCCATATTGACAGAGCAGGACACTACGATCTAAAGGCAAGGATTGAAGATTTGGATAAGGCCGGTCTGGATACGCAACTTCTCTCAATAACCATTCCTGGACCGGAATCTCTCGAAAGAGACAAAGGGATCTATTGGGCGAAGAAGCTGAACGATGCCCTTGCCAAAGCAGCACAGGACTACCCAGGACGTTTGTACCACATGGCTTCGCTTCCTTATCAGGATCCTGATGAAGCATGCAAAGAGCTGGAGAGATGCCATCAGATGGGCTGCGTGGGTGTCCAGATGTTTTCTAACTTCAACGGAGAGCCCGTTTTCCTTGAAAAGTTTCACGGAATTTACGACCTCGCCAACAAATGGGAACTTCCTTTCCTCATGCATCCGGCTGTTCCGCTCACAGCACCGATTATGGACATGATGAAGATACCCTATCAGCTTTGGGGGTATACATTGGATACGAGCATGGCTGTGGTCAGTCTCATATTTCAAGGAGTGCTCGATAAGTTCCCAAAGATGACCCTCATCCATGGACATTTGGGTGGAACGGTTCCTTACTTTGTACGCCGACTCCAGGACTCCTACAAGGGATATGGGAAGGAGTGGGGAATTGAACTGAAGGAGTCCCCTGACCTCACTTATAAAAAGAGGGTCTATCCAGATACGACCTCTTTTTATGTCCCTGCCATGAAATGTTGTTTGGAGTGGATCGGGCCTGAACATATGGTCATGGGAACGGATTATGCCCATCGGGTGGGTGACCCTGAAGGAGCGATCAAGGCGATCAAGGATGTAGGAAAGCAAATGGGGTTGAAAAAGGAAGAGGTTGACCTTATCTTGGGAAAGAACCTTGAAAAACTCTTCAAACTTCCGCCGATGAAAAAGAAGAAGTGAGGGGCAAGATTGCCGGGTATGGCAATGCAGGAACAGCGGAGATCTTGAAAAAAGCCGAGTCCCGAGAGGCATCGTCCCATATCGTATTTCCGATTTCGTTAAACTGTAAGAGCCACATCTCCTCTTGGTGATCTTCTTGTCTCTCAGATAGAACGGACCTGGCTATTTTCAGCAAAAGTGAGTCAAGGGAGCCGAAGGACGTCATGCCATTTCAGATTAGGTTTGCAAAGATCGACTTGACCGAGAGAGAAGTTTCCATTGAGGACTTTCCTGAAGAGATCCTGACGAAATATCTTGGGGGAAGAGGGATGAACATGTACCTTCTTGCCAAGCGATTTCGTCCCCGAATGGATTCCCTTGGCCCGGAAAATCCCCTCATCTTCGGCACTGGTTTTTTAACGGGTTGTCTTAATCTGGGAAGTAGAATGAATATCTCTGCCATCTCTCCTGAAACAGGGTACCTCGGTGATGCCAATATGGGAGGAGATTTTGGAGCTGAACTCCGGTACGCAGGACTTTCCCACTTAGTGATTGTCGGGAAGAGTAAGGACCCTGTCTATCTCTGGATTAGGAATGGTGATGTTCAAATTAGAGATGCGCGCCATTTGTGGGGCCTCGATACGGTGGAGACGCAAAGGGCCATTCGCCGGGAATTGGGTGAGGCGAGAGTTCAGGTGGCCTGTATCGGCCTTGCCGGGGAGAACATGGTCAAATTCGCAGGGATAAGGACGGGTTTAAAGAGCACAGCCGCCCGAACCGGATTGGGGGCTGTGATGGGATCAAAACATTTGAAGGCGGTGGCGGTTCGGGGAACCGAGGACCTTCATATCGAAAACCCTCAAGGCCTCTTAAGTTACTACAAGGAACTCATAAAAGGTCTGATGGAAAGAAAATGGATTCAAGCCCTCGGTCGATTGGGGACCCCTCTGATGATCGCATTAGGTAATACCGCAGGATTTCTCGCAGTGCGCAATCATCAATGGACGAGCGTTGGGGAGGCCGGCTCGGGGTTGGTTGCCGAAAATTTAGACCGATATTCCACGGGGATGGTGGCCTGCTGGAGCTGTCCTGTCCATTGCCGTCATCGGTTGAAGATCAGAGGGGAGAAGGATAAAGAGGTCTATGAAGAAGGGCCGGAATATGCTTCGGTCGGCTCCATGGGATGGAAGATTGGAAATTTGGATTTGGAAAGTATCCTTCAGGTCGTCGAACTCTGCAATCGATATGGGTTGGATGCCATATCGACAGGATCCTATATCGCCTGGGTCATGGAACTTTACCAGAACGGGATCATCGATGAAAAGACTATCGGGTTCCCCTTAGAATGGGGTGACTCAAAAAGTATTAAAAGGATAATTCATATAATTGCGCAAAGGGAAGGGTTTGGCGATATCTTGGCCGATGGATACTTTGCAAGGGGAAGATTACCTCCCGAAGCAGAGCAGTTCCTGTTGCAGGTTAAGAATCTTCCCATGGAGATGACCGATGAGAGACTCACGAAGAGTTTTGCTCTGGGAATGGCGACCGCCAGCCGGGGAGCCTGCCATATGCGAAGCAGGCCTTCTTTAGACATCCTCCGGCTTCCCTCCTCTCTCTTGGAAAAACTCTACGGGGGAGAGGTGGACCCCGACTTCACCTCCTATCGAGGGAAGGGAAGGATGATCTGGTGGCATGAAATCCTCTATGCCGTCTGCGATTCTCTCGGCGTCTGCCGATTTATGACGGTCTTCAGCAGCCCCAATGCTCCTCAATACAAAGAATTTAATGATCTCATTTATCTATCTTCGGGCCGAAGGATTTCAGAGGAAGATCTGAAGACCGTTGGGGAGAGGATCTGCACCCTCGAAAGGAGGATGCTTGCCCTTTGGGGAATGGATCGGAAACAAGACAGCCTGCCTTTTCGGTATTTCGAGCCTGTACCTGAGGGACCTGCAAAAGGTCATCAGATTGATCTCGCAGGATTTAATAAAATGTTAGATGAGTATTATGAACTCCATGGCTGGGATGAGAACGGCAGACCCACCCAGGAAGGTGTGAAGAGGTTGGAGATCCCTCTGTAGATCGATCCCGAAAAAGATTCGTTATGAGGATTGAAGTACAAAAAGAAAAATGTACGGGGTGTCATCTCTGTGAAATGGTCTGCGCCCTCTTCCATTTGCAGGTGATCAACCCTTCGAAGTCCGCCATTCGAATTTTAAAGGACGATCTTAATACCGACACCCATACTCCTTTGGTCTGTCGCCAATGTAAAAAGATGAAGTGCCTTGAGAATGAAGGAGGGGATGAAACATCGGAGGTGACCAAGTTTATCTGGAACAAGCAAAGGGCGAAAGACTGCCCTTTTGACGGACTGACCGTTTTTGAAGAGACGGCCTACCATTGTGACCTTTGCAGCGGAGAACCTCAATGTGTATCCGTGTGCACCAGCGGGGCGATTACGATTAAGACGCAAATATCAAGAAGGAGGAAAAAACATGAAATATGAAAAACTGTTTTCACCGATAACGATGAGGGGGGTGACCTTCCCTAACCGAATACAAAGGACATCGATGGTGTCTGGACTGTCTACAGAGGATGGCTCTGTCACAGACAATCTGGTAAAGAGATACCAAAGGGAAGCGAAAGGCGGAACGGGTGCCATTGTGGTGGAAGCTGCCGTAATCATCCCGTCAAAGAGCCCTTACAATCTTCGAATTAGCGATGATGGTTGTGTACCCGGTTTGACGGAGGTAGTGAAGGCTATACGTGAAGCAAACCCGCAGGTAAAGATCGGTATCCAGATCATGCAGTTTCTAAAACTCTCTAAAACGGGCTGGAGGCAGAAGGTCGAGGATTTTAAAACGGAGGACCTCCCCAACATAGTGAAAGACCATGTGGCTGCTACCCAACGCGCCTTGACCGCTGGATTCGACTTCATTGAGATCCATATGGCCCATGCCTATGTCCTCGCCTCCTTCCTCTCCCGCTCGAATAAGAGAACAGATGGATACGGAGGAAGCCTTGAAAACAGGATGAAACTTCCAATCGAAGTTTATCAGGCGGTACGAAATCTTGTAGGGGAGAGGTATCCCCTCGGTGTGAGAGTTAATGGGGAAGACTTTGTCATTGAAGGAAATACCTTGGCCCAAAGCACGGTGATCGCCCGAAGGTTTGCTCAACTTGGAGCGGATTACATCAGCGTCTCAGCAGGCAGTCGATTTGAAGATGCAAAGATCCCCGGAGAGGGGAATCCTCTGGATCCCATGTCTGGCTATAGTGGCCATCGCATGAGCCCATGGTATTGGTGGCCTGATGGAACTCATGTCTACTTGGCGGAGGGAATCCGAAAGGCGATTCGGGATGCAGGATTTGACACTCCTGTGGTGACGGCCGGAAAGATCAGAGAGCCCAAGCATGCAGAGGAGATATTGAAACAGGGAAAGGCGGATGTGATCGGGTTGTGCCGGGCCCTTCTCGCAGACCCCGACTGGCCCGTTAAAGCCAAGGAAGGGAGAGAGAAAGAGATTGTGCGATGTGTGGCCTGCAACTGGTGCCTCGAAGCAGACTCGAGGTATGAAAAGGTAAATTGCTGCCGGTGGCCTGAAGGGAGCCTGGTTGCTCCTGAGCCTTTTCTACCGAAAATGGCGGGCCGGGGCCGGTTCGAAAAAGAAGATATATGATAATCTCCAATAAAGCGTGAATAT
>DCVM01000023.1 GCA_002327985.1 Syntrophaceae bacterium UBA2188 | reverse complement strand
GTTTTACGTTCCCCTAACACTCCACCCATTAAATGTCAACCCATACCTTCCGCTTACTTTCCTTGACGATCGACCCTATTTTTTATATAGTCATTTCAGTGGATGTTAAACCCAACATTTTAAGAAAGGGGGTGAATCGTCATCGAGGTGAAAATCTTACTTTGTTCTGTTTTAATCTTGATGGCCTTCTTCATCGCTATCTCCCATGGAAATGCTCAGGCATTGTTTGAGGTGGAGCGGGAATCCTTTTGTAAGGGGGTTCGAGAACATGAACCCGTGAATCCTTTTTCAGGGATGGCTGAGATTAAGAAAGGCGAGGGACTATTTTTGTGGATGGAGATCAAGGCAAGTGAACGGGCGTTGACCATGCTTGGGGCAAAGGGGCAGATGTCCATCTATCACGCATGGGCTTCGGAAAAAGGGGTGACGGATAGGATTGATATAGGCATTACGAAAGAGAGGTGGTTGGAACTCGCCAGCGCGATAAGAAACCAATTTAAGGGGCAAGGCTTCTTTACGTGGCGCACACAGAGTTTTAAATGTAACGTTAGAGAAGGGCGGTGGTATGTATCGGTTCTGGATGCCAACAAAAGACCTGTTCGCAAATCTGGCTCCGGACAAGAGGCCTTCCGTCCTGAAATCTTAATTAAATTTTTACCCTGAGTAAACCCATCCACTTGCCCTCAATCAGGGAGACTTTTTAATTTCCCTCCCCCTTGAGAGGGTGGAAAGGAGGAAAGTTCAATGGCCCATAATATGAAAGACATGCTTCAGGAGCTCCTTCAGCAAGTCATGACGGATCCTTCATTGCCCGCAGATCAGAAGGTCAAACTCCTGGAGAGCCTCCAGAAACTTTTAACTCCACTTCAATCCGACCGCTGGATCTTCCGCTTGGTCGTGGCATTCCTGGGCCTTGCTGTTTTGATAACAATTGTTGGAGGCTTCTACCTGAGCATCAAAACAGCGGCCATCATTCCAGAGGGTTTGATCGCCTTAGGCTCCGCTGCGGTCGGGGCATTGGCAGGGTTGTTGGCGCCCTCACCCATGGGGAGATAGGTAGGAATATCTTTGTTTCATAATCAGCCTTAATATGCAGGCAAGATTGTCGTTGGCCTGGAGGATTTTTTTGTGAAAAAAGAATATATCATGGCACTGGATCAGGGAACCACAAGTTCCCGTGCTGTGATTTTTGATCGGGAAGGGAAAATCGTTAGCATGGCGGCCAAGGAGTTCAGACAGATCTATCCCCGGCCCGGATGGGTGGAACATGATCCACTGGAAATATGGGATTCGCAAATGGAAGCTGCCCGGCAGGCCCTTGACTCCATCAACCTTTCACCCCGAAGAATTGTGGCTATTGGGATCACCAACCAGCGGGAGACCACATTGATCTGGGATAGGGAGAGCGGTCAGCCTGTATACAATGCTATTGTGTGGCAGTGCCGCAGGACCGCCCCGAGTTGTTCCGAAATCAAGAAGACGAAATTTGCCCGAGAGATTCGTAGGAAAACCGGATTGGTGATCGACGCCTATTTTTCAGCAACCAAGGTTCAGTGGATTTTGGGCCATCAAAAAACGATTCGCCGGGCAGCCGAAAGAGGGGAACTGGCCTTTGGTACGGTAGATAGCTGGTTGGCATACAATCTGACAGGGAAAAAGCTTCATCTCACCGATTATTCTAATGCCTCTCGCACCATGCTTTACAATATTCACGATCTTTCTTGGGATAAGGAAATTTTAAAGTATTTTCATATTCCCGAACAAATCTTACCATCTGTTAAAGCTTCCAGTGAAATCTACGGAAGCACGTCTCCTAGGGTTTTTTTAGGTTGTGAGACCCCCATCGCTGGAATGGTGGGAGATCAACAGGGAGCTCTTTTCGGCCAAACCTGTTTTCGAAAAGGTTTGTCCAAAAACACTTACGGAACGGGATGCTTTTTGCTGATGAATGTTGGGAAAAATCCAGTGCTTTCAAGAAAAAACCTTCTGACGACGATTGCCTGGGGGATTGGCCGGGACATTGAATATGCCTTAGAAGGGAGCGTCTTTATTGCTGGAGCTGTCGTCCAATGGCTCAGGGATGGGTTACGGGTGATCGAACGAGCTTCAGAAAGTGAAAGGTTGGCCACCAGCATCCAATCCAATGATGGCGTCTATTTTGTCCCGGCTTTCGTCGGCCTGGGAGCCCCTTACTGGGACATGTATGCCCGAGGAGCCATTTTTGGAATGACCCGTGGAACGACGCCAGCTCATATTGCCCGTGCCGCCCTGGAGTCGATAGCCTATCAGACGAGGGATGTGCTGGAATGCATGGAAGAGGATTCTGGAATGGAGCTGAAGGAATTGCGGGTCGATGGGGGGGCGGCTGCCAATGAGTTTTTAATGCAATTTCAAGCTGACATTTTAGGAGTTCCGGTAGTCATCCAGGCAACCACTGAGACGACTGCCCTGGGAGCCGCCTACCTTGCTGGTTTAGCCGTTGGGTTTTGGAAGGATCAAACGCAAATCGCTTCAAATTACCAAGTGAAAAGAAAGTTTGTTCCTCGGATGAGTTCGAAACAAAGAGAATCTCTTTACCGAAGGTGGAAGATGGCCGTTGAAAGGGTGAAGGGCTGGGAGCAGGAAAGATCGTAAGGTGTAGAAAAACCGGGCATTACATTGATTCAACATCCATCTCTCCCCATCCCTTTTTTCTAAAGAGAGACGAGGAGAGATGAAATGATCTTTCTTAATTTCCCAATGCTACCTTCAGATCCTGATCCGGTGTTGAGATGGGTTGGATATTGAAATGATCCACTAACACCTTCAGTACATTAGGTGAAACAAAGGCCGGGAGGGATGGTCCGAGCTTAATATTCTTTACACCCAGGGAGAGGAGGCTGAGAAGAATAGCCACGGCCTTCTGTTCATACCAGGAAAGGATGAAAGAGAGAGGCAATTCGTTGATCCCTACGTTGAAAGCCTTAGACAGGGCCAAGGCGATTTGGACTGCCGAGTAAGCGTCGTTGCACTGGCCTACGTCTAATAGCCTCGGAATGCCTCCGATATCTCCTAAATCCTTATCAAAGAAGCGGAACTTACCGCATGCGAGGGTGAGAACCATGCAGTCCTTGGGGACCTTCTCCACAAATTCAGCGTAATAATTCCGTCCTGCTTTGGCGCCATCACATCCTCCCACGAGGAAGAAGTGACGGATGACCTTCCCTTTCACCGCCTCAATCACTTTGTCGGCAACGCCCATCACGGTATTTCTTGCAAAGCCAACCATGACCGAACGGCCATTTTTATCTTCCTGAAAACCCGGCATGGCCAAGGCCTTGTCGATAACGGGCTTGAAGTTTCTGTCCGAAATGGTGGTGACGCCAGGCCATCCCACCATGCCGCTGGTGAAAATATTATCCTTATAGGAATCCTTTGGCTTCTGGATACAGTTTGTGGTCATCAAGATGGCCCCGGGAAAATCGACGAATTCTTTGGTCTGATTCTGCCAGGCTGTTCCGTAATGGCCATAGAAATGAGAATATTTTTTTAAGTTTGGATAACCGTGGGTCGGAAGCATTTCTCCATGGGAATAAACGTAAATGCCTTTGCCCTCGGTCTGCTTGAGAAGTTCCTCCAGGTCCTTGAGATCATGACCGGAGACCAGGATGGCCTTTCCCTTTTTAGCTCCCAGAGGAACCTTGGTAGGAATAGGATGACCATAGGTCCCTGTATTGCCAGCATCAAGAAGTTCCATGGCCCTAACATTGATTTCGCCGCACTTCAGAACCAGTCCTACCCAGTCGTTCAGGCTTAGGTCTTTCCTCAGGGTCGTGGCCAATCCCTCATGGATAAAGGCATAGACCTTGTCATCCTTCTGACCGAGGATTTGAGCGTGGTCCATATAGGCCGCCACCCCTTTTATTCCAAAAACGAGGATGTGCTGAAGAGAGAGGATATCAGGATCGATACTTGGATCCGATTTGAGTCCCACCGCCTCTGCCTGTTTGAGGAGTTCCTCCAAACTGGTCGCCGGTTTGAACGTCGCAGGACCCTCTTGAAAATCAACTTTTCCCTTCGCAGCCTTCACTTTTTCCTTGAGGGTTTCCCTTAAGGAAACACAGCGCTGGATTAATTGAACAAATCGATTTGGATCGAAATTAACATTGGTCAGCGTGGAAAACATGGCCTTGCACGTGAAATCATTAACCTCTGAATCAACCACTCCTACCTTCCGGCCCTCTACTGCATAAAGGGACAGCCCCTTCAGGGTATAGATCAGAAGGTCCTGGAGACCAGCCACGTCCGATTCCTTGCCACAAACCCCAATCTTGGTGCATCCTTCACCTTTCGCCGTCTGTTCACACTGATAACAAAACATAATCTTCCTCCTTTGAATGAGTTGGTTTTGATTGCCAGCCCTGAAATAACTTTTCGAGTTTTGTGCCTGGGCAATCTTAACTCTAAGATAATATAAAAAGGTCAAACTGTGTTTGACTTAGGTCAAAACAATAAGATTTTTTAGAACAAACAAGCAACCCCTCCAAAATTTTTTAATGGGGGACATTGGGTAAAGAGTGGATATCAACTTAACTATTTTTTTACTCCGTGACGATCGATCCCAATTTAAAAGTCCTCCGTTTCTTATTATCACTTTCATTCACAGAAATTTTTATGTATCATAGAAAAAAAGGGGAACGGCCAACGATCGGAATGGCTATTGACTATGATTAGAGAATTGGGAGAGAAAAAACCAAAAATTGCTGAATCGGCTTTTGTCAGTGAGGCAGCTTACGTGGTCGGAGACGTGGAAATCGGGGAGAATTCAAGCATCTGGCCTGGAGCGGTCTTAAGGGCTGATCGGTTTCGAATCCAAATAGGATCCAATAGTAATATTCAGGATAATTGTGTTGTTCATGCAGGGTTTTCGGATGTCATCATAGGAAGCCATGTGACGATCGCCCATGGTTCCATGATTCACTGCGCCAGAATCGGGAACCATGTCTTGATTGGCATGCATGCTGTATTAGGCAATCAATCAGACATTGAGGGTTTTTGTATGATCGGCGCCTATTCGATGATCAAGGATTATTTTAAGGTTCCTACAAGATCTCTGGCCATAGGCATTCCAGCAAAAATTGTAAGGGCACTCAATGAAAGAGAACTGGAGAGGATATCAAACGGAAGCCACTTCTATGTCGAGCTTGCAAAAGAATTTAAAAAATATAGACGATAAAAACAGGACAGGTTCGATGGAAAAATCTGAAGGTTTTGGTCAAAAAGTAAACCCCGGTAGAGAAGGCAGGGCGTTGACCCTGCCCTCAAAATAAGTAGCTTATGCTTCCAATTTCTATTATCCCCAGCATAAATGCTGGGGCTTTCTAACGGGGTAAACAAAAAGCGGGGATGGACATAACCAAAAAAATAATTGTTGCTCACCGGGGCGCCCCGACCTACGCCAAAGAGAATACGATCGAATCGTTTGAAAAGGCAAAGGTCTTAGGGGCGGATATGATCGAATTCGATGTGAGAAGAACGAAAGATGGTGTTTTTATTGTCTATCATGATGGATCGATTCAAGGAAAGCCCATTCACAGTTTAACTTATCAAGAAATGGGCCAAATTGCCTCGGGCCAGGGATTTACCATCCCAATGGTGGAAGAGGTTTTAAAATGGTCGGTTGGAAAGATAAAACTTGATGTCGAATTAAAGGAAGAAGGATATGAAAAAGAAATCATGGCCTTGTTATCTGGGTATTTAAAAGAAGATCAATTTGTGGTCACCTCATTCAATGACTCTTCTTTAAAAGAAATCAAAGACAGTTATCCCAGTATTCGAGTTGGTTTACTGTTAGGAAAACTCAAAAACCCACTGTGGACAAGAATGTGGGAGTTTTTTCCCACGAAAAGATGTCATCAAGCAAAAGCGGATTTTTTAGCAGCCCACTGGAAATTATTAAGGTTTGGTTTCTTGGATAGAGCCCAAAGAAATCATAAACCTGTTTTCGTTTGGACCGTGAACGATGAAGAAATGATAGGGTCATTGCTTCATGACAGAAGGGTTGACGCCCTCATCACCGATAGGCCAGATTTAGCGGTTCAATTGAAAGAAAAAATGGCTCGTTTTTCGCAATAGGATAGAGGCAACGGAAATTAAAATAGAATAAAAAGGGGGAACTGTGCCGAAATATTTTTTTGCGACCTCAAATTTGTTTAAGAGAAGATAAGAGGAAAGAAATGATCAGATCATTTCCAGGTACATCGGGAAGGCTGACAGGCATAAGTGAATCGGCTTTTGTAGTGTATCTGAAGGAATCCACCACGAAATATATCGGAACAGGCAAAAAACTTTTAGAAGATTCACTAAAAGAAGAGAATAAAAAAATATTTCAGCGTCGATCTTATTACCCTTCATAGCAAGGGATAGAATTAACGATAAAAAGTTGGCTATATCCAATAAAGCACCTCCCTTTCTCTTCATCTCTTTGGTTTATCCCCTGGAAAAGATTTACTCTTTTCAGAGTTGGGCTCGGGCTTGACATCCGGTTTTTTTTGTTATAATTGTATCCTAACTGTATTTCAGTGGTACCTTAAATGACCCAAAGACTGAAAAGCCTATCGCCTATAAAGGCGGATTCGGGTTCTCTGAGAGAGAAGGTTTACAACGACCTTCGCATGGCGATCCTCACCGGAAGAATTTCTCCCGGGACGAGACTCGTTGAGTCTGCTTTAGGGGTTGAGATGGGTGTGAGTAGAACTCCGGTCAGGGAGGCTTTGCACAAACTTGATTTGGAGGAGCTGGTCTACTCCATTCCGAGGGTGGGATACATCGTCAACGACATGACGGAATATGATATCGAGGATCTCTTCTTAACTCGGACCGCAATTGAGCAGCTTGCTGCAAGATGGGCCCTCGAAAAGATAACTCCTGAGGAGATTGAAAGATTGGAAGATAATTTGAAGAAGGTTGAAAGGATTCTCAAAAATGGCTTGACCAAAAAGATGATCGACTTGGATACGGAGTTTCATGAAATCATTTGTAAAGCAAGTCGGAGTAAAAGACTATATCAAATTAGTCAAATATTGAGAGAACATATGCTGAAATTCCGCATCGCATGCCTTCATATCCCTAAAATCGCGGAAAGAGCCCGAGACGGCCATTTTGAAATCTTGAAAGCCATCAAATTGAAAGATCCGCAAAAAAGCGACGATTCAATCCTACGACACATGTTGGAGACGAAGAAGGATATATTGAGTTATATTAAGAGGTTAAGGGAAAATTTAGCATAAATCCATTATTTCTTTAGGTCAATTCATCTCTAACAATATGAAAAAGGAAAACATGGGTTTATATTTAGGCGACTTTTTGAAACAAATGCTTAGAGCCAGTGTTTGTCCGAAATGTAATAGTACGAGATTATGAAAAATAAAAAGATCATGATCATTGGTCCTGGGAAAATGGGTTTAGGGATCGCCCTTTCCTTTGCTTTAAGAAATGCTCCAGTGAGAATCATTGATGGAAAGGAAAGATCGTTTGACGAACATAAAAGGGTTGAGAGAAATGCGAAGAAAGAGCTCTATTCTAATTTGAAATTTTTGAAAAAGGTGGGTTATCTAAAAAGTGACTTAAAAAAGGTTATGTCGAATATTTCATTATCCTCTCAGCTTCTGTTACGTTTTCAGAGATTCTGGCATTTACAGGTTCCACAACAAAGTTTATTGAGGTATTTTCTTCCCTTTTTTCATCCCCTTTATTAATCATCATTTCCATGCAGGTCATCCTTATGATCCTTGGTATGTTTTTGGAATCTCTCCCGATAATGATGATTACGGTTCCCATCTTCTGGCCTATTTTAGAGCTGCATCACATCAACCCACTCTGGTTTGCAGCGATCATGTTACTCAATATAGAAATAGGTATGATTTCACCCCCTTTTGGCCTTTCTCTTTTTGTCATAAAGGGGATTCTCCCTGAAATAGGCATGGGAGAAATCTATAGATTTCGATCCCATTTGTATTGTTGCAAGTGATCATCATCGCGTTGATTATCATCTTTCCAGCTTTGGCTCTATGGCTTCCTATGAGCATGCATCACTGAACTGATTAAAGAAGATCTATCCGCTTAGGACCGCCATCACCAATTGAGTTGTGGATCGAAGGGAATTTAGAAAATGGGTGTGGAATCATATCTTGAATATTACAAGGCTCTTGGTATGATATGTTTATATCTATGCATATTTTTCAGAGTGATGTCCGTTGGAATACCATGGTTATTTGCCCGAAGAAGTGATCAGGATGAGGTCAATAAATAAATGCTTCGTGGTCATTCATGATGATATAAAAAGGGGAGGGGGAAAACAGTTTGTAGCTTTTTAGAAGGAGGTTCTTATGAAAATATCGAGTCTGGATAAAATTGAAAAGATCAAGGCAAGCATGGAAGGCGCCAAAGAAGTTGACAAACAGGTCCCCCTATCCAAACAGGATGGTTCTCCAAACTTCTCCTTCCGGGTCTTTACCATTGGGCCAAAGGGCCATACCCCTTATCACCAGCATCCTTTCGAACACCTAAATTATATCATTGAAGGTCAGGGATGTTTGGTCGACGAAGGCGGAAAGGAATATGAAGTAAGGAAGGGGGATTTCGTTCTCATCCTACCTAATGAAAAACATCAATATCAAAACAGGTCCTCAAAAGACCCCTTCGTCATGATTTGTGCGGTTCCCAAGGAATATGAATAAGCAAGGGAGTTCTTGAGGCCAATTACTCCCTCTTCAGGAAAGTTAAAAGAGTTTTGTTAAAAGCATCGCTTTGTTCAATATTTGAGAGATGGCGGGCGGAAGGGAGGATCACCAATTTTGAATTTGATAACCGCCCGTGTATGGCCTCTGAGGCTGAGACCGGCGTCCCAGGATCGTCTTCTCCAACCATAATGAGAGTAGGTATTTTGATTTTTGAAAGTTGATCGAGATAATTCAGCTTCCGGATTGCTTCCGCACAGCCAATATAACCCTGCACGGATGTGGCTAAGATTTGCTCTCGAATGATATCCAGGATGGGAGTACCCTGCTTGAGAAAAGCTGGGGTAAACCAGCGCTCCATGGTTTCGCCCACATGAGCCTTCATCCCTTTGCTAAGCGTTTTATCAATACGCTCTTGCCAAATGGGTTGGGCTTCTTGAGGAATTATGGAAGCGGTATCGCACAAGACAAGACGTCCAAGGCGATGGGCGTGGTTCAACGCAAGAGACTGACCGATCATGCCTCCGATGGACAATCCAACGTAATGGACCCGGTCGATTTTCAAAGCATCTAATAACCCAATGACATCGTCTGCCAAAAGTTCAAGCGTATAGGAACCAGATGTCCCCTCACTGTTTCCATGACCGCGCATGTCAAAGCGGAGCGTCTGGAAATGGGGATTCAAAGCATCCATCTGAGGATTCCACATGACCAGACTGGATGCCAATGAATGGCCGAGAACCACAACCGGAGCGCCCTTCTTTCCAGAGAGTTCATAATTGATTTGAATACCGTTTGCCTTAATTCGCATCCACCTTTCCCCTTTGATAATATAGGTAAACTGTTCTTAAATAAAATGAATGATGGACGCTTGTCAACCAAAATTGAAGAGATTTCTCAAAGAATCAAGAAATCTCTGATTACTCTGATTAAGAGCCGATTACACAGATGTGAGATGAATTGAAAACAAGAAAAATCTGTGAAATCATTTCTTGAAATCTGTGTAATCAAGGGAGCCTAAAGGTTTTCGGAGGCCTCACATTTTCTCTTGACAAGCCGGTGTGGGAGGCTTAATATTAAGATATACCATAGGGGGGTATAGTATGGAACGCGAAAAAAAGGACGTTTTGCTAAGGTTGAAAAGGATCGAAGGCCAATTGCGAGGGCTGCAAAGGATGGTGGAAGAGGAGGTTCCTTGCACGGACATTCTAACCCAGGTAGCCGCTGTGACTGCAGCCATTAAAAAAGTGGGGATTGTCGTTGTGAAAACTTATATGGAGGAATGTCTAAGCAAGACACAGAAGGATGCGGGTGCCAAGCGGGGGGAGGCGTTAGAGGACTTCCAAAAGGCTGTCTCGAGGTATATTGATTGGGCCTAAGTAAAATTCGCATGGGGCATAGCACTGGGCGCATAGCGTTACCTATAAGAGAGGCTTTATGAATAAAAAGGATGGGTTGAGCAGAAGGAATTTCCTTAAAACGGGAGCGATCGTAGCCGGGGTAGGGGCGGCAGGAGTATTAGGGTTGTCCGGTCTCGCGTCTGCGAAAACGAGGACCTACGCGACATTGATAGACCTGACAAAGTGTGATGGTTGTAAGAATGAACCGATACCGAGGTGTGTGGAAGCCTGCAGAATGGTTAATGAAAAGAAATTTCCCAATCCCAAAGAGCCGATCAAGGACCTCTGGCCCCAAAAGACGCACGATAACTGGTCGAAAAAGAGGGATGTGACGAATACCCTCACTCCTTATAACTGGACAACCATTCAGAAAGTTGAGGTAGAAGGAGAAGAAATTTTTCTCCCTCGCCGTTGCATGCACTGTGACAATCCGCCTTGTTCCAATCTCTGTCCATTTGGAGCTCTGGATAAGTATGAGGATGGTTCAGTGGTAATCAATCATGATCTATGCCTGGGAGGAGCAAAATGCAAGGCAGTCTGTCCTTGGCATATCCCTCAGAGGCAGAGTGGCGTTGGGATCTATCTCAAGCTTCAGCCCATCCCTGCAGGAGGAGGGGTCATGTACAAATGTGACCTTTGTCACGATAGAATTAAAAAGGGATTGATTCCTGCCTGTGTGGAAGCTTGCGAAAAAAGACTTGGAGCGAGAAAGCCCCTGTTTTTCGGGAAAAGAGATCAAATTCTGAAGTTAGCCCATGATCGGGCAAGAGAGATCAATGGATTTATCTATGGCGAGAATGAAAATGGTGGGACAGGAACACTTTATGTCAGCAGAGTTCCTTTTGAGAAGATTGATTTGAAGTTAAAAGAAGCTAAATCAACACTCACGATGGGAAAGGTGGAAAATCCACTTGCCGATGTCAATGGTTGGGCTAAGGGTTTTTTCATCGGTCCGATCATCAGTGCGCTGGGTGCAATCGGTCTTGCCCTTTATCACAAAGGAAAAAAGGAAAATACGACAGCAGAGGCAAAGGACACTGAGGGAGTCTCGATCCATACCAAGAAGGAGGAGGAGTAATGCAAGAAAGGATTATTCAAGACAAAAAGGTGGTCCTTCGCCATAGTCCTATTGAGCTTGCAGAGCACTGGATTTTAGCTATTTCCGGGCTCCTTCTGATCTTCTCCGGATTTGGAGAGCTCCCCATGTATAAACGGTACATGGTGACTGAGATCCCAGGTTTGGGTTGGGCAGGAGACTTCTTCATCAACCTGAAAATCCATTATCTCGCTGGGATTGTTTTTGTCTCCATCATGCTCTTTCATGCCTTATACCACGGATGGCTTGGACACCAGGGGCTTATCCCAAGAAGAGGAGATGTTAAAGCATCTCTAATAACCATATTAAGCATGTTCGGCTTTGGAGATGAGCCAAAATCGGATAAGTATCTTCCCGAGCAAAGATTAGCCTATGCCTATCTGGGAGGGGTGGGATTGATTTTGGTTTTGACAGGTGTATTCAAGGTGATCAAAAATCTACCTGGGGTCACCCTATCTCCAACTCTGATTAATTCAATGACATTAACTCATACCTTTACCACGATCTTCTTTCTTTTGGGTGTCCTCGCTCATTTAGCAGCATTGATCTTTAAAGTGAATCGGCCCCTGGTCAAATCAATCTTTACCGGAGAAGTCAATTTAGGATATGTGCAAGATCGCCATACAATCTGGTATGAGGAACTGATGAAAAATAAGGTTGAGGCGAAGGGCAAGGTTGAGGATGAGGCCACCGAAATGAACAAAGAGAAGGTTCAGATTGAGAGTGAGGTTAAGCCTGAAGAAAATGATGTAGCCATGGTGGCCGCAGAAATAGAGGAAAACCAAACGGCAAAGGAGGAGAGGACAATGCCATCAATAATAAAAGTTAAGGGAATGAGCTGCCAGCATTGCGTGATATCGGTCACAAAGGCGCTGGGCCAACTGGAGGGGATTAAAAACGTTCAGGTGGATCTTGCCAAAGGAGAGGTTCGATTTGATAATACAAAAGAGGTTGCCTCTGACAAAATAGAAAAAGCGGTCGCCGATGCAGGGTACGATGTGATCCAATAATGATTCGGAGGGTATCAGATTATCAGGGAGGGATTATCAGGATACCAGAATGTCAGGTTTTCCCCTGATAACCTGATTCCTGGTACCCTTCGCACGGATATCCTGATGCCCTGATAACCGATTTTCTTAACTATGGAAGGGGAAAAAAATGCCTATCTACGAATATCGATGTCGAAAGTGTGGGGAAGTTTTTGAAAGAATCCAGAAGGTTAACGAGGGGGGAGACCATTTAAGCTGCCCCTATTGTGGCCAGAAGAAGCCTGAGAAGATACTCTCCAGTTTCTTTTCTTCAAAAGGAGCAGAATCGTCTTCTTCCTGCGGCCCTTCAGGTGGGTCTTCGAAATTTACTTGAGGTTAATTCCTACCGGTGGTTCACCGGTAAGGGTTCCCAAATAAAAAAGAGAGGAATTCACCCATAACTTCCGCGAGCGTTAGGGTCCATCTCTTTAACCTGTCTGTAAAAAAGTTGACCTTAACAGTTAAAAATTAATATTTTATGCAAAAATTAAATCGTACTGCACAAAAATTCAGATTTTTGTGCAGTGAATACCCTACCTGAGTTTGTTACGGAATAACACGGATTTGACAATTCACCACATTCGTCGGTTGTGTCTTCCCATCCTTAATATAATAGACATAACTTTCCAGGGCATAGGAACCTGAGTTTTTAGCTCGAATCTCTGCCTTGATCATTCCGGGTGACCCGTAATTCACATCCATTACTTTATAACAGTATGGCCCGTCACCCGAAAAGTAAAAACAAGCGGTCCGAATCTCAGGTTTACCCTCCGCTTCAAAATGGATATTCACCACAAATGGGAAATTTAATTTGATGTCCCCCTTCTCTGGATGTATACTTAGCAACCTTAGCTCTCCTGAAGCGAGAGGTTCTGTGGGCACCGTGGCGCAAGAAGAAATGGAGAGAATTACAACTCCCCCCACAAAAATAGCGATCAATGTAGACCTCATAATTGGGAACCTCCTTCTGAAGGATAACTTTAAAACTTTGGGCAAACTTCACACAAGTTGACGTAGTATAGCACAATAAGAGCGGTTTTTAGAGTGAGTTCAATTTAAATTGCCGTGTATAAATATTGGCTCATGGGCAGGATGGACCAAAAGGGCTTGACATTGAATTTTAAATAGTCTACTTTAAAGTAGACTACTTTAAAACAGACAAAGGAGAATTCATTGGCTTTCGTCAATCGAGAATCGGAAATTCAATTTCTACTGGACCGGATGACTTCCCAAAGAGCTGAGCTTATTATCGTTTATGGTCGGCGACGTATTGGCAAGACGGAACTTTTAAGGGAATCGTTCTCGAAGAAAAAGGTGATCTATTTCGTGGCCGATCTTGGAGCAGATCAAGATCAGCGTCACCGGTTTTCAGAGACTGTTCATCTCCTTTATCCAAATCCCCTCCTTCAGACAGATCCTCCTCCAGAATGGGATCCCCTCTTAAGATATATTGTAGATTTGGGGAAAAAGGAAAGAGTCGTCCTCATCATGGATGAATTTCCTTATCTATGCTCAAGTCAGCCAGCCCTTCCTTCCATTCTTCAGAGAATTTGGGACGAAGCAGGTAAGGATTCAAAGCTTTATATGATTCTTTGTGGGTCATTTGTCAGCTTTATGGAGCGAGAGATTTTAGGCCACAAAAGTCCATTATTCGGTCGTCGAACCGGACAACTCCTCCTACAACCTTTGCCCCTTTATATATTAAAGAAATTTTATCCAAATTATTCTCCAGAAGAAAGAATCTATGCTTATGCCATCCTGGGTGGCGTACCAGCCTATCTAATCCAGTTCTCTGATAAACTTCCATTTCATCAAAACATTGAAAAACAAATTTTGAACCCTACTGCATTCTTGTATGATGAGGTACGTTTCATCCTGATGGAAGAACTCCGGGACCCTAAACATTATCTGTCTATCCTTCAGTCTATTGCTTTTGGAAATACCCGTATGAATGATATTGTCCAACGAACTAGAATCGAACGAGGTCCAGTCAGTAAATATCTCTCGGTGCTTCAGGATTTGAGATTGATAGAGAGAGAAACTCCTGTCACCGAGAAGCACCCGGAGAAGAGCCGT
>DCVM01000174.1 GCA_002327985.1 Syntrophaceae bacterium UBA2188 | reverse complement strand
GCATTGCAACACCTGGTCATACCTGGGGTCATATGTGTCTTTACGAACCCAATAAGAAAATCTTCGTGGCTGGAGATCATATCCTTAGTGACATCACTCCTAACATCCAGTTATGGTCTGACGAGTGGAACCCCTTGAAGGAATACCTGGCAAGCTTAGACAAGGTCTATGAACTTGATGTTGAACTTGTTTTGCCTGGCCATAGGGGTATTTTTAAGAACTGCAAAGAGAGAATTCAGGAATTGAAACATCATCATCAGAAGAGGCTTGATGAAATTATTTCTATTTTGGAAGAAAGTAGTAAGACCGCTTTTCAGGTAGCATCTAAGATGAGTTGGGATATTATTTGTGACTCTTGGGACCTATTCCCTGTTTCCCAAAAATGGTTTGCCACTGGGGAGGCCATTGCTCACCTGAAATACCTTAGAGAAAAGGGGATAATACGAAGGGAAATGCAAAGGCAGAAGATACAATTTTCAATGGCTCGTTTATAGAGAAATTTTATGAAGGGGTATCCACTAAAGAAGAGTTTTTGGAGATGGTGAAGGTCGTTAATCTGGAGATGAAAACTAAACCAAAGGATATCTAATAATAGATAAGGGTGCAGAAATGGTTCAAAGGCAGAAATTCCCAGAAGACATTTTCCCCTGTAAAAACTGTCTTCTTATTGTTCCCCAAAAATATACAGGGAATAAAATGGAACTCAATGATTCAATGGACACGTTATTAATCTGTGAAGGTAATGAAATTATCAAGAGAGAACCGATAAGAAAAAGGAGTGCAGGATGCAGGTATTGCAAAGGTTATTTTTCCTATACAATGAGTTTTTTGAGATAGTAAGGGCTGTTGACAGAAGAAATGGACAGCAAGATTAAAAGCAAGTGGGAATTTCTGCTTCAATGTAAGCCAGAGATACGGAGCATGATAGGAAATACTAATTTGGTTGGGGGACATATCAGCCAAAACAATAGAGGCGAGAAGATTTTTAACTTTATTACTGTAAAAGGCACCTTCTCTTATAATGAAAGGACAGACGAATTTAAAAGCAAGTTCCAGATTCGGTAAATGGAAAGAAAACTAAATGGACCCAAGTAGGTTGGAGGTAGAAAATGGCTGAGGAAAAAGAGAAAGAAATCATTGGCTATTTTACGGATGATAGAAACATTTATTGCATAGAATGTATTAACAAAAACAGAGAAGTAATGGAAAGGATTGAAAAGGCGATTACTGCAGATGATACTGAAAAAGGAGAACTCTTTTGTGACGAATGTAATAAGGAAATCAAATAAACTGATTTTAAAGTGTCATCTGGAAAAGGGACGGTGGGGTTAGAATATCGGGAGATTGAGAAAGAAGGGAAGTGATAGATTTGTTGATTGAATCAAAGGCTATCGGAAGCGACGAAGTTGATATTTACCTATCCTCCAGATATAGGGTAACCACCATTATTCCCTTTCAAGGAAACCCTGTAATGAATATTTATCTTCTTACCAAGGAAGAACTCAATGATTTTTTGGAGGGATATGACCAATATGCGGAGTTCCTTGTTTCTGCCGAACCAGCAGAAGCCATTGCCTAAAGATGGTGAAGGTGGT
This sequence comes from Syntrophaceae bacterium UBA2188, assembly GCA_002327985.1. Classification (GTDB taxonomy): domain Bacteria; phylum Desulfobacterota; class BSN033; order BSN033; family UBA1163; genus UBA1163. Next base: position 56,569 of record DCVM01000174.1, on the reverse strand, counting down.
TAATGAGGAGATGAAGAGAAAAAGGATGTGCCCCAAATGAAATCACTACGGTGTAAGGTGGGAATTTTGCTTGTTATCGGATTTATTATCTTTACCCATGCAGAAGTATGGGGGGCGGATTGGAAACTTTTGCAGACAAACTTTCAAGGAAAATATTTCTACGATGCGGAAAATATAACCCATTCGTCAGAGAACATCGTCGGAGTTTCGTTAAAAATAATTTATTCGGAGAAATTTAAGGAGCAGGAGAATTTGAATCATTTAAATCACACCATAGGTTTGTGGGAAATAAATTGTGAAGAGGAAAAGATATGCCTGGTTTCAACCTCCCATTATTCAAGAGAGGGAGAAATTTCCACTCCTCAAGTCTGGCTTCCGCCAGAATGGAAATCTATTGCCCCGAATACAATAATGGGTGCTCTACACAAAGCAGTATGCAAATAAATGGGAGAGGAGGGGAAGCCTATAACCTTTGATGCCTTTGGCAGGGAAGAAAATGAATAAATATCAGAAAGTTATCTTGGTGGCCGCGGCAGTTTCATTAGTTATAGTATATTTTGTTACTCCATTGATGGGTAAGTATTTAGGAAATCTCTTCGGGGCCGATTATAGTAAACAGAGCCAGGCATTCAGACCGCTATCCCATATGATTTCTAAAATCATAATAGTCCTGATAGTTGGAGCGATATTTTTCTTCTATTTTAGGGGTGTAAAGAACGGGGAAAAGAGAAAGGGCAAAATAAAACCTCCGAATAAATTGATGAAAAAGAAAGGGAGGGAAGATTTGGGAAATAATCCATAACTCATTGATTCTTGGTGTGAGGGTTGCTTTGGGCAGAGGTGAGAAGTCTCGTTTCAGAGCATTGTGAGAATTGATTTTGAATCAAAAAAGGGGAGGAGGTGAAAAGGTGGCCTCAGATGAGCAGATTAGAAAGTTGATAGAAGAAATTGAGAAGTTGAGAGGGCAAATAAGGAATTCAAAGGCAAAAGCTAAGAGGCGTATTAAGAAATTGGAGAAGATTTTCAACCCAATGGAAAGACACCGAATTGAGTTTGAAATTTAGTTGCTGAAACGGAAGATAAGAAGATTGGAAATTGTAGAAATGAAACTAAGTATTCCCATTATAAAAGCAACGGCTGATATTTTTGATGGGGAGTCAGAAGATGGTTTTGATTGGAGCAAGGCAGGGAGAGCATAACAGTAGAACTAAAAGAAAAGGAAGTGGAACCGATTAAACAAAAATCGTCAGGGTCAAAACGGAATATAAAGGAAGTAACAAAAAGGATTTCAAGAACCATTGAACTTGTGTTAGGAATATTCTTCGCTATAATAGGTGCTGAATTGTTTTTATTTATAGATAACGAAGCGGTTTATGGAGTAATATTTTTCCTTATTGGTGTCGGACTCCTTCTTCATTTTTATACAACCCGAAAAAGGAGGGAACTGAAACCGATTGACTCTAAACAATCAAAGAAAGGAGTTGATACAGTAAAAGATGAAGGTCGGAAGGAAAAAAAGGAGAGTTCGTAAGAAGGTTGAAACCCCGAAATTAGATTTTGACATGGAAGCAATCAAGGAGATTAAGAAACGAAAGAAAAGATCAAAGAAAAGGACATTAAGGCACTTGATAGGCAGATGAGGAGAAAAGGGTAAATGAAAAAGTATCTTGTTCTTACTCTTATAATTTCAGTTTTGGTTGGAATCCTTTTACCTCTTACCGTGGGAGTAAAAGACCTTACCCATATAGCTATCATTTTCTGTTCAGTCTGGGCCATCTACTTAATTATCCTTTTTGGATATGTCTTTCTGGTTGAAGGAAGACCATACAGGAATAGGTTAAACCGTAAAAAAGAGGAAGACCCCTTTCCTCATCATTTGATACAAGAATGGGAAGCCCTTTGGGAGATTACAGCTGGGAAACATAAAGAGGCAGGTCCCAAAAAGGGTAACCCTAACTGGAATTGAGATGGGAAATAAAATATCCAGAATACCTGATGAAGTTATTGAGGAAATCTTCCCCAAAAAGCGGAACAGGTTTGAAGAATCAGAAAAGACATATTTCCGCCTGAAGCAAAAGATCCTTTCTGGAAAATTGAAGAAAGGGAAAAGGTTATCCTATGACGGGATAGCACAAGACTTCAATGTAAGTAGAAGAATTGCCCATAGGATAGTTTGCCAGTTAAAGCAAGAAGGGTTCATAATTTCAAAGGATAAGGTGGGGTTATTTGTTGCCAAACGGTTTAAGGAAATTCGATAGGAAACTTACTCCCCAAAAGACATGGGATAGAGGGTAATGGAACCAATCCCTGAAGCAATCGTGGAGAAAACCTGGCAGGAAGTTGCTGGATTTAACCCTGATAGAGCAACGAAAGAGATGATAAAGGTTGGCCAAAGCCAGCCAGAGCTCTTAGCCTTCTTGATGGAATCGGCAAAAGAAATGGGCCAGGAAGTAAGAGAGCTTGTGATCTATATGTTTCTTGTGGTCTACCGGATGTTCCAACATGCCCACGGAAAGATAAAAATGATTTCTCCAGAGGAGATTATCGAGTGCTACAAACATAATGAAAGCCTGATGGAAAGATTGGAGGGCGCTCATGAGAAATTTCTTGATAGGGTTGCCAGTATCCAGACTTACAGACAGCCTTATGTGGTGAAGTATGTAGCGGATGCTTTGATGGAGGAGGATGACTGGGAAGAGGCTGTGGTATTGACGGATGAACAGAAGGGTTTCCTCTTTCTGTTGCTTAAAAGCGTGATTGATGCTCTTGACCAGAAGGGTATGGAGGCATAAAGAAATCTCCATAGATTACAAGTAGTTTTCATTGCACCTTCCTATCGTCAATCCTCCGTTTTGAGTCAATGCCAAAATCAATTAGTAGTGTGCAAGCTTCATATCCGGCTACTCCTGACTCCGTCTGTCAGGTCAGGCCTTTTTAATGTAAACCCCGTTAGAAAGGATAGAGCTTTGTCCCCGCCCTCCCTGTCGGCAGGCAGGGATGTTTTATATTTCTAACATCCCCAGTATAAATGCAGAGGCTTTCTAACGGGGTAAATGATTTTGTTTTTCGATTTGACGAATCGACCTCTTTTTACAGGTCCTTTTTCTTTCGTTGTTCTTCTTTTTTCTCCTTTACTCTGAAGACTTCCTCAATGGATTTCAGATCAGCAGGCCTATCTCCGCTAAAACGTTTGAGATAAATATGTTCGATGAATATAGACAGTGGTTTTCTCAAGGGTTCTTTTTTTTCCTCTTGACAATAGTAAACAAATTGTTTATTACCCTATGGTGATCAAGTCGTTTCGTTGCCGCGAAACCAGAAAAATATTCCACCGTCAATTTTCAAGAAAGTTTACGCATGACATTCAGCAGCGTGCTTTTATGAAACTTAATGCGATTGATGCGGCAACTCAGCTTGAAGATTTAGGTCTACCGTCATCAAACCGACTTGAGGCTTTGAAGGGAGAACGGAAAGGTCAATGGAGCATTCGTATTAATGATCAATGGCGAATTTGTTTTGAATGGTGCGATGGCAATGCCGAAGGAGTAGAAATCGTCGATTATCACTGAGGAGGTTTACATGAACAAGAAGCGTATTTCTCCAGTACACCCCGGAGTGTATCTAAAAGAGTTACTTGACGAATTGAAATTATCACAATATCGACTTGCCCGGGAGTTAGGCATCCCTGCCATGCGGATCAATCACGTTGTAAATGGCAAACGTCCGGTAACGGCGGAGCTTGCCTTGCGCTTGGGGCGCTATTTCGGTCAAAGCCCGCGTTATTGGATAAACTTGCAAAGTCGGTATGATATGGATGTTGCAGAAGATGCCATGTCCGAGCAGGTGGAACGTGAAGTACGTCCCATGACGGCGGCCATTTGAGGTGAATAAGTACATTCGTTTTTTCATTCAAACGGCATGGCCTCACTAGGGCGTGAACGAGGACTATCAACTTCGCAGCGTTTCTGCTGTTCTCCTTTCCTTCGCTCTTCTTTCTTTTTCATCTTTGGCCCGAGGACTTCCTTAATGGATCTCATGTCAGTAGGTCTATTCCTGCCAAAACGCTTGCGATAGATATGTTCAATAAAAGCGAATAGCGGCGCTTTCCATGGTTCTTGTTTCTCGTTCGCGATTTTCCCGAACTTCTTAGGATTCATTCCCAGTTCCCTTGCCATTTGAATGTGAACATGTGAGAGATGGTACCTTTTTCGAACATCAATCCATATTTGATACTTGTCAGGTATCTTATTTTTCTTGGTCACTTTCGTCCTCCTATTTTCTATGGTTTCCAACCGGAGGAGCCAAGAATCTGGGTCAGTGATTTTGCCATGTTGTCAAGGATGGATTCATCCGGGAGAGTTATGGTCATCCTCAGATGTCCCTTTTCATCTTTTTCCAGACATTCAGAGAGACCAGTCCTGAGGGTTTCGGTCAATCGTAAGTTCTGTTCGGACTCCCCTTTCTGGGAAAACATTTCACCGATAAAAGCAAAGGCCGCGCCCAAGAGTTGACCGCCGGCATTCGCCATTCTTTCTCTTCGGGACCGCCGCTCTGCTTCCTTCTCCACCTCTGCTTTTTGGCTTTCGTCAAGAGCGGCATCCGGTCTTGTCCCCAGGAGTATCTCCAGTCGCCTTTTCAGCTCGGCCATGCCGCTGGCAAGATCAAGGGTTTTCACCTTGGACTCCGGGTCGAGTGCAGCCAGGGCCAGCTCATGCTTGGCAGAGAGGGTGCCTAAGAGTTTTTCTTCCAGGGTCTCTTCCGTGACAAGGAGATAGGCCTGGACAGGCCTCTTCTGCCCCATACGGTGGACACGGGAGATTCTCTGCTCCAGGACCGCTGGATTCCACGGAAGATCCACATTGATTACCGTATTGGCTGCCTGAAGATTAAGACCTATGGCCCCGGCATTGGTCGTGATAAAAAACTTACAATCCTGCTCTTTTTGAAACTGGTGGATCAACCCTTGCCTTTTCTTCTGGGGGATGGAGCCATCCAGTCTCACATATTCGACCTTTCGCTTTCCAAGGAGGGGCTCAATCAGGCTGAGCATGGTGGTCCATTCAGAGAAAAGGACGATTTTCCGGTCCTCTTCATCGATCAATTGATCAATCAGATTTTCGAATTCCACGAGTTTGCTTGAGTAACCAGGCGGCAACTTATCCACCAGAAACGTGCTGTTTGCAGCCATTCTGCAGATCAGCAAAGCTTTCTGCAGGCGTAAGAGGTCCATTTCAGAGATGAATTTTTTACAGATAATGGTTTGAATGATTTTCATCTGGCTGTTGTGAAGAAGGAGCTGTTCATCAGTGGGGGGAATTCTTCTTATCTCCGTGGTTCTCGGAGGCAGTTCCGACATGACCATTTTCCTGGTCCGACGAAGAAGGACTGGCCTCAGCCTTTCTCTCAGCTCATCCAGGTTTTTATATCCAAGCACCCTCCCTTTTTCATCTACCACCCTGTACTGGTTGTAAAACCGAAAGGCAGGCCCGAGACGTCGATCATCGATAAACTCAACGACCGAATACAGTTCATCCAGGCGATTTTCAAGAGGAGTCCCGGAAAGAACCAAAGCAAAGGTGGATTTTAGAGCCTTGATCACCTGGCTCGTCTTTGCCTCCCAGTTCTTGATCCTCTGCCCCTCATCCAGGATGATGAGGTCCCATTTCACTCTTTCGATAGGGAGAAGATCCCGGAGGACCTGTTCGTAATTGCAGATTGTAAAGAAACATGGATTATCATATTGGGCCGCCCTTTCCTTGGCCGATCCCAAGACAAGTTGGTGGCTTCGGTCTGAGAAGCGCATTATTTCAAGACGCCATTGGGATTTTACAGAGGCCGGACAGATCACAAGGACTTTTGAAATCCCTGCCTCCCGAGCAAGCAACTCGGCTGCTCCTATTCCCTGAATCGTCTTACCGAGCCCCATGTCATCTGCGAGAACTGCTCTCCCAACTCCGACGGCAAAGGCAATTCCGTCAAGCTGGTAGGGAAGAAGCTCTGCCTTGAGAAGCATCTTTCGGAGGGGATGATTCTTTGGATCTTTTCGTATCTCGTTGACTCGGTTTCTTATCCGTTCAAGGTAAAATTTCCGGTTGATATATTCCTCGGCGTCAGGATAGACCGTAACGGTATATCCCATATTTTCTATCTTCTTAATGGACTCAAAAAGATCGCCCACTCTTTCAATGGCTCGGTTTAAAAAAGGGCGAATCCGTGCCATGGCTTGATGGTCTAAATTGTCGGGAGCAAGGATTCGCAATTCAATTTCTTCGCCATATTGAAGATGGACAGTCAGGTTCTTAATCTTGTAGGGCGTATTTATAAAAATATGCCAGAATACCCCTCAGCTCTGCTGGGGGGATGAATGGCCTCCCTCTCCCCTGGGGGGAGAGGGTTAGGGTGAGGGGGAAATGATCTTATCATCACCCCCACCTTAATCCTCCCCCATCAAGGGGGAGGAAAGTTTTTTAGAGAATTTGATGCCCCGCAGCTTGCTGCGGGGTAGTTCACTACTTTTTGATTGAATCGTTTCTTGACCTCATCTATCGTATAGAGGATATGTTTGCATGTTCCCAGGGTGTTTTTTCTAAAGTCCGGACAGGAACAATAAGACTCCCCTTCTTTCCAACCTCTCAGCGCAACGCGGTAGCTTTTTCCTGAAAAATGGCTCGTAATGGTATAATCGGTCCATAGTTCATGGCGGTTCATGGATTTTAGTTGCATCTTCTCGTTTTTCGCCCGCTCCGATCTTTCTTCGATGGCCAGCTTGATAACCTCCTCATCACTCAGACTTTCGACAGGCTGTTTTTCAGGAGGAGGGGCAGAAAGTCCTAAGGACAATTTCTCTTCAAGAATCAGGGAGAAGGCTGCTCCCGCGTGTTCGCATGATTCGGAACATTGACTGCAGGCGAAATCCAGGGATTTCGGGTTTTCGGGTTTCAGAGAAAGGGTGACAGTGGCTTCTCCCAAGTTGAGCCTGAAAAAGTCCTCTCCCCAGGTCACTTGTTCACCGATGTCAAAGTCATATTTACCCCCTTGCCTGATAAAACGCTCGCCTTCCGGTCCAAGCAATTTACAGGCTTCCCTATAAGTGAAATGAGATAATCTGTCTTTAAGAGTGATTGTCATGGGCTCTCCTTTTGAGTTTACCAAATCATGGCCTGTCCTTTGTTCTATCTTCTCTTTCCCCGCGGTCAACAGGTTATTTGTCATAGTTTTCCATAAGAGTCAAGGGTATTGGGGGACGGTGTGTTATTATATGAAATTCAGTAACCCCTTTCCCGAATAAATAGAAAAAGTTATACTGTTGCATAAATATATCAAAGGTGAAATGACATGACGGAAAATGAGACGGAAGAAAAAGAGAGTTTTGAGGAACTGTTGAAGGCCAGTTTTGAGACCCCGGGTCGCAAGTTCTTCCCAGGAGATAAGGTTTCAGGGAAAGTCTTGAAAGTCAGCAAGGATACGATCTTTGTTGATTTAGGGGGTAAGAGTGAGGGAATTGCGGACATTCAGGAGTTCCTGGATAAGAGCGGTACCCTTGCCATCAAAGAGGGAGATTGGGTTGAGATGAGGGTGGCATCGGTCCGTGATGGAATTCTTCTCACTAAGGGGTTGAAGGTTCAAGGCCCTGATTCTCTCGACATCCTCCGGGAGGCGAAAGAAAACCTCATTCCTGTGGAGGGTAGAGTTAAAGGAGTCGTTAAAGGGGGTTTTGAAATCGATCTTTCTGGCATTCGCGCCTTTTGTCCTTTAGGTCAGTTTGATATTCAGTACTGTGAAAAACCTGATGAACATGTTGGAACAAAGTGTCCGTTTCGCATCATGGAGATCAAAGAAAAGGGGAAAAATGTTATCGTCTCCAGACGAGTGATTTTAGAGGAAGAGCAGGAGAAGAAGTCAAAAGAGACCTTAGTCCGACTCAAGCCTGACCTTGAATGCGAAGGAAAGGTGACAAAACTGACCGACTTCGGCGCATTTGTTGATATTGGGGGAATCGAGGGGATGGTCCATATCTCTGAGATATCTCATGGAAGAATAGGCCATCCGTCAGAGATTCTTAAGCCTGGTGAGCAGGTGAAGGTAAAAGTGATGAAGATCGAAGGGAATAAGGAGAGCCGTCCTAAAATTTCTCTCTCCATTAAAACGTTGGAGCCTGACTCATGGGATAAAGGCCTTGGCTTTGAGGAAGGGGAGATCATTTCCGGGAAAGTGTCCAAGCTCACTGACTTTGGCGCCTTTGTTGAGGTGGCGCCTGGCGTGGATGGCCTTGTGCATGTTTCTGAGATCAGCTACGAACGCGTTCCTCATCCAAGTAAGTTTCTTAAAGAGGGAGATGAGGTGGAGGTGCTGGTCATGGGAATAGACCGTGAAGCCCGACGTATCTCTTTATCCATCAAAGAGGTGATGCTTAAGAAAAAGATGGAAAAGGAGGGGGAGGGATCAGATAAGGTGCGTCTTGAAAAGGGGCAGGTCCTGGGAGGGATTGTTGAAGACAGTAAACCTTATGGCCTTTTTGTTCGGCTTCCACAGCTTGGACCCAAGGTGAGAGGCTTGCTTCCCGTGGAGGAACTGAGAGAATCTGGGAAGAAAGATATTAAAAAGAAGTTTCCCAGAGGTCAAGAGATTCAGGTGGAGATCATTGCCATAGACGAACAGGGGAGAATAAGGCTCTCTCAGAAAGTAATAGAAGAAAGAGAGGATAAGGAGGACTATAAAAAATATATGGAGAAGGAGGAGAAGGGTGAGAAGCTGGGAACATTAGGAGATATTTTAAAGGATTTGAAGGTGAAGTGAGTTACTCTGCTTAAAAATCCCCTGCTCCCCCCTTTGCTAAAAGGGGGGTAAGGGGGGGTAGAAATTGTTATTGTCCTCAGGTAAAGAGTTCTTAGTGAAAAATTAGATTGGAAACAAAATACTTGGATTTCTTTAAATGAAAAAAACGAATGCGGCAAGATTTCTGGATAGTTTAAAGATTGATTACAAGCTTTGTGAATATGAGATCGATGAATCAGACCTCCGTGCTGAAAGTGTAGCGAAGAAGGTGGGGCTGCCTCCGGAGCAGGTATTTAAAACGCTGGTGGCTCGCGGTGACAAGACCGGTGTATTGATGGCCTGTATTCCAGGAAATGCCGAACTCGATTTAAAGGCGATGGCAGCCGTCAGTGAAAATAAAAAAGTCGAGATGGTTCATGTCAAAGAAATTCAGCAACTGACAGGATATATCCGGGGTGGGGTCTCGCCAATTGGGACAAAAAGACATTATCCAACTTTTTTAGATGAAAGTGCTATAAGATTTCCATTTATCTCGATCAGTGCCGGCGTACGTGGCTCCCAAATTTTTATTGCCCCGAAAGATTTAATCCACGCACTGGGCATAAAGGTTTGCCAAATCGCTCATAGCGAACACAACTAAGAAGGGAAGGAATAAAGAAATGAACGAACCACATATACTCTATCGAGTTGAAGGGTATATAGCCATCCTGACCATGAATCGACCAGAAGTAAAAAATGCATTGAGTCCTGAAATGCTTACCCTCTGGCGTCAGTTTATTGAGGAGGCCAAGGCAGATCCGAATGTCCGAGTGATGATTGTGACAGGGAAAGGGGATACATTTTGCTCCGGAGGGGATGTTCGAGAAATGGCTGAAGGGAAACTTCGGTCCTGGGACATGAAGAAATTTCTTTGGGAAGGGGCACACCGGATTATCTTCGCTCTTGAAGATCTGGATAAACCCATCATTGCAGCGGTCAACGGTTCAGCCATGGGTGCGGGGTTGGATATGGCCATAATGTGTGACCTCAGGGTTTGTTCAGATCGTGCCAAACTCTCTGAGTCTTATATTCTGATGGGGCTTGCCCCGGGTGACGGAGGAGCCTATTTTCTCCCGAGATTAATTGGAATTGGAAAAGCTTTAGAATTGTTATTGACAGGGGATGTTCTCACTCCTCAAGAGGCGCTTGAAATAGGGCTTGTCAATCGCGTTGTTCCTCATGACCGTTTGATGGAGGAAGCGATGAGTTTAGCAGAAAAGATTGCGAACAAACCTCCGCTTGCCATCCGTATGATGAAGAGAGCGGTTTACCAAGCTCAGACAAGTACCTTGCGGGCGCATCTCGATTATATTTCCTCTCAGCTCGCCCTCTTATCAGAGACTCAGGATCATCAGGAGGCGGCTCGGTCTTTTCTCGAAAAGAGAAAGCCAACTTTTTTAGGAAAGTAACAAGCATTAGCGCATGAGGGTTAGGTTAGGTTATGATGCCTTCTGGTCCCTCTGTATCAAAATAAATGGAAAGAAAGGAATTTAAATGAAGGTAAAACTGACCGTCTTCTTAGGGATTCTGTTTCTGGTGAGTCAGGTGGATGCGCAAGAAAATCTGGTGCTGAAAAGTCAGAAAGACAAAGTAAGTTATATCGTTGGCCTGGATATTGGGACGAACTTAAAAAAACAGTCCATCGACATTGACACGGCTATTCTTGCAAAGGGATTAAAAGACGCCCTTTCTGGCACAAAACCCTTATTGACCGATCAGGAAATTCAAGAAACCATGGTTGCTTTCCAGAAGGAGATGATGGCAAAACAAGCAGAGGTTGGAAAGAAAAACAAAGCGGAAGGAGAGGCTTTCCTTTCTGAGAATAAGAAAAAGGAAGGAGTCAAGACCTTGCCCAGCGGTTTGCAGTACAAGGTGATGAAGGCGGGAACCGGTAAGAAACCGACCTCCACCGATACCGTAACCACCCATTATCGGGGTACTCTGATTAATGGGACTGAGTTTGATAGCTCCTATAAGCGTGGGCAGCCTGTCAGTTTTCCTGTTTCCGGAGTCATTCCTGGTTGGACTGAGGCCCTACAGCTCATGGAGGTGGGAGCCAAGTGGCAGCTCTTTGTTCCTTCAAATCTTGCCTACGGCGAAAAGGGAGCAGGGAACGTTATCGGTCCCAATGCGACTCTCATTTTCGAGGTTGAGCTGCTCTCGATTCAGGAGAAAAAATAAGATCGCTAAAGAAATCACGATCCAAGGGGACAGCACCGAGGCCCTTAGAGATGGAGACAAAAGTCTTAGGCGGTTTGTCATTTGATAAACAAAAAAGGCAGAGCATTTTCAAACCCCGCCTTTGGTTTTGTACCATTTAACATGGATTTTATTTTTAATAACTGCCCAAAGACATATGATCCCGTAGGGGGTTGCTTAACATATCCTCTATGGCGATACGCTTGAAGAAGATTTTTTTATGATCACCATTATTTCCTAAAATCATTCTCCCCCAGTTCAAGATTGAATCCTTTGTTATTCTTTTTGGATTTTTTCTTCTCTCCGGCAAAATTCCTATAAACTCGATCCCATTTTTGTCATCAAATGAATATAATTCGTAAGCCACCATATAAGGGAAACCTCTGTCACCTGAATTTATTTTTCTATCTCTCTTAAAGCATTTTTTATACCAAGTGATACAGTCGTCATAAGTTGCTGTAATCAAGTTACTTTTTAAAAGCAATAAAAGCTTAAGAGGTGTGACATTTTTGCACAAAATTGAAAATTTTTCAGGTAACCCCCTAAATTCCTTCTACGATTTTTTCAAACATAATCTTTCAAACAAGTGATGCAGAGGATTACAGATTTGATTGGATGACTATTCAAGAGATTTAGTGGCAATGGGAGTGATTGGATGGGTAAAAATAGGGCCGTTTTTTCGATCGACGTATTGAAATGAATTCTTTTTTTTATAAAAATATGCCAGAATACCCCTCAGCTCTGCTGGGGGGATGAATGGCCTCCCTCTCCCCTGGGGGGAGAGGGTTAGGGTGAGGGGGAAATGATCTTATCATCACCCCCACCTTAATCCTCCCCCATCAAGGGGGAGGAAAGTTTTTTAGAGAATTTGATGCCCCGCAGCTTGCTGCGGGGTAGTTCACTTGCCTTTGAAAACTGGGGTCCTCTTCTCTATAAAAGCGCGTATGGCCTCCATGACGTCCTCACACGGAAGGGACGCAGCGTTTTTCTGTGCTACATAATGAAGACCGCTCTTGACCCCATGATCCCTGCTGTAAAGGATCACTTCCTTGACTCCTTGAACCGCGAGAGGCGGACAGGCGGCTATCTGGGAGGCGATCTCTTTTGCCACTTCATAAAGTCCTTGCCGATCCTCACTGATTTGTGTAATAAACCCCATCTGAAGTGCTTCCTGCGCATTAAAATCCCGACCCGTGAGGGCCAGTTCCCTAAACCAACCGTGCCCGATGATGTGTGGGAGGCGCTGAAGAGTCCCGAGATCGGCAATCAGACCCATTCGAGTTTCACGGATGCTTAAGACGGCATCCTTTGTTGCTATTCGGATATCACAGGCGCAGAGCAAATCAACCCCGCCACCGATGCAATGGCTGTGGACGGCTGCGATGACTGGCTTACGGCATTTCTCTATGGCATTCATTCCCTCCTGACACTTAAGGATCGTTGCCCGCAATTGTTCCCTGGTGTCTGCACCGATCTCTCCTCCCATCAACGATCCAAACTCCACGAGATCAAGACCCGCCGTAAAACTCTTTCCCTCCGCCTTGATGACCACCCCGCGAATACTCGAATCTTTATCAAACCTTTCAAAATGCTTTGATAGCTCATCAAAAAAGGCAAGGCCCATGATATTTCGGGTATCAGGCCGATTCAGTGTTAACCAAGCAATATGACCATCCTGCTCCACCTTAAAAAGTTCCTTCTCATTCATCTGGCACCTCGTTTCATCTTTTTTTTCAAAATGGTGACCTATTAACTCCCTAATTTTCTTGAAAAAAGTTGAGACTCGTGTTAGTTTTGTTTTAATTATGATTGAAGCCATCATTCAAATGCAACATGTTTTTAAAACTTATCCCAGCCAAATATCCGCTCTCTCGGATGTCACTTTGGAGATTTTTCCAGGGGAATTCACCTTCATCGCTGGTCCCAGTGGATCCGGGAAAAGCACCCTTCTCCGCATCCTATATTGCTCTGAAAAGCCGACGAGTGGAGAAGTCATCGTTCATGGCATGCACATTACCCAACCTGGTTTTAAAAAAATCTATCAGTTGAGACAGGCGATGGGCATTGTTTCTCAGGATTTTAAATTGTTAAAGGACCGCACGGTCACCGAGAATATCACGTTTGCTTTAGAAGTCACCGGTCACCCCCGGGAAGAGGCCAAGTGGAAAGCCTTGGAGATTTTAAGACACTTAGGTCTCGAAGAAAGGGAAAGCGATTCCATTTTCTCTCTCTCAGCGGGAGAGCAACAACGGGTAGCCATCGCTCGGGCTCTGGTCAATTCTCCGTCGTTACTTTTAGCAGATGAACCCACGGGGAATTTGGATGCCAAGATGACCCTCCGAGTGATGGATATCCTTACCGATCTCCACCAGAAGGGAAGCACCATCGTATTCGCCACTCAATTCACAGGACTGATCAAACGTTATTCCTATCGTGTTATCCAGATCTTAAATGGGCAGATCTTGGATGGGAGAAAGGCGGACACGAATAAGATCCATCAGGGTTAGGAGCAAAGGTAGGGAAATGATATTTTTTCTCCAGGATATGATGAGACGGACTTTTCGTAATATGATGGGAAATTTGTTCTCGAATCTCATCACCATCGGCATCATTGCCATCTCGATGCTCATCTTCTCGACCTTCACCCTGCTTGCCTACAATCTGACGAACTTCTTCAACCTTTGGGAAGACAAAATTGAGGTGATTGCCTACCTGAAGCGGGGAACTCCTTCCAGTGAGGTAGAGGCCCTTTTGAGTAAGACTCGCCTCCTCGAAGGAGTGGAGACCCTCAGATATGTTTCTCCCTATGATGCGATGGATTTCATGGAAATGAAGTTGGGCCGACAGAAGAACCTCCTCGAAGGGATTCAACCAGCGGTCCTGCCGGCTTCTTTGGAAATTCAATTGAAAAAGGAATACCGAAATTCCACAAAGATTAAAGAAGTCGTCGCCCAATTAAAAAAGATACCACAATTCGAAGAAATTCAATATGGCCAGGAGTGGGTGGAGACCTTCTCGGTTCTCATCCATATCTTACGCCTGACTCAATGGATCCTGGGGGGCCTCCTTCTCATCGCCATCGTGTTCATCACCTCCCATACCCTTCAGTTAACCATCTCCTCCCGACGGGAGGAGATCGAAGTTATGCAGTGGATGGGTGCGAGCCCTGCTTTTATTCGGGTTCCCTTCTATGTGGAGGGATTGATTCAAGGTCTCCTCGGTGGAGGGCTGGCGATTCTTTTTCTCTTCTTATTACATCAGGGACTCTTTTTCAACCTCCCTCCATCGATCCAGGCTTGGTTGGCAAAAATTCCAGTTCTTTTTTTGCCCGCCAAAACCACCGTTTGGATATTATTAGGAGGGATGATTCTTGGTTTTTTTGGTAGTATCGTTGCATCGATGAGGGTTCTGCAGTATAAATGAAAAGATCTTTGCGTAGACGATGGAGATGGGTCGGATGCTTCCTAATAGGGTGGTTGTTCACCTTCGGGATACCTGACCTTTGGGCCGCCCGAACGGATCAGATTGATAAGGACATTACGCAAAAAAAGAAGGATCTCAAAGATATTAAAAAACAAATTAACTTAACCAAGGAAAAGGAAAAGGAAGTCCGTGGGAAAGAATCCACCATCCTGGGAACCCTCCATCTCCTCGACGTCGAACTTTATCAGAGGGAGAGAGAATTAACACGGATGGAGATGCAGTTGGGCCAGACACGCGAGAGGCTTCATCAGACAAAACACCATATCGTCACGCTCAGCCAGGGAATAAAGCGCACCCAAGAGGAACTCTTTTCAAGGCTGATCGCCCTTTATAAGATGGGAAGGATTCCTGCGGAAGGACTCCTCTTCAGTTCACAAACGTATCCCGATTTATTGAAGCTTGATAAATATTTAAGGGTGATTATTGATTACGATGCTGGCCTGGTCGAGACTTATCGTTATCAAATGGTTTTGAAAGAGCGATATCAGGAGGAGTTGATTCAGGACCAATTCCAATGGCAACGAAATATTTCTGAGATTGAAAAGAAGAAAAAGGAAATCAAACAGGTCAAGGAGGAAAAGCAGAAACTGCTCAAGTCCATTCAGAATCAAAAGGTGGTCTACCAGAAACTGATTGGGGAATTAGAGGAGAGGGCCAAAAATCTTCAAACGTTTGTGGATAAACTGGAGCGGGAAAAGAGCCTTCTGGCTCACGGAAAACCGAGATACGAGACTCTCAAGGGAAAGTTAGACCCTCCTGTCCAAGGGAAAATACTCAGTTTATTTAAAGAGAAGGGACAAAATGGAGTTGAAATTAAAGCTCCGATGGGAGCTGAGGTTCGAGCGGTCCTCCCCGGGAAGATCCTTTATGCCGATTGGTTTAAGGGGTTTGGGAATATTGTGATCATCGATCATGGGGATCATACCTTTACCGTTTCCGGTTACTGTTCCGAATTATTGAAAAAGCCAGGAGAATCGGTATCACAGGGAGAACCGATTGCCCTGGTGGGAAGTGCAGGGTCGTTGAAAGGTCCTTGTCTCTATTTTGAAATTCGTCGTCACGGGAAATCCCAGGATCCGATGGAATGGCTCTCTCATTTAGATCGCGTTGTTTCCCTTCCGGAGGAGAGTAAAAAAGGAAAGAAGGGACACTAAAGAGATTTCTGATAAAGGCAGAAATCTCTGATTACACCGATTATCAAGCGATTACATAGATAAGAAAGGAATTGAAATAAAGAAAAATCCGTGTGATCATTTTTTGAGATCTGAGTAATCAGAGGGCTTTGACGAAGGGTCTAAGAGTTTTCCAGAGACCTCATAAAGGAGGAAGATATGTTTCAATGGAAAAAAATAGGAAATTTAAAAATGGTTTTGGTGATCTTTACGGTCTTCCTTGTCGGAGTCCTCATCGGGTCGGGCCAATCACAAAAAGTTTCAGCCCGTTCCAATAGCATGTATGAAGACCTGAAAGTGCTGACGGATGTCATCGGTCTCATCCAAAGGGATTATGTCGAGGAAACAAAATCCAAAGACCTGATCTACGGGGCGATCAAGGGGATGTTGGAAACCTTAGATCCTCATACCACCTTCATGCCACCCAATATGTATAGGGAGATGCAGGAGGAAACAAAAGGTCGGTTTGAAGGATTGGGCATCGAGATCACGATTAAGGATGGAATTCTTACCGTAGTCTCCCCCATCGAAGATACGCCGGCCTACAAATCTGGAATCATGGCCGGAGATCAAATTATTAAGATCGAGGGAGAGTCCACGAAGAATTTTACTCTTATAGATAGCGTGAAACGATTGCGGGGTCCGAGAGGAACCAAGGTCACCATTACCATTATGCGGGAGGGTTTTACCAAACCCAGAGATTACACGCTGATCCGGGATGTCATTCCTATTCGAAGCGTCCGCCATGAATTGTTTGAAAAACATTACGGGTATATTCGCATCTCCCAATTTCAAGAAAAAACAGATGCTGACTTTGAGAAAGCGATGAAGGCATTGGAGGGCGAAAGCAAGGGAGCCATTAAGGGGTTGATCCTCGATCTTCGGAATAACCCCGGAGGCCTATTGGATCAAGCCATTAAAATATCAGACCGCTTCATCGATTCGGGTCTGATTTGCTCTATGGAAGGAAGAAAAGAAGAGCAGAAAATGAAATTTTATGCTCACCCCAATGGAAATTTAGGACGTTATCCGGTCGTTGTCTTGGTCAATGGCGGAAGCGCAAGCGGTTCAGAGATCGTGGCAGGTGCCATTCAGGATCAGAGTCGTGGCATGATCGTTGGGACTCAGACCTTTGGAAAAGGATCGGTTCAAACGATTATTCCCTTAAAGGATGGATCAGGATTGAGGCTGACCACTGCAAGATATTATACCCCCAGTGGTCGTTCCATCCAGGCCAAGGGAATTGTCCCTGATATCATTGTCAAACCTTTAAAGCCTGAAGAGGGAAAGGAAGTGGTCCCCCCCAAATTTCCTGCCGAGAAGGATTTGGAGAGACATCTGGAGGATATGGAGAAGGGGGTTCCCAAGGAGAAAGAAAAACCAAAGAAGGAAGAGGTAAAGAAGGAGGAGGTAAAGAAGGAGGAGATCAAGGAAAAGAAACCTATTGATCATCAATTAGAACGGGCTCTGGAGCTCCTCAAGAGTTGGGATATTTTTAAAAATATTATCAAAGGGAAACAGGGTTAGTTTAACGTTTATCGTTGTTGAAGCTCGTATCAATGTTCGTGTTTCGAAACTTGAAACCCGAGCATCCAGCATCAAGTTTCGGGCTTCGACCCGCCTGCCAACGCCAATGGCCACAAGGCTGAGATCGGCTGGCAAGCTAGCTCGACTGTCAACCACTGATAATGCAGGCAAGCTGGCAATGGCGGGCAGGTACGAGCATCGTCGCCCATAACCGTTTGACTATCTATTTAAAACGGGCTTGATAGCCGTGCTCTTAACCCAAAAGGGTTGAATGCCTAAAAAACCACACAGGCGAGGAGGATCAAGGGGTTGGATCAGATACCTCCTTCCCTTCCTCCTCGGTGTCCTTCTGACCTTTGGTGGCTATACCTATCTAACACGAGAAAAACCTCTCTCTCAGGAGGCTTTTTCTCAAAAAGTTTACCAGGTCCATCAAATCATCCAAAGCCAACTTTACGAATTAGGAATTCCAAAAAAGAGTATCCTTCTTTATCAGTCCTCTTTAAAAAAAGAGAGAGGCCTGACTTGGGAACAATCCTCGATAAAGGTACAAGTGCCTCCCTCCCTTCCTTTCTCTCAAATTGAAGGGAATATTAAACGAACCCTGTCCACCCTTGGCAAACCCATTACCATTCACTCCTCACAAATAGAGGGTGCCCTCCAATTAAAAGTCAAGGTTTTGGATCGAGTGACCCATCAGCTTACTTTTACCTCCTCCATCGCACCGACCCTGAAATCAGCTCTTCGCCCCAAGATTGCTATTGTGATGGATGACCTCGGGGGAGAAAGTAAAATTTCTCAAGAACTCCTTCGCTGGGATTTCCCTATCACCTTTTCTATCCTTCCTTTCACCCCTTATTCTAAAACCCTTGCTGAAGATGCTCATCGGAAGGGAAAGGAGGTCATCCTTCATCTTCCTATGGAACCCCATGGCTATCCACAGGTCAAACCGGGTGAGGGAGTTCTGCTTCAAGAGATGGATGAAGCCCAATTACTTAGCCAACTTTCAACAAATATAGAGGCCGTTCCTTACATCAGAGGGGTGAGCAATCACATGGGGTCTCGATTGATGGAAGACCCTGAGGCATTAAAAATCGTTTTTTCTGAATTGAAGAGAAGAGGCCTTTTCTTTTTAGACAGTCGTACAACGGCTCAAACAATGGGTCTCCAAATCGCTCATTCTGTGGGGTTAAGGGCCATGGAGAGGAGCCTTTTCATCGACCATTCGTCAGACGAAGAAGATATCAAACAGAAGCTGGAACAACTCATCCAAATTTCTCTCTCCAGAGGGAAAGCAATTGGGATTGGCCATCCCCATCCCAACACAGTCAAATCCCTCAAAAAGATGGTTCCCAAGATGAAGGAGAAGGGGATCGAGATCGTTCCCCTCTCCGCTTTAATCGAATAGAAAGACTGAAATATTGCCTGCCGTTAGGCAGGGGTAACCCGTTGGCCATGGATAAGTCATTTGAAGGGCTCAGGGCTTCAAAATCAGTTCGATTGGAGGGGCATTTTTGTCAAGTTTTGTTCCCACCGAGGAGGAACAGTAGGCACAGAGGTATTCATATTGATCACCTTCGGGCAAGACCAGAAGCAATCTCTTTCTTACTGGCACGGCAACCTTACACCTGGGACAGTAAAGGGAAATTGCCTCGAACTCTTCGAAACTGGATTTCCTCATCTCTATTATTATAAAAAAAGATGGGCGAGGAGACAACCCATTTTTAAGTTTTTTAAGTTTTCTTAGATTCGCTCTATAAACGGTTCACAGAAAAAGACCCCGTGATTCAGAAATTTTCATACAATGTAAATCCTTCAATTGCCAGCTCATCCCGACATCAAAAAGAGTCAATACACAAATAAAATGTTCACAGTATCAATGTAACACTTTAATTTAATTAACTAATCCAGTTGAGGAGGAATCATTATAATATTTAT
Organism: Syntrophaceae bacterium UBA2188; assembly: GCA_002327985.1. Classification (GTDB taxonomy): domain Bacteria; phylum Desulfobacterota; class BSN033; order BSN033; family UBA1163; genus UBA1163. The sequence continues at coordinate 37,436 of DCVM01000174.1, read as the reverse complement.
GATATTTTCCTTGACATCACCAATCAGTTTTGGATAAGATAACCCCACTTCATTAAGTTTTATACAAAAATAAGCGAGATGCATTCTTGTTTCAGCCTTCCCAAAAAATTCATCATTCTAACATTCATTTTGTTGAATTAATCAATGAGGATTTAATTAAAAGCGAGGAGATTCAGTATGGGAATTAAAGTTGATCCAAAAAAATGTGTTTCATGTATGGCTTGTGAAATGGCCTGTGGTTACCATCGGGATGACGGATTTGCATTACTTTCATCCTGTATCATGGTTACGCGGGGAAGAGAAAAGAGGGATTATTCAGCCGTCGTTCTAAAGGAGGAAGAGAACCTGGTTATCGCGAGGCCAGAAGGATTGGAGGTTAGAAAACTCGGTTCTGGTGGAGAGGCAGATCAAAGCAAAGGGAAAGAAGATGCCTCAGCCAAGCCACTGTTACTCAGAGAGCCCTGTGACCTGTGTAGTGATCGGGAGGATGGACCGTTGTGTCTTCAATTCTGTCCAGCAGATGCGATTTCATTGGGTTAATCAAAGAGATTTCTCGAAATGCGAAATCTCTGATTACACCGATTAGGAGCCGATTACACAGATAAGAATAAGGGAGTCTTGAAGTTCCCTAAAGGAGAGAGAAAAGATGGAATATTTATCAACCAATAAAATAGCCATCGTTGATTTGACGAATTCCAAAGTGTCCGACCAGGAGCTGGATAAGGAGCTGGTGAAAGAGAAGATAGGTGGAGCCGGGATCACAACAGCTCTCTATGAGGAATATCAGAAGGAAGACCCCGTTATTTTAGGGACGGGATTATTGACCGGGACGCTTGTTCCAGCTTCCGCCCTGAGCATCATCACGGCCAAGAGTCCGCTTACAGGGAAAGTATGTCATGCGCCCATCACTCTCTATGCAGGGATAGAATTGAAATATTCTGGCTTTGATTATGTTGTGATTAAAGGGAATTCCTCAAAACCCGTTTATCTTTGGATTCATGATGGTATCGCAGACCTTAAGGAGGCGAATGAGATTTGGGGCAAAGATGTCTGGGAATCAACCGATTTTATCCGAGAATTGATGGGAGATCCTCTCATTCAAATACTTGGCATAGGAAAAGGAGGGGAGTCGGGTTCCGATTTTGGTCAGGTCTGTATCAACTATTGGGCCAGCGGTGATCGATGGGGATTTGGCAAACTTTTTGGTCAGAAAAAACTGAAATTGGTTGCCTTAAGAGGAATGAGTCTATTAGAAATTGCTGATCCCGAGGAATTTGTCCGAGAGTGTAAAGAACTCCTTTCAACCATCAAGAAGGGATCTTTTGCCGGGAAAAAAGGAATTGGAGAATTATCGGCGGCGCTTGGAGAAGATATTCGAAAATGGCTGGAGCCGATCGTTCATAGACATCTCTCCTGTTTCAACACCTCTTTCCCCACCAATACTTTTGTTTTTCTTGATGAAGAACCAAAACGTTTGAAGGAAACAGATAAAGAAGAGCCTGGTTTTCTCATCACCGATCTCTACGGTTTGTTGGGATTTAAAAAATTAGGTTTATCTGCTTCCGATACCTGTGCATTGTTAAGGGAAAGTGCGAAATATGGGATGGATGCTGTCGCCGTGGCGGAGTTGAGCCAGAAGGCAGGCAAGAAAAAACCTGATGAAATCAAGAAGACCCTTTCTGGATTGAAAGGGGCTTTGGAGAGTTTGGGAAAAGGGAAATTTAGCCCCTGGTGTCCGAGCTTCAATCTATCTACAGACGAATGGGAAAGACGGCAGGCTGTGGCCTATCTTTTTGGGATTCATCCCATCTTTGCCCTCATGTCTCCTGAACTGAGTGAAGAGAAATTAATTGAACTGGCGAATCTTGGGACCGGGTTAGCCTTTACTGCGGAGACATTGGACAAGGTGATCGCAGATATTTTAAAATAGTTTTTAAAGATGCCCTCTTCTATTTCATACCGGAACCAAACCTCGTTTGATCCCCCCATTGGCATCTATATGGGCAGAGGTGCCTCCCATTCGTGGCTCTGGTTCGTCGAAATCCTTGACCGAATGGGTTTTTATCATGTCCATTTTGTTGATGAAAAAGATATCCTGTCGGGCGGGTTAGAACCCATCAACGTACTACTCATGTCAGGAGGAGACACCTTTGCGATTGCCGAAGGCCTTGGAGCAGAGGGCTCAGATCAATTGAGGCGTTTTATAGAAGGGGGGGGGGTCTATATCGGGACCTGTGCGGGAGCCTATCTTCCGCTGAGATCCTCCATGGATTTTTTAAATCAATTTAATTTTATCAATGTCAAGATCTCGAATATTTCACGAAGACTTTCAGAATCCGAACGATATTCATTCAAAAGGTTTGCCTGCAGTCCTTACGGCTGTGATTTTGTGTTTCATGTTGTAAGAGAGGATGTCCTTTTAGAAATGGTGAACGGATATCAGAAGGACGGGAAAAAAGAGATCATCGCGCCTCTTTATGGGGGCCCATCGATGCTTCCCTCGGAAGATATCGAACCCATTGCTACTTATAAGGGTTTTACAAGAAAGACGAAATTTTTTGTCAAAGAAGAATTGGCTGAAAAGACTTTAATTGGAAACATTGCCGTAGCCAAAAAATCGATGGGAAAGGGTCATCTCTTTATCTTTGGGCCCCACTTCGAGCATCCTCACTATCCAGCGTGTAATCTTTTTCTTACAGAGTTGATTCGCAAAAACCAGAATGGGAGGCCTCACACCACTCAAAAAGATTTTTCTGGGAATCCAATCAAAGGGGAGGTGGTGAGAGAGTTATTGAAAGATTTGAAGAGGGAACTGAGCAATGCTCGTATTATCACCTCGGGAATGAGTGACTTTTCTGTCCGTTGGTTGATCGGAAACAAATATTATGAGCCGGAAAAGTTTCGGGTTTTCTTAGAGGCCATTTGGAACCGTTTAAAATATTTGGAGTCAGGAAAAGAAGTCGATTTCGATCTGAAAGATCCAACGGAGATATTCAGCCAGTTGAAAGGGATGACCCATCTCTTGAGGCAGATGAAAAAAGGGATTGATCGAGGAGAGGCCACCCATGGATTGGCCGAAGACCTTTTTCTGAATTTGAAGCAGGTCACCTCTGATTTTTTAGCGATTTATTTTAGAACCAAGAGGATGGAATCAATCAGGGCACAAGCCTAAACGTTGGAACCTCTCACTGAGGAGTCTTCTCATGTTTCGAAAAACAATGTGGATACCCGTAATAGCCATTTTCATCTTGGTCCAATTTGCCCCTCCTGTTTATGCGACCGTCGAATATGTGAAAGAATTTAAAAAGGAACCCAAAAAATTGTGTGTCCACTGTCATGTGGATCATGCCTATCCCGGAAAGAGTTTTTATGAGGCAGAGAATCTATACAAATGGGTCTTCATGTGGATCACTGGGGGGGTAGCGGTTTTGATTTTTTCTTATGGAATGATTGCCAAGCTATTGATCTGGAGAAAAGGAAGGAAAGATCCTCATGGAAAAAAGAGGAAGACAAAGGTCTTTAAATTTCTGTTTAACGATGCCTTCTTACAGAGGGGAATCCTTCGATTGAATCTTCTCCGGTGGGTGAATTATATGACCCTGTCCATGGGTTTCTCCGTGTTGTTCATTCTCATGTTATTTGTTTATGGATATATTATTGCGGCCAATTTCAGGACTTTTGGGATTCCCTCCCCCGGAGGAAGAATTTTAGATTTTCTGATGGACTTTTTAGGGTTGAGCATTCTGGTCGGTGTGGTCCTCTCGGCGCTGAGACGATACGTATTTAAACAACCCCAACTGAAGACAGAGATCAGAGATAATGTAGCCCTACTCTTTATCTTCCTGATCGTGGTCACAGGTTTTTTATTGGAGGCTTTCAGGATAGCTGTCCTTCCTTTTTCCCTGAAACACAGCACTTCCTTCGTTGGATTTACTCTGGCCCTGTTGTTTCGCGATCTGCCTCTTAATTGGACCACTTTCCATTTTTACATGTGGAATTTTCATTTTCTACTCGCTTTTGCTTTCATTGCTTATGTCCCGTACAGCAAATTCGTTCATATTGTTACCTGCCCCGTGACCGCAACGGTTTCGAGAAGATAGGGAAGGGAGAAACCTCCATGGATGAAAAGAACACGATAGAAAAAGAAAACCCAACTCCATCCGTTTCTCGCAGAAAACTTTTGAGATTCATCACAGCCTTTCTTGGCCTTTTCGGATTGGGGGCTATCTTTTCATCCATCATCGTCTTCCTGACCCCTCCCCGTAGTGCCTTGAAGAAAGTGGGGGGTTGGCAAGCTGTAGGCAACCTCTCTGAATTCAAGGAAAATAGCATGGCCAAGACCTATTTCGGGTTGCCCGTCATATTAGTAAAAAATGGAAAAGGCCTCCTTTCATTTTCTACCATCTGTCCCCATTTAGGCTGCATTGTAATATGGGATGAGAAGAAGAAACAGTTTTTCTGTCCCTGCCATGATGCGGCCTTTGACGAAAATGGGAAGGTTCTAAAAGGGCCAGTTAAACCCTATAACCTCCTTCCCATGGAGACGAAGGTGGAAGGGGAGACGATTTCCGTAAAGCTTCCCGAAGATAAACTTCCGGGATATCCTTCATGGTTTAGAATCACCATGATTAGCGGAGTGTAGAGATGGCGAGTTGGACATCAAAGGTTTCCCAGTGGGCTGAAGAGAGATGGAATCTAAGGAAATGGTTAAGCCCCATTTTGGATACGGAGGTCACCGAATATAAAAAGAAGATGAGATTTTGCTGGGGGGGCATGACGTTTGCGCTCATCGTTGTCGAGTTGATCACTGGTATCTTCCTCGCCTACTACTATCAACCCAGTGTCAAAGGCGCCTTCCAGAGCATTGCCTTCATCACAGACCAGGTTTATCTGGGTTGGTTGGTCAGAGGGCTCCATCATTATGCCAGTTATCTGATCATCGTCACCGTGGTGGTCCACATGATGATCGTCTTTTTCCGGGGGGCCTACAAGCCACCTCGGGAGATGACCTGGGTGAGTGGTATTTTTCTCCTCGTGTTATGTTTCGCCTTTTCATTCACGGGATATTTATTAACTTGGGACCAGAGGGGATATTGGGCGACCAGAATCGGGACGGGCATGGCCAGTGAAATCCCGATCATTGGGGAATATCTGATGATCTTTCTTCAGGGAGGATATGGAGTAAAACAGCCGACGATCACCCGTTTCTTCATCTCCCATGTGATTGTACTCCCACTGTTTCTCATCGGCTTCCTCCTGGCGCATTTTATCATGATTCGGCGTCAGGGGGTCAAAAAACCCTTTTAAGGAGAGATTCATGGAGGAAGGGAAGCAAAGAAAACCAACTTTCTATCCAGATCAATTTTTTACAGAAATGATCATCTTTTTGTTCATCATCGGAATCGTGGTCACCCTCTCTGTGATATTGCCCATTGGCTATGAAGAGGAAGCCAGCCCATTGGTCACCCCTTCCACCATCAACCCGGAATGGTATTTTCTCTGGTTATTCCAAGTCATGAAACTGGTCCCTCCGACCATAGGCGTTTTAATCCCTTTTACCATCTTAGCCATTTTAATCCTTCTTCCCTTTATCGATACCAAAGAGATCAATACATTCCGTGACCATCGCTGGTTTATTTATATAGGAGCGGCCGTTCTCCTTCTTATATTTGTTTTGAGCTTTTGGGCTACGTTAGGAGGATAATAGGGATGAAAACATTCTGGCACAAATCTCTTCAGATCATCCTCTGTGTCATGTTCATGTTGTTTTTCTATTCACCGGTTTTTAGCGGGGAGACCTTGGGCGAAAAAAAGGTTGAAATCTCCCCTGGTGAGAAACTCTACCGTGAACACTGTCTCCGTTGTCATGGTGAATTGGGGATTGGAGGGCAGGGAAATTTTGGTGCCAAAAACCCCGCCAGCGAAATCATTCCTTCTTTGAATACGGGTACGATTAAACTGGCATTAACAACGGATCAGTTTGGTGATGTCCTGAACCGAAAAACCATGAAAGAGTTTATCCTCAAGGGTTCTAAGGTGGAAGGGACGGAATCGACGATCTCTCAGCCCGCTTTCAAAGAGAAATTGACCGAAGCTCAGATCGATCAGGTATTAGACTATGTGGCAACGTTTCCGGATACTCGGCCTATCCGCTATACGATTCCTCGTCTTCTCTTCCTGGGCGGTTTCTGGATCTTTTTAGGGTTGGTTGTATGGAGCATTCAAAGCAGGAAGAAGATTCTAAATTCAGTGGATTTGCCCAAGATTCCTATCCATGACTTAGATCAACTTCGATTGATGGAACTTGATGCATGCACGAATTGTGGAGAGTGCGTCACATGGTGTCCAGTCTATCTTCAGGATGAGCGAGAGGCTATCACCCCCCGGAAAAAAATAGCTGATTTCCGAGAGATGATTAAGGCCCAGTACAGTCCCAACGCTGTTTTCTTTGATTGTAATCCTGTGGATCCCGAGGCGATTAAAGATTTTGCTAAGAGTCTTTATGAATGCAGTACCTGCGGGCAATGCCACTTTGTCTGTCCATCGCGAATCGACACCGTAGAGCTTTGGGAGAAGATTAGGCGATGTATCGTCGATCTGGGTTTTGGGCCCTTGGAAACCCAAACCCCTTTAGTCAAAAATACCAAGGCTTATGACAACCCCTGGGGGCAACCGCGTTCGAGCCGAGCTCACTGGGCGAGAGCAGGAAAGAAAGATAAGACATTGATAGCGCCTCCTAAAGAGATCAAAAAAGGTGCAGAGATCCTCTACTTTGTAGGTTGCACGGCATCTTTCGATGCGAATCTCAGGGAAATTGCCATCAATACAACCAATATTATGAATGCCCTTGAACTGAATTGGGGTTTTTTGGGAAACCAGGAAAAATGCTGCGGCAGCGTTCTCTTAAGAATGGGAGATAAGGAGTTTGAAAGAATTGCATCTGAAAATATTAAGATGTTTAATGAACTGGGGATCAAGACATTGGTCACTTCTTGCGCAGGATGTTTTAAGACCATCAAGCAAGACTATCCTAAAGTCGGAGAATTAAACTTCGAGGTCATCCCTTTTGCAACATTACTGTCAAGGCTCATCGACGAGGGAAAGGTCAAGTTTAGTAAAAAATTGGATCTCAGGGTCACCTACCACGATCCATGCCATATGGGAAGGGCAAGTGGTGAATATGACGATCCAAGAAAGGTCCTTGAGGCTCTTTCAGAAGCAGGAGTCGAATTTATTGAGATGGAAAGAATAAGAGAAAATTCGAGATGTTGTGGCGCGGGAGGTGGTTTAAAAGCAGGTTATCCTCAGGTCCAGCAGAAGATGACGGTTGAGAGGGTAAAGGATGCAGAGCGAACGGAAGCCACCGACCTTATCTCCACCTGCCCTTTTTGTTATCAGGGGCTTCAGAAAGAAATCATTACTATGGGTTCTTCGATTCGGATGAGAGATCTCGTTGAATTAGTCGCCTTGGCCATGGGTCTGCCCCCCACACGAATTCAAAAAGAAGAAGAGACAAAAGAGAATTAGGACCTATCCCTCGAAAATATCTGATCACACAAATAAGTTGATTAACTAACAACGTTTCCTACTCCCATAGATTTCAGACGGAACCCTCATAGAGGAAATGGGCGAAATTAAAGAATATAAAAAGTATACCTACTGGCTTCATGAAAAAGAATTTCATGATTTGGGGAATCGTTGGAAGAAGCAGGGATTGAATCCGGCAGAGGCAAAGAGTGCTGCCTGCGACCCGTTGTCCAGAGAGGTAGAAATTGGCTTTGTGCCGTTGGAGGCCTGGGGGAAAAATCCATTCTGTAAGAGGCCTTCATCCTGGTATAAGGCCTCACCTTTTGCGGGAAAGATTTTGGTAATCAGCTCTTTTGATCTTCAGGAATATCATGTTAACCCTCAAACAATCATTAGAGAATGCCGATTCCGACCTTCCAAGCTACCTCATAGAGAAGAAAAGTTGAAACTGGTCGATCAGCAGCGTTATCAACAATCAAGACCCGGAGAGTGGGAGGATATTGATGCAGAGGGGCCAGAACTTCACAATCAGTGGTTAAGAGCGATAGGACTAAGAGGGGTTTCCTTTGAGGAGTTATTTATCACCCATCGGGCCAATCATGCCAATTTCATTGAGCCAGCCTATTTTATTCTTGAAGAGAACGAACCTGTTCCTTATTCCATTGATAAGACCTCTCACATCTGTTCAGCCTGCCTCGAATTTTTTAATATCATCGGTGCCAACTTTAGAAGGAAATACGTTGTGCCCTGTCCGGGGGCTGTTTTATACGCGGGAATGATCACCAACCGTTATTATGAGGTGCTTCGACCATAAGAAATATGAATTTTGGGCAAAAGTTAAGAAACACGCCCTATTCCATGCAAGGTTCAGGGTTTGTTTGGTTCATGGTTAAGGGGTTAAGGGAATAAGTTTGAAGACTTAAAGATCTTACCCATTGACAAAACTAATCTCTTTCTTCTAACCTTTAATCTAATGGAGAAACAAATGAAAAAGATAATCTTATTGTTTTTGGTTAACTTATTATTCATGGTTGCCATGGCACACGCACAACCTGTTCGGATCGCTTATCTCCAAAATGATATTCATCAACTTCCCTGCTGGGTGGCTTTGGAGAAAGGGTTGTATGAAAAAGAAGGGGTGAAAGTAGAAGTGGCGGGCATCTTCAAGGCAGGGCCGGAGCTGATGAGCGCTTTTGCGGCCGGAGCTCTGGACATGGGGTATGTCGGGGTGGCGCCCGCAACCACTGCCGTGGCCAACAAAACAGCCAGGGTTGTTGTTTTAGCTCAGGTCAATACCGAAGGTTCAGCCATTGTCGTTAAGAAAGAGGGAAAGATCCAAAGCATTACAGAGTTGGTTGGTAAAATCGCTGTTGTTCCAGGTCACTCTACAGTCCAAGACTTCCTTTTTCGAAAGGCCTTATTCAAATTCAAGATCCAGCCTGACCAGGTCAAAATCATGGTCCTGAAGCCACCTGAGATGATTGGGGCGTTGAGGACTGATCAGACCGATGCCTTTATCGCGTGGGAACCCTATCCCGCAAAGGCCGTCACCATGGGTGTGGGAAGGATACTGGCTTCCTCCCGTGATATCTGGAAAGATCATCCCTGTTGTGTCCTAGCAGCTGATGTACGATTTATGGAGAGCCATCTGGAGAAGGCCAAGGGCGTTGTGCGTGGCCATGTCAAGGCGATGGATTTCATCCGTCAACATCGTGAGGAGGCCATCAAAATTGGCGTGAAATATACGGGGATGGATGAAACATCCGTCCGGCTGGCAATGGAAAATGTCAACTATACACCTGTCCTCAGTGTTGAGGGTGAAAAAGAATATGTCGATTTTCTAACCAAATTGAAATATATAAAAGTAGAGGATGTCCAGATTTTTGTGGATCGGTTTATGGATCCCGGATTCATCAAAGAAATAATGAAAAGATGAAAAAGGAACGTTTTCTTATCCCCCTGTTACTGATTTTGATCTGGCAGGGTTTATCTTCCCTTCAGGTGATTCCTTCCTATAAACTTCCCTCCCCAATTGAGATCGTTTTAGGTTTTAAAGATCTTTTAATGGTTGGAGTGCCACCCGGACACCTTCTCCATAATCATATACTTTATAGTCTTTATCGGGTTGCCTTAGGCTATGCCATCGCTGCTTTGCTGGCCATCCCTTTGGGACTCTTGATGGGATGGTCACCTGTGCTCCTGAGAATGATCCGCCCTCTCTTTGAATTAGTAAGACCTATTCCACCCCTGGCCTGGATTCCCATTGCTATCCTGTGGTTTGGTATCGGCATAAAATCCGCAGCCTTTATCATTTTCCTGGGGGCTTTTTTCCCAATCCTCTTGAATACGATTTCCGGAGTTCTATCCATCCATCCCATCTTAATCGAGGCTGCCCGAACGTTGCATGCAAGGGAGAAGGATATCTTTCTCAAAGTGTTACTTCCCGGGGCAGTTCCTTCTGTCTTTGTGGGAATGCGAATTGGTATTGGCATTGGATGGATGACTCTTGTAGCGGCGGAATTCACAGGAGTTAAGGAAGGCTATGGGCTGGGTTATATGATCATGACTGCCCGGGACATCCAGAGACCGGATGAAATCCTGGCAGGGATGCTAGTGATCGGGGTGATTGGTCTGCTGATTGATATTGGTTTGAGGGCTGTAGAATTAAGAATGATCCGTTGGAGATGAATGGGAATAACGATGAACGTTAAACGATGAACGATAAACAGTGCATTACATTTTTTGTTCATTGTCCATCGTTCATTGTTCAATTCGGGCTTCCTAACAGTTACCTTTAGTCCTTCGACAAGGAGTGATCATTGACTCTTGAATTTTTAGGCATCAGTAAAACATTTGCAGGTAAAAATTCTGGAGAAAGTGTCCACGTCCTTGAGAATATCCAGCACCGGATTGAGAATGGACGGTTTGTCTCGATCATCGGTCCGAGTGGCTGCGGGAAGACCACCCTTCTGAGGATCATTGCTGGCTTGGAAAAGGCGTCATCGGGCAGTGTCCTTTTGGATGGTAAAGAGTTGGTTCAGGGAACGGAAGAAGTTGGATTGGTATTCCAAGAATATGCCCTTTTCCCCTGGAGGACGACGCTCCAGAATATTGAGATGGGCCTTGAAATCAGAGGTGTTAATAAGGATAAGAGGCGGTCAACAGCAATGGAGTACATAAAAACCTTTAACCTAAGTGGTTTTGAAAACCGATATCCTCGGGAACTCTCCGGAGGCATGCAGCAGCGGGTTGCCATTGCCCGGACCTTGATCATGAACCCTCGGGTTGTTTTAATGGATGAGCCTTTTGGTTCTCTGGATAGTCAGACGAGGAATAGCATGCAGGAGTTCCTCTTAGGGATATGGCAAAAAAGAACGGATACAATCCTCTTTGTTACCCACAATGTGGACGAAGCCGTTTTCTTGAGTGATGAGATTATTGTTTTTTCAAAGAGACCTGCTCGGATTATTAAAATCTTAAAGATTGAATACCCCAGGCCAAGGGATCGAACCAGCGAAGAATGTAATCATGGGAGGAGAAATGTTCTCAAGATTTTAGAAGAGGAGATGAAAAGAAAGGAGTCTGTCCATGAAAATCGTCGGGATATCCTGTAGCCCCCGCAAAGGGAAATCCACTTTTTATGCATTAGAGACTTGTCTTCAGGCGACTAAAGAGGCTGATCCTAAGATTGAAACAACCCTGATCGAACTTTCAGGGATGAAGATCAGTGGTTGCATTGCTTGTGGGAAATGCACGAAGGTTTTGGAGTGCAGTCAGGAAGATGATTTCCCAAAGATGATCCCCATCCTTTCTGATCCAGAATTGGCAGGCTTGGTGGTGGCCACACCTGTCTATTTTGGGTCCATGACGTCACAGTGCAAAGCGTTGCTGGACCGGTGTGTGATGTTTCGAAGAAATGGATTCCTGTTGAGAAATAAGGTGGGTGGTGTCATTGCCGTTGGAGGGGCACGAAATGGTGGGCAAGAGCTGGCGATTCAGGCAGTCCAAGCCGCCATGCTGGTTCAAGATATGGTGGTGGTCAGTGAGGGTCAGCCCACCTCACACTATGGAGCCACCCTATGGAGCGGCCATCCTGATGGAATTGAGAAGGATACGTTTGGTTTGGAAACCGCCCGAAGCCTTGGCAGGCGTGTGGCAGAAGTAACTGCCAAGATACATGGATGACCCCATCCATTATAAAAATATAGCTCAAGGAACCGGGCAGGGGTGCTAAAAAAGCCTTACAGCGGCACCTTTTAAGGTAAACCTGCAAAAGGTTCCAGGTATAAGTGAAAAATTGATGTTGAAATCGTTTATGACCAATAGATTCCTAAATAACGGCATTGTAAGGCTTTGAAAGTATCCCTGCCCAGTGACGGTATGTAACCTTAAAGGTAATAAAGGTAATAGATGATGCGCCAAGTTGTTACTGAACTCCAGAGTTTTGGTTTACGTTTTGAGGGCAAACTCTTACAACGAAGAGGAGGGGCTGGCCCGGCTGAAGGTGGGACTTTTTTAATTGAGGGAATGCCGGTCAACCTTCCCATTGGCAGTGAATACGTTGCCAGATCTCCCTATTTCTTAAGGGAAGAAGGAGGTCAATTCCTGATATTCAAGGAAGAAAGGGTAGTCTGTCCAGTCCATTTCATAGACCGGCCAAAGTTTTATGACTATACAACCAAGGGAAGAATACCTTATCACAAAATTGCCTTGCTCCATGGAAAGGATTGCCTTGCCACCTCTGTGATACAGTCCTGTGCCTATTGGCATTCAAAGGAAAGGTGTCGGTTTTGTGGAATTGAGCTATCTTACAGAAACGGCCAAACCATTAAAAAGAAGACTCCCGATCAACTTTCTGAAGTGGCTCGTAAAGCCAAAGAAATGGACTCCATCCAACACGTCGTTTTGACCACGGGAACCGTTGAACCTCCTGGAAAAGAGATTTCATCCCTGGTCCCTTGCGCTGTGGCCATTAAGGAGGCAACCGATCTACCCATCCATGCGCAGTTCTGCCCCCCATCCAATATGGAAGGGCTTTATGAACTGAAAGAGGCAGGGGTCGACACCGTAGGAATCCACATCGAAAGTTTTGATTTTGAAACATTGTCTCAGGTTGCTCCGGCTAAGTCAGCCATGGGTCTTGGAAGGTTCGAGAAGGCCTGGAAGATGGCTGTAGACATCTTTGGTCCCAATCAAGTCAGTAGTTTTTTGATTGTTGGTCTTGGAGAAAAGGAGGATTCAATCATTTGGGGAAGCAAATTTTTAGCCGATCTGGGCGTTTATCCTTTTGTGATCCCCCTGAGACCCATTCCTGGATCGCTCATGGAAAATGTTCTGCCACCCGGCCCGGAAGAGATGAAACGTATTTATGAAGCGGTCGCTTGTATTTTGAGAGAGAAGGGACTTTCTTCTTCCCGCTCCCTGGCTGGCTGTGTCCGTTGCGGGGCCTGCTCGGCCTTGTCTCTCTTTGAAGAGGCAACGGATACTCTGAACTGTCATCCTGTTAGGACCAAGGCTGACAGAGAGAGAGCCTTCGAGATTCGGAAAGAGGTTTTTGTTCTGGAGCAGAAAATTTTTTCAGATTCTGATGTCGATGAGAATGATACGAGAAGCATCCACCTATTGGCAGAGTGGAATCATGAGATTGTCGGAACGGTACGGGTTTTTCCAGTGGATAATAATGGACACTGGGTTGGAGGCAGACTGGCAGTGAAAAATGGGTTCAGAAATACAGGGGCGGGTGAACTCCTGGTTCGGGAGGCTATGATCTATGTTAAGAGCCGGGGCTGCACTAAATTTACAGCCCACATCCAGGTGGAAAACGTTTCCTTTTTTTCACGATTGGGTTGGAAAACCATTGAGCCTGTGAAAGAATATTTTGGTAAACCCCATCAACTGATGGAAGCCAACCTCGAAGACTAACGGCAAAGCGCATAGCGCAAAGCGTTAGTCGTAAAGGATTTGACGCTATGCTCCATGCTCTATGCTATTCGGAAGTATACATTAAATCGAAGAGGCCTTTGTGGATATTAACTTAGATCAAATCATTGAAAGGATTCGTAACTACGAGGGGCTTTTGCGTAAACAGCCCATCGAGGAGGTTTTCGATAAATTAGTTTTGCATGGTCAACCGGGCCCACAATTACCTAATTTCGGTGATGATGCAGCCATTATCCCCTGGAGAGATGGTTTTCTCCTTCTTGCTGCAGACGGCATCATGACCCGATTATTGATCAATGAACCCTATGCGGCGGGAAAAGCATCGGTAATGGTAACAGTCAATGATATTTATTCCATGGGGGGAAGACCTCTGGCTATGGTCAATGTTTTGGCAAGTGGCGATGAAGACCACCGCGCTAAAGTTGTGGAGGGAATTAAGAAGGGTTGTGAAAAACTGAAAGTCCCTATGGTAGGTGGCCACCTTCATCCTGATACTCCTGTGAATTCTCCTTCTCTTGCTGTTGCTATTTTGGGTTATGCCAACAAATTACTCAGGAGCCATTTGGCCAAGGCAGGAGATGAAATCATTCTTGCTATGGACCTCAAAGGCGATAAGGGCTGTCAATCTGTGGTGAGCTGGGATGCCAATTCTGGAAAGACCCAGGAAGAGTTGATTTATCGTCTGGAGGCTTTACCTATTATTGCAGAAAAGGAGTTGGCTCAGACATGTAAGGATGTAAGCAATGCAGGGATATTAGGAACGGTTTCCATTATGCTGGAAAACTCCGGCAAAGGTGCAATCATTGAGGTACCATCCATCCCCAGGCCCACTGAGATTGAATGGTCCGATTGGTTGGTCTGTTTTCAGAGTTTTGGATTTGTCCTCTCCGTTCAACCGGAAAGATCTAACAGGGTTATTTCCCTCTTTAAGGAGAGAGAGATTACCGCGGTTGTCATTGGTAAGGTTATTGATGAACCCACTATTACATTAAGGAATGGACCTGAATCCAAAGGCCTATTTGATTTCACAAAAGATAAGATAACAGGCATCGTCTTCCCACAGAACAGGCATTGATTTATAGTGTGTAAATTCAACCCAAGCCATTGCAATTGTTTCCCCCAAAGTGGTTTAAAAACAAAAATAAAGTGTTGATAACCCGTTGATTTATAAAATAAACTAATTCAATGATAATTATTATAATATTTATGATATTTTTCTTGACATCCACAACCGGTTTTCGATAAGATAATCCCGCTTCCCCAAATTCTTAATCACGAGAACAAGCGAGAGACATCTTTGTTTCAAATTGCCAACAGAACTCACAAAATATCCGATCAGATCATCGAGCAAATACGAAATGCTATTCTCTCAGGCCACTTCAAGCCAGGGGATAAAGTCGCCTCTGAAAAAGAGCTCATGTCTGAATTTGGCGTCAGTAAAGCGACCTTAAGAGAGGCATTGAGAGTGCTCGAAGGTATGGGACTGGTGGAGATCAAAAAGGGAATATCAGGGGGTGTTTTTATTGCGGAAGTGGATATGAGGACGACGATTCACGGTATCATCAACTTTCTCCACTTCAAGACAGTTTCCGTGAAGGACATTACCATGATTCGCTATTTGCTTGAGCCACCTGTCGCACAGATCGCCGCTTCGCGCATTCAACCTGAAGACATTGTTAAATTGGAGCATATTATCACGGAGACTCCTTCTACCTCCCCCGCCATTGTTTCCAAGGAAATAGGATTTCATCGTTACTTAGCGAGGATGACCGAAAATCCCATCCTCATCCTGGTGATGGATTTTATTGATAATATTTTGAACGATATCAAGTTTCAGTTAGACCTCGGCACTGAATTTTATCATAAAGTGGCAAAGTCCCATCGAGCCATCTTGGAATGTTTGAAACAGAAAGATGGCGTCGGGGCGAGAAGAGAGATGGAGAATGATCTCTTGGAAGTGGGAAATCATTTAGCAAGGGTGAGTGGAACTCAACCTTTTGATCCAACTATGCTTCTCGGTGAACCCTTTTTTCTTCAACCTCAGCAAACTTCTCTTTCTCTTGATCGATCAATCAATGAAGTTCTTTTGCCGAAAGATTTACAAAAAATCTTCGGTGGGGAAGCAGGAGAGAGACTTCAAAATCAGGGTGTGGTCTTTCGAAAAATTGGAACCGGAGAGCTATATTTCATTGCCCTGCAAGACCTATCCCATTCCTCATACAAATGATTTTTTTAAGACAAGGAGGTATCGCCTATGGCAACAGAAGAGAGGACGAAAGAAATTTTGAAGGAGCTTCACAATGCCGTGACTAATTTTGAAGAGGATGATGCGGTGAAGTGGGCCAAGATTGCTTTAGAAGAGGGGGTGGATCCGTTCATTGCGACCATGAATGGATTGGCTGACGGCATGATTGAGGCTGGAGAAAAGTATAATCGTAAAGAATACTTTGTCCCCGAACTGTTAATGTGTGCGGATGCCCTTTATGCTGGCCTTAACCTCTTAAAGCCTACAATTGAGGCCTCAGGAAGAAAATCGGAAGTCAAGGGTTCGATCGTCCTGGGAGTTGTGGAAGGGGACGTCCACGATATTGGAAAGAATCTCGTCAAGCTGATGTTTGAAGTGGCGGGCTGGACAGTTTATGACCTGGGAAAAGATGTCCCCCTTGATAAGTTTGTTGAAGAGATGATCAAGACCGACTCTCAGGTGGTTGGGATCTCGGCTCTGATGACGACGAGCATGCTCTCTATGCCAGAGGTCATTAAGAAGTTGAGGGCCAAGAATCCCAAGGTTCGAATTATGTTGGGAGGAGCACCGTTGACCCCGGAGGTGGCGGAAAAATATGGTGCGGATGGCTATGCCAGGACTGCCGGCACAGCCGTGGATGAGGCCATCCATCTCTTGAAGATGTTAAAGGAGGAAGAGGCGAAGAAGTAAATGAATCAGAAAATAGAGTTTTTCGGTAACGGTAAGGGCAACGATGCCCGTTTTTCCAAAAGATCTTGAGGGAACCAGCGTTTGTCGTTGGCGAAGCTCGTATCGATGCTCGATTGGCGAAACTGGAGGTTCGATTTTATTCTTGTCGAAATTCGAGCATCGATCTTCTTGCTTCGATACCAGCGTCGTCACCGTTAAACGATATTCTCCTCTAACGAAACGGGCCTCGTCACCATAACCTTTACCTAAGACCTCAGGTTTCAGGACAAGATATGTCTGAATTGAAAATACGATAGAGAGGAAAAGGAGATATGGCCGGAGGTAAAGACGGAGACGAAAAATATTTGGTTATCTTTCAACCATCAGGGTGTAGAGGGTATATCCCAAAAGGGAAGACCCTGAAGGAAGCGTCGGTTGCGTTGGGTGTGGACCTCGAAGGGGTCTGCGGAGAAAAGGCCATCTGCGGTACCTGTAAAGTGAGGATCGAGGAAGGGAACTTTGAAAAATATGGCATTAAATCTGAGAGAGAAAGTCTGTCCCCGATGGGAATGACAGAGAAGAAATTTTTCAATCTCAGGCAGCAGCAGGAGGGTTACCGGCTCGCTTGTCAGACACATATCCTGGGTAACGTTGTCATCTTTGTCCCTGAAGAGAGTCGAATGGGAAAACAGGTCGTCCGAAAAGCAGCGACGAACCGTCCCATGAAAGTGAATCCAGCGGTCAGGAAATACTGTGTTGAGCTGCCAAGAGCTACCTTAGATGATAACGTTGGTGACTGGGAACGTCTTCAGGCTGAACTGAGTAAGAATTTCAACTTGAGCAATCTCACCATCGATTATGAGGTGCTCTTGGACTTACAGAATATTGTGCGCGACGGGGACTGGAAGGTGACTGTTTCCGTCTGGCATGGCAAAGAGGTCATTAAAGTCGAACCCGGATTTGTAGAGAGGGCCTATGGTCTTGCAGTGGATGTGGGAACTTCCACGGTGGCTGGCTATCTCTGTGATCTCACCGATGGTTCGGTCGTCACCACGGCCTCAATGATGAATCCGCAGGTGGTTTATGGTGAAGATGTCATGTCCCGCATCAGCTACACCATGACCAACCCAAATGGGTTGGAGATCTTGAATAATGCCATTATCGATGGTCTTAACGGGATCGTGGCAGAAGTGGCTGGTGCAGCAAAAATCAAACGCACTGATATCGTCGACATGACCTTGGTCGGTAATACCTGTATGCACCACATCTTTTTGAACGTCAATCCAAGGTATATCGGCCTATCCCCCTTCCCACCATCCCTGCATCACTCCCTTGATATCAAGGCCCGTGACTGGGGACTTAAGATGCCCCCGGAAGTGGAGACAACCGACAAAGGCACTTATCCGCCCTGCCAGGTGGCATGTCCTGCTGGGATCAATGGCCAGGACTTCTTGTATCTCATTGCTCAGGGGAAGTTTAATGAGGCGCTTGAAGTGGTCAGGCTTGCCTTCCCCTTTGCCGGAGTTCTTGGCCGTATCTGTACTCATCCTTGCGAATCTGAATGCGAAAGGGGAAAGGTAGAAGAACCTCTTTCTATCCGCTCCCTTCATCGGTTCGTCGCCGACGTTGAACGCAAGGCAGGAAGGCAAAAGGCAACTCTGGTTGAAAAGATAAGGGAAGAAAAAATAGCCATCATTGGCTCAGGGCCATCAGGGCTTGCCTGTGCTTATGAACTGGTGAGACGGGGCTATCCGGTGACTGTTTTTGAATCTGCTCCAAAAGCAGGGGGTATGATGCGCTATGGCATCCCTGAATACAGGTTGCCGAAGGATGTTCTGGATGATGAGATCCGTTACATTGAAGAATTAGGAGTCGAGATAAAAACCGATTCACCTGTGAGAAACGTAGAGGATCTCTTCAAACAGGGATACAAAGCTGTTTTCATGGCTACGGGTGCATGGACAAGTCAGAAGATTGGGGTTCCCGGTGAGGAATCTAAAGAAGTTATCTATGCCCTCGATTTTCTGAAGAAAGTTAATTCCGGGGAAAAGGTGAAGTTAGGAAACAGAATAGCGGTGATCGGTGGGGGAAGTGTAGCCATCGATGCAGCAAGACTTTCTCGACGCCTTGGGGCACAAGAAGTTCATCTCATCTGTCTGGAATCGACGGACTTAACCTGCAAAGACAGGATGCCGGCCCAGGACTTGGAGATCGAACAGGCCAGGGAAGAAGGGGTTATTGTCCATCCTTGCTTGGGGATCAGAAAGATTTTGGCTGAGAAAGGAAAAGTGGTTGGCCTCGAAACAGTTCAATGCACAAGTGTCATCAATGAAGAGGGAAGATTTGCTCCGGAGTTTGGAGAGGGAAAAACCCCCACGATTGCAGCCGATATGGTTATCGTCGCAATCGGTCAGAGACCGGATGATAAAGATTTTGTTGAAATGGAAAGAATGCCCTCTCGAACGATCAAAATAGATGAGACGACCTTCGAGACAAACCTCAAAGGCGTCTTTGCCGGAGGGGACGTGGTCTCGGGTCCAGCGAACGCCGTTAAGGCGATTGCTGCTGGGAAAGAGGCAGCCACCTCCATTGAATTTTACCTTGCTGGAATGGACTTAAAGACGGCCAGACCTGCTCCCCCAAAACGAATTGAGGAAGTACCCAAGGAAGGGGTGGAGAAAGAGCCAAGAAAAGTAGTCCCTGTCATTCCTCTTGAGAAAAGGATGAATTTCGATGAAGTTGAGATCGGTTTTGCTCAGGAGAGTGCGACCCAGGAATCCAAGCGATGTCTGAACTGCAGTATTTATGCACAGAAAGAGGTCATCGAAGGTGCTGAATGCCGCAGTTTGGGTATCCGAATTAATCCTGGTTCTTATGTCCATGTCCTTCCCATTGAGGCCGGGTTTGTCGGCGCCGATAATGTAGGTGTTCTGATTGCAGAAGAACCCTATAATCAGGATAGCATCGAGCTGGTCATTGATATAGGGACGAATGGCGAACTCATCTTGGGCAATCGGAAGAGGATGATTTCCGCATCCTGTGCGACGGGGCCTGCTTTTGAGGGGGCCGAGATGAAATTCGGAATGCGTGCGGCTCCAGGAGCGATTGAAAAGATTGTGATCGATAAAGAGACCAAGGAGGTCCGTTTCAAAGTCATTGATAGAGAACAGTGGAATACGGAACTTCCCCCTGAGGAGGTGCGCGCCAAGGGGATTTGTGGCTCAGGGATCATTGATGTGGTTCCGCAACTTTTTCTGGCAGGGATCATCGATAAAACAGGGCGCTTTAAGAAGGATGTCAATACCCCGCGCCTGCGTGAGACAGATGGCCAGATGGAGTTCGTCATTGCCTGGGCTAAAGAAACCTCCATCGGTCAGGATGTCGTGGTTTGCCAGAATGATGTCCGGGCGATCCAGTTGGCAAAGGGGGCCATGTATGCCGGGACCAAAATTCTGATGAAGACCTTGGGTGTGGAAAAGCTGGACAAGGTGATTTTAGCGGGTGCTTTCGGTAGTTACATCGATAAACAATCTGCAGCTTTGTTAGGACTTTTTCCTGATGTTCCACCGGACAAAGTATATTCGGTTGGAAATGCTGCAGGAGATGGCGCTCGCATGGCACTGCTCGATGTGGATAAGAGAAAAGAGGCGGATATCTATGCAAGGCGGGTGGATTACATTGAGCTGACGTTGGTCCCAGAATTTGAGAAGACTTTTGTTCAGGCGATGTGGATTCCCAATATGAAGGATAAATTTCCCAATCTGGCACATCTTCTTCCTGAGAAGAATTGAAAGGTGAACGTGGTTTATTGGTATGGGTAAGGGCAAGGAGGCCTGTTTGGTTTAAGGGCAATGGGTTAAGGTTATAAAAAAGGAAATGAGTTTACGGTGACGATGTTCGTATCGAAGCAAGAGACTTGAAATTAGAAGTTCGAGTATCCAGTATCCATATACGAGATTCGATACGAGCTTCGCCAACAATAAACATCAATTTTAAATTAACGAGACTGGCATCTTTGCCTTAGCCTAAAGACTTCATTACATTAAGTGTTTTGTTGAAGAGGTGGAAAGGAGGTTTAAAAGAAATGTTTAAATACCAGGCTAAGCAAAAGGTTTGTAACATCGGTGGTGTAAAGGTAGGAGGGCAGTTGGGGGAAAACCCTCCGCTTCTGATCGGCAATATGTTCCAGAAGGGCGATTTAATTTTAGAGGACAGAAAAGGAGGCAAATTTAACCGGAAAGCGGCCGAAGAGCGAATCCATGAGCTGGAGAATATTTCCCGAGAGACAGGGGTTCCATGCCTGATCGCCATGGTGGCCAATTCAGAAGAGGAGATCAAAGGCTACATCGATTTTTTCACGAGCGTCACCAAGATGCCCTTTGCCATTGATATCTGGCAGCAAAAAACAAGATTGGCCGCGGCCCGCTACATTTCTAAACAGGGACTTCAGGCTCGCGCCCTATATAATAGTATCACCCCATGGGATGAAGACATTAATGCTCAGGTGTCGGAACTCAAAGAGTTAGGTATCAAGCATGTGGTCGTCCAGGTTTTCGATATGGAGGACAAAAAACCCACAGGGAGAGTTAAATCATTGAAGAATTTACTTCCCCTGGTGGAGAAAGGAAACTTTGAGAGCATTCTGATTGATACAGCGGTGATGAATTTGCCGGCCACGACTTTCTCCTTGGTGGCCAATACGCTCATTAAGAATGAGTTTGGTTTTCCAGTAGGCTTTGCTCCATCGAATGGAACCTATATGTGGAGGAAAGCAGCAGGTGAACAGGGAAAGGATAAATTTCCAGCTATTGATGCAGGGGTACATGCCATCGCTGCTTTGGCAAGTGATTTTCTTTTTTACGGACCTTTGACCGGGACGAGTCGGGTTTTCCCGGCGGTCGCGGCAGCGAGCAGCATGATGGCCGCTCTGGCTTTTAATGAGAGTGCCCTCTTACCCACGGGAAATCACCCTTTGAATCTTCTTTTTCCAGATGTGGTCAAACAATTTACTGCGGAGGCTTCTTCACCAGTAAAAAAATGACAATGGTGTTTTTTGTATCCGTGTAATCGATTTTTAAATCTGTGTAATCATTTTCTAAGAAAAAGGAGAAAAATAAGATGGCAACGAATCTAAGTCCAAGAGAAGGAGTCCTCAAATTTTTTAAAAAAGAAAAATTAGATTACATTCCCCTTTTTAGCGGTATGGGGAATATTACGGTACATGGATTGGAAAAATTTGGATGGAAATTTCCAGAGATCCATACCGATGGCCGAAAGATGGCGAGCATGGCCGCTTCGAGTTTCCAACTTTTTGGTTTCCCCTGTGCGGTGGTTCCCTTTGATATGGGGGTGGAAGCGGAGGTTCTTGGAAGCAAAGTCAATTATTATGCTCACGCTGCCGATATTCTCTATCCCACCATCATCGAACATCCGGCTGAAAAGGTGGAAGACCTGAAGGTCCAAATTCCTCCAGATCTCGCTAAGGCGGGCAGGATCCCTGTGGTCACAGAGGCGCTCCGTTTGCTAAAGCAGGAAGTGGGTAATCAAGTTCCTATTGGCGCCTGGGTTCTGGGACCTTACACATTGGCTGGGCAGCTTGTTGATCTATCTCAACTTGCCAAGGCGGCATTTAAAAAGACAGAGATGGTACGAGATGTGCTTGATCAATTGGCCGGAGTCCTCATCCAGATCATTAAAATTTACAGGGCAGCAGGCGCGGATTATATTACAGTTCGTGAGATGGGTGCTGGCCCCGACATCTTAAGTCCTCGTATGTTCGAATCTTTGGTGCGACCTCCTCTGAAAAAGATATTCGATGGTATTGAGTCACCCAAAATCCTTCATATCTGTGGCGACACGAACGCTATTGTCGATCAGATGATACTCTGCGGGGCAGATGCCATCAGCGTAGAGAAAAAGAATAAAGTGGACGAGACCAGAAAGAAATTGGGCTCAGATGTTTTGATCTTTGGAGAGTTAGATGCTTATGGAGTTCTGTCCCAGGGAAAACCTGAGGATGTGGATAAGGCTGTGAAAGAAGCGGTGGATAGAGGGGTGAATGCCATCTGGCCGGGTTGCGATATGTGGCCAATGGTTCCCAAAGAGAACATGGAGGCTCTTGTCGCAGCTGCAAAAAAGTATGGGAAGCTTAATTAAAGTGATGCGAAATAACGGGTTGACTTTTTTAGTTTCGAAGTTTATCATGGGCATGTTTTTTTGAAGGAGGTGGTTTTTGAAATAACGAAGAGACGGAATGGGCAATCTTCGAGCGATCTCAGCTTCAAAGGAGGTATTAAATTGAAAGCTAAAAAGATAGAAAAGAAAGGCAAGACGGTAAAGGCGGTCAAGGCAGCCAAGGCAGTCAAGGCCGATAAGAAAGAAAGAATCTTGAAGGAATTAAAATCCATCGTTGGGGAAAAGAACGCCACAACAGATCAACATATCCTCTATGCCTATTCCTATGATATGTCCTTTGTCACACCCAAATTGCCTGATTATGTGGTCATAGTGCACACCGTTGAAGAGGTGCAAAAGATATTGAAGGTTGCCAATAAGGAAAAAATTCCTGTGGTGCCTTATACTTCAGGAACAAATATCGGTGGTCTTTGCATCCCCGAGCGGGGTGGGATGATACTGGATTTTAAGAAGATGAATAAAATTGTAAAGCTCGATCCTGAGGCTTTATATGCCGTGATTGAACCAGGGGTCTCTCATGGTCAGTTGGCTGATGCCTTATATAAATATAATCTCAGGTTTGGTTGGCCCGTGGGTCCGCCATCGGCTTCTGTGGCTTCATGTGCCATATGCCATGGAATCGGCCACATGAATGCAAGATATGGATTGAACAGCCAGGAAATTACCAGTATGGAGGTTGTTCTTCCCACCGGTGAACTGGTGAGAGTGGGTTCCTGCGCCATCAATCCGGATGCCTGGCATAGTTGTTTGCCCATGCCACAGATGGACGGACTCTTTAAAGGGTGGCTGGGTTCAACTGGCATCGTCACCAAACTTGGAATCGCTGTTCATCATATTCCTCCGATCTTAAAAATCTTCACCGTTTCCTGCGATAATGTGGATGATATGTATTCGTATATGCTCAATCTGAGTAACTATGAAATCTGCGATGACCTTACGGCTGTCTCATGGTGGCTCTCACAGGTCCCCATTCCCTATCCCTACAAACCCAAACCTGATGACGCTCCGGAATGGTTCAGCTATGCCACCACTTTTTCTTTCACGGAAAAGGAAAAAGAGGCACGAACTGAAGTCTGGGAAAAGGTGGTGGATGAGGAGAAGAAAAAAGGAACGAGCATTCAGGTGACCCACTACCCGGAAGAGGCATTAAAGGCGAGAACACAATTGCCCAGTCAGATTGTGGGTTCCACCAAAAACTACTGTAAGATGGCGGGAGGAGGGATCTCCTGGCCAGGAACATTCACTCCTGCCAACAGGTGGGCTCCCATTTACAAAGAATGGAGAAAGATCATGATTGGGCACAATCTCTCACCTGCTGTCAGAATGAGCATGTATCGGGGTGTTCATTATGGAATGCTCAGGGCCATGACTCCCTTCAACAAACAGAGCGCTAAGGAGACCGAGAATGCGAGACAAGCCATTGTTGAGTGTTTAAAGGTCGATCTGGACAATGGAGGCATGCCCTATAAACCTCCTGTTGATTTCTCTACGGAGATTAACAAACGGGCACATCCTGGTTATCTCATGTTGATGAGGCGGTTGAAAAAGTTTTTAGATCCAAATGATATTATGAATCCTGGAAAGTTAGGAATTTAAGAGGAAGGTTGGAAGATTGGAACATTGGAATAATGGATTGATAAAAAAGACGGAAATGGGAAATTGGAATAATGAAAATCTAAGTAGGGGAGGGTTCACCCACTCTTCCATCATTCCATTATTCCACCATTCCGAGACTTAAGTTATAGGAGGTTATCATGAAATGGAACATTCCCAATCTTAAAGAATTAGAAGATATCCTCTGGAGGTGCACAGCCTGTGGCACCTGTAAGGAGGCTTATGAATATGGCCCACCGTCAGTGAGCAGTCCCATCTGCCCGGCAGGAGAGGAGTTTGGTTTTGAAGGATTTTTGTCCTCCAGGGGAAAGATTGCCTTTGCCAGAGGAATTCTGAGTGGAGACCTGGGGTGGAACGAGGCGCTGATCGATGCCATTTATAAATGCAATGTCTGTGGCGGATGCCAGAGCCAATGCGAACTTGATCATAAACCCTTCATTCCGGAGATCATCGAGGCCATGAGGCGAAAGATCGTCGCAGATGGCGTTGGACCTATGCCGAAGCAGAAGGTGATTGCACAATCTTTGAATAGCTATGATAATCCCTATCAAGGTCCACGTCGGGTGAGATTAGATTGGACGAGGCCCTTTAAAAAACAAGGCAAACCCATCAAGAACATTTTGGAAGAACCTGCCCCGATTCTCTATTATGTCGGTTGCACAGGTGGTTACAATGTTCCTGTAAGGGTGGTTCCTCAAGCCACTGCATCCATCTTCAACAAATTGGGATTGGACTTTGGTATTCTGGGAGAAAGTGAAATCTGCTGTGGGTCCACAGCGATGAGGCTTGGTGATGTAGGAGCCTTTCAAAGGGTGGCTGAATCGAATTTAGAGTTGTTCAGGAAGTTGCATGATGAAAAAGGTTTGAAGACGATTGTGACCTCCTGCGCCGGTTGTTACAGGGCCTTTATGAAGGACTACCCCATGGCTGAAGAATACGATAGGATGATGGAAGGAATCCGAGTGATCCACACGTCCCAATTCTTATACGATCTATACATGTCCGGCCAATTAAAATTTACTGAGTCATTACCCTGGAAAGTGACCTATCACGATCCCTGCCATGCGGGTAGGCATCTCACAAAATTCATCATCGACAAAGATGGAACCCAACTTTGGGCAGGTGCCTATGTCAAATTAGATGATAAGGATTGCCTCTACGATATTCCGAGGCAACTTCTGAAGGCAATACCTGGGATCGATTTAAGAGAGATGAGGAGAATTAAAGCCAATTCCTACTGCTGTGGCGGCGGGGGCGGGGTCATGACCGGATACAACGATTGGGCAGCACGGAATGCCGGAATCCGAATCCAAGAAGGAATGGAAACCGGTGCAGACCAAATGGTTTCCATCTGCCCCTTCTGCCATTACAATCTCAATCAGGGGTCCCAGGGGATCGGAAGCAAGATGAAACTTTATGATCTGACTGAGCTGATCGATAAGGTTTTGCCGGAAAAGGTTTCATGACCTCAAAGAATAAATGAGAAAGGGGGTGGAATTGGGTTGAAAAGGTGGGAGTCCTTAATCGTTTAATAACCATTTTCATAAGGAGGGAGGGGAAATATGGAAACAAAAAAAACGAAGAAAAAAGTTGAAGGGATTTTAAAAAAAGAGATTTCACGTCGAGATTTCATTAAAACGACTGCCCTCGGGGCAGCGGGATTGAGCCTCAGTTCCTGGGCCCCTGTGCCGTTTACCTACGGAGCCCAGCCACCGATTAAGATTGGAATGCTCAATGAATACACTGTCTTTGCTACGGAATATGGGTATTGGCTGGGTAAGGTCGGCAGGACGGCTATAGCCAAGATCAATGCCGAAGGAGGCATCGCAGGCCGGAAATTGGAATTGCATGAATATGATACGAAGGCTAACCCGGCCTGGTCAGCAAGCATGTGCAGAAAAATGATCCTCGAGGATAAAGTCGATTTGATCATGGGATCGATCCATTCCGGAGTCCATTTAGCCTGTTTTCCTCTTATCAAACAATACAAGATTCCATTATTTAGCGGTGGTTCTATGACCTATGAGTTTACAGGGAAAGATTCTCTTTCTCTCCATGGCGGATATTATATTCGCAACCATTCCCATGCGAGGTCGCAGGCTGTTGCCGCCTGGAAATTTGGCTTTAATAATCTGGGTAAGAAATGGACGTTCCTCAATGCCGATTATGCATGGGGTCACTCCCTGGCAAGAGAATTTGGAAGCCGTGTCAGGGCAGCAGGGGGGAAAACCCAGGACATTTTTGCTCCACCAGCCACCCAGGATTTTATTCCCTTCCTGCAAAAAGTGGATCCTGATACAGAGGTACTGTTTACCGCTTTCTTAGGGTCTGCGGGTTTAGGGGTGTTGAGGCAAACCGTGGAGGTAGGGCTCCATAAACGTCTTCAAAGATTTACAGTGATTTGCACTACAGAAGGTATCGGTCAGGAGGTTGTTGGAAAAGAATCCATAGGGGCCTACTATATCGAATACCATCCCCGACACTTAGATCAACTTCCTAAAGAACTTCATCCTTACGAGATTGCCTATCGGAAAGCCTGCGGAGTAGATAAAGAAGGAAAAGAGGTTGGGAATCCCAAGGTGACTATTGCAGGGTCCCATATGTATTCGATGTGGATCTATCCTTACATGATCAAATTGGGCATCGAGCAGAGCGGCTGGAAGGATAGTAAAAAGAATATGGATCTCATCAAGGCCATTTGCAGCTTGAAACTGAAGGCTGGTCCATGGTGTCCGGTGGGTGACTTGGTGATGAGGGAGGAAGACCATCAGGGTTTCAACGACTTTTATATTTCGAGAGTTGAACCCGATCTCAAGCTGAAGATCCTTGAGATTATTCCTAAAGAAAAGGCCATGTACGAACCGGAAACGGATTTAAGGAAGATCGTTTAATAAGCTAATAAGCGACTAATTTCCAGAGATACTATCTCCCCTTTCTCCCTTTAGGAGAAAGGGGAGGATTTTAAATTTAAACCTATCCATTAAGAGGAAAAGATTCGTGGTCTCCAATTTGGCAGTTGCCATTTTGAATGGAATTGTTTGGGGTTTGATCATGGCCCTCATCGCATTAGGTTTAAACATGATCTTCGGCCTCCTCCATATTATCAATATGGCCCATGGAGCCCTCTATATGTTGGGGGCGGTGGTGGCCTGGTACGTCATTGAGTTGACCGGAAATTTTTGGATTGGACTGATGGTTGCTCCTCTTTGTGTCGGCTTCATCGGTTTGATCATAGAGAGGGGACTTATCAGGACAATCGAAGATAAACCGATCATCACCATCATCTGCACCTTTGGTTTGATGCTCGCAGTTCAACAATTGGTCTTGATGATCTTCGGCGGTTCTCCGAGAAGAATCTCTCCACCCATTGCCTACCGTTTTCCGCTCTTCGAATTACAGTACCCGGCCATGCGGATCATGATCGCCTTGATCTCTATTGCGATGATGATCGGTCTCTGGATTTTCTTAAGAAAAACGAAGTATGGGCTCTGGATGAGGGCAGTGGTTCAAGACCGAGAGATGGCTGTTGCCTTGGGGATTCCTGTGACCAAGGTCTACATGTGGACATTTGTTTTGGGGTCAGCCTTAGCTGCCTTTTCGGGGGTACTGGCAGCCCCCATTGTCTCGGTCGAATTTATGATGGGGCGAGAGGTTCTCATCATGGCCTTTATTATCGTGATTGTGGGCGGGATGGGGAATCTCGAGGGTTCGGTGATCGCTGCCATTATGATCTCCTTAATCCAAGGGGTGGGTGCCCTCTTTGTTCCTCCCTCCATTGCGACAGTATTCGCATTGGCATTTATGATTATTGTTCTATTATTTCGACCTCAAGGACTTTTTGGAGAATAGATCGTGTTCATTCAAAAAGGAAAATCATTCGGTTTTATTTTGATTTTTATATTGATCCTCCTGTTATTGACCGCTTTACCTTTTTTCGTTGATCTCTTTTATCAAACGTTTCTAACGGAGCTTTTTGTCTGGATTCTATTTGCTATCTCTTTTGACCTTATTTTTGGATACACTGGACTTTTAAGTTTTGGACAGGCTCTCTTTTTTGGCCTGGGGGGTTATACCGTCACCATCCTTATACGGAAGTTTGGCTTGAATACGGAACTGAGCCTTTTCCTCTCCATCATCATTCCCATCCTCTTTGCCTGGTTTGTAGGATTTTTCTCCGTGAAGTTGACCGGAATCCATTTTGTCATTATCACCATCATCTTTGCTATTATTGGGAACATCATCGGAGATACCTGGACCTCTTTTACCGGTGGGGCAGATGGTCTCACCTTTTCGCCTCCTCCTTTCCGCCTGGGGTTGTTTCAAATAGACTTAACGGATATTAAGGGTAACTATTATTTCGTTTTAGCGATTGTTGCCATTTCTTTCCTCTTTCTGAGAAGGATGATCCAATCTCCTCTCGGTAAGATATTTATATCGATACGAGAAAACGAGGAAAGGGCTCGACTCATCGGTTATAATGTGCAGCGATATAAACTCATCGCCTTCATCATCGCTGGGGGCTTGAGCGGATTAGCCGGTGGACTTTACAGCCTGACCTTAAAGTATGCATCAGCCGGTTATCTCCACTGGTCAGTTTCAGGACATGCCGTTGTTTATACGATTGTCGGGGGGATGGGGACGTTGGTAGGGCCTGCCATAGGAGTAGGCATTGTCATGTCCCTGGAGCATTATCTGATCAATTTTCTTCAGGCTACAGATCTTGTGGTAGGGATCGCTTTGGTCTTCATGGTCCTCGTAGCCCCGAAAGGACTTGTGGGTCTCATCCAATCCATATTCAAGAAAGGTGAAACCAGTGCCTGAAAAGAATGAAATCATCCTTGAATTGAAAGAAGTCAACAAGTCTTTTGGTGGACTATTGGCTGTTAACAAAGTCAACCTTTCGGTGAGTAAAGGGGAGCTTCGGGCACTGATCGGACCCAATGGGGCCGGGAAGACAACCTTACTTAATCTGATTAATGGAACCCTTTCTGTCTCAGGCGGACATATTTTCTTTAAAACAAAGGAGATTACCAATCTTAGCCCACATCGGATCTCTCATATCGGCATTGCCAGAACCTTACAGATTACCAGCCTTTTTTCCGGTTTGACCGTCTATGAAAATATCTGGACTGCCGTGCAATCACGAAAGAAATTTTTCAACCCTTTTATCAGGGCATTCAAATGGCAGGATGTGAAGGAAAAAACAGAATCCATGTTAGATCTGACTGGATTTAAAGATAAAGCCCATCTGGTTTGTTCTGAGTTATCCTATGGGGATCAGCGCATCCTCGAGATGGGAATCGCCTTAAGCACGGAGCCGACTCTCCTCTTATTAGACGAGCCCACTGCCGGCCTTAACAGTCAGGAATCTATGGTTCTGGTCAAAAAAATGAGAGGTATGCTTTCAGGGCAAACCATTGTCTTGGTAGAACATGACATGGGAGTCGTCATGGAGTTGGCAGACAATATTTCTGTTCTTCATTACGGTTCCATTCTGGCAGAAGGCCCTCCCGATGAAATTAAAGAAAATGAAGAAGTGAAAAAAGTTTATTTGGGTAGCGAACATGCTTAGGATGAAAAATTTAAATTGTAGTTATGGGGAGTGCAAAGTCCTTCATGATACTTCTCTGGAGGTCAATGAAGGAAGACTGATTGGCCTGATCGGCAGAAATGGCGTCGGGAAGACGACTACCCTCAAATCCATTATGGGTTTGGTCCCCCACCGAAGTGGATCGGTCCATTTTGGCGAGGTCAACCTGTTAGGGTTACCACCCTATCAAATCCCTCGCATGGGTATTGCCTATATGCCTCAAGGCAGGCATCTCTTTCCCAAATTGACCGTCATGGAAAACCTGAGGATTCCTGTGGTCAAGGGAGAATTGGATAAAGGAGTCCTTGAAGAGATATTCGTATATTTCCCAAGATTGAAAGAACGGCTCAACCAGAAAGCGGGTACCCTTTCCGGAGGAGAACAACAGATGCTCGCCGTAGGCCGGGCTTTAATCACCAAGCCCAAGATGATGCTCATGGATGAGCCCATGGAAGGGTTGATGCCGTTATTAGTCAAATTGATTGCTGAAACCGTGAAAGCGATTAATGAAAAAGGGACCACCATCCTGCTGGTGGAGCAGAATCTTAAAACTATTAAGAATATCTGCCAAGGGATTTATATTATGGAGAAGGGATCCATTGTTTACGAAGGAACGCCCTTAGGGTTGGAAGGCGCGATTGATATTCAGGAGCGTTATTTAAGTGTCAAGGTCTAAATTGGTTGGTCTTAATGACTTCCAAAAAACCTCAGATTGTTTCATCCATCCTGTCGACTCTCCTCTTTCTACTCCTTCTATTAGGCTCGGAATTAGAAAGTGGAGGATCGGACTACAAAACAGTTAATTTCAAAGGCCAAAAGTTATCCATCCTTAGGCATTCTTTAACTCAAGCTCCCGTGATCATCCGGGGAATCGAGTCAAATCTCTTAGAAATTAAAAAATTCTCCAAATTATCCAGGGAAGAGATTACTCATACAGGGCCCATCCTGGCCAATAAGTATAAATCCTTACTTCAAATTGAGCCTGATCAATTGAAGCTCAAGGGGGCTGAAAAAATAGGAGATACCTGGTATGTGAGTTACTGGCAGACCTTTCATGGTGTGATCATTTATGAATCGTCTCTGGGATTTTCTATTGATTCCCGAGGAAACATCAAATCTCTGGGCGCTTTACTCTACCCCCAAGTTCAAGCGCCGGTGACCTCTAAGGTAAGCCATGATGAGGCTCTTAGAATCGGCCAGGGACAGGTTAAAGACTTTAAAAAACTGAAATGCATCCTACTGGCTGAAAGTATCCTTGTCTATCCGGTAAAAAAGAAAAGCTCGATTGATTATTATCGGGTCTATGCTTTCAATTTTTTCCCCCAAGAAGCTCTTCATCCAGCCTCCGTCGTAGGCGGTTGGGCCGTGTTTATCGATACCCAAAACGGAAAAAAAGTCTTACATGAAGAACTTCTTAAGCCCTTAGGATGCTGCATCCCCGAGGACTGGGTTCCTCCAAAGTTAGAGGATATGAAGCCAAAGTGGTAAGTCTAAAGTTATGGCTATTCCCCCCTCTTTCCCCCCTTAATTTAAGGGGGGGGGTGAAGGGGGGTTAGGATGAAAGGAGGTTAGGGGGAGGGATAAAGATAGGACCCATAGAAATGCCAGAAAAACCAAAAGTTTTGAAGCTCCTCACAGTTTTTATATTCACCCTCCTCATGGTCTCCGCCTGTAAGGATAAAGCCGAGAAAACCTCTCTTCCCAAATTGGGGGCTACCGCTATTAATTTTAATTGTCAGGACCTGGAAGGCCAAGACTGGAGCTTAGATAAGGTCAAGGGGAAAATAGTGCTTTTAAGATTCTGGGCGGATTGGTGTCCTTATTGCCGTTACGAGATGCCCATCATCGATAAATATTATCGCAAATTGAAAAATGAAGGTTTTTTGGTCTTGGCCGTCAATGTGAAACAGAGCGCTGAGGTGGCCTTGGCCTTCATCGCACAGCTTGACGTCACTTTTCCCGTTCCCTTGGATCCAGATGGAAAGATGACCCAAAGATATGGTGTTTACGCTATTCCAACCAACTTTCTCATTGATCGCGAGGGAATTATTCGTGAGATCTTGATTGGAGAAGTCTTTAGAGAAGAAAAGCCCCTGAGGGATCTGCTTAAAAATTATTTCCCCTTGCCTTGAAGAGGTTACTCAAGCGGAAATTCCCCATCCCCACTTTAAGCTAAATAATACGCTGTCGCTCATTATAAAATATCTAAAGACCATTTGAGTTTTCATAACCTTATGGTATGATTCGCTTATGAAAAAGAAGGAACCCGATCGGTTTTTCAATGTGATTCTCAACAGTATTGCTGATGGGGTATTCACCACGGACAATGACGGCAAGATTACTTTTATAAATAAAGCCGGACAGGAAATCACCGGGTTTTCCAGCAAGGAGGCTGTCGGCCGATACTGCTTTGATGTCTTCAGGGCCGATATCTGTCAGTCCCGGTGTGCCCTGAAGGAAACCCTTAAAACAAAAAAGGAGATCATTGATCTTCCTGCCACCATCTTAAAGAAGGGGGGGCAAAAGGTTCCTATCAGCATCAGCACGGCGGTATTGAAGAATGAGCAGGGACAAATCATTGGAGGAGTTGAAACCTTTAGGGATCTCTCTGTCATTGAAGAGCTTAAAAAAGAACTCTTTGAAAAATATACACTCGGAGATATCATCAGCAAAAATTACTTGATTCACGACATCTTCAACATTCTTCCCAACATCGCAGAAAGCGATAGTACAGTCTTGATTCAAGGCGCCAGTGGCACAGGAAAAGAACTCTTCGCCAATGCCATCCATAACCTTAGCCAGAGAAAAACAAAGCCCTTTATAAAGGTAAATTGTGGCGCTCTTCCAGATACGCTCCTCGAATCGGAACTCTTTGGATACGTTAAAGGGGCATTCACCGATGCGAAGAAGGATAAACTGGGAAGATTTGCCCTGGCCAATGGTGGGACAATCTTCCTCGACGAGGTGGGGGATATGTCCCCTTCTCTCCAAGTCAAACTGCTCCGTGTCCTTCAAGAAAAAGAGTACGAACCATTAGGATCGACCAGTCCCAGAAAGACTGATGTCCGAATCATTGCGGCAACCAATAAAGATCTTTCCAAACTGATGAATGAGGGTAAATTTAGAGACGACCTCTTTTATCGACTCAATGTGGTGAAGATTGAATTACCCCCCCTCTCCAAAAGGAGGGAAGATATTCCCCTGCTGGTCGATGCTTTTATTCAGAAGTTTAACGCCAAAACAGGGAAACAGATCACGGGGATATCCGATGAAGCTTTGCGATTGCTATTGAAGCATGATTATCCCGGAAATATTAGGGAACTCGAAAACATCATCGAACACGCGTTTGTCCTATGCAGAGGCGACCGGATCGATATAGATTGTCTACCCAAAGAGCTCATTGAAGGTCAAGAAGAAAAGCCTCCATCCCTCCCTTTAAACGAAGGGACTCTCCTTAGGAAAGCCGAAGCAGAAATCATCGAACGAACATTGAAGAAATATGGGGGCAATCGGGCGGAAACAGCACAAGAGTTAGGCATTGACCGCACCACTCTTTGGCGGAAAATGAGGAAATACGATCTCTTTTGATTTTCCGAATAGCAGATCGTACCTTCCACGCAGTCCAAAAAGGGTATGGGAATGGCTTAAAAGAACTTCTCTACGAAACTATATCAATGTACAACGGATACCTACTATGGATAGGGATGTTTAATGATGATTTCGATGACGCCGGCTTTTTCCATAATCGTAGGAATATAAACGTAAGTTGAACAAGGATCCTTAAATGTTTCGAATTGAACCTCATTCCCTCTCGTGGTGACGCTCTTGATGTCTTTTTGTCTCATTCGCAAGCAAAGTGCAAATTCCATCGGTAGGTCCCTACCAAAATATCGCACCCTTGCGATCGTCGTCTCGTGATCAATCATCTCACGTTGCGGAAGATTGAAGTTCTTCCTTTCATTCCAAATTCTGATTCGTGATGCACGACGTTCACTCGCATTCTGACCCAAGGGTCTGACGGAAATGCGGAAATCGCCTTGCAGAATATTAACCGGATAACCTTTGTCTTTCTCCCAGGGCAAGCGGGTGCTTCCCATTTTGAGAAGGCTTGCACAGGGAACAAGACCGCTTAGGGCAATGTCACCAGCCCGGGACAAGGCGTAATGATTGGTTTCCATCCCAAAAACCAATGTGTGCCATTTCAGGTAAGCGGGTCCACAGGTATAATTCGTATATCGGTCTTCTTCAGGTATATGGTAGTGATCATAGAAATCCTGCATATGAAGCAGGAACACTTTTTCCTTCAAAGATGACCAAGGCATATTCCCCATTTTCGTATCACCAAAATAATAAGGCGCTAAATCCTCAAGCGTGTGGATTTCATAAGGCCAACCTGCAGACTCTGCAGACTTTCGCATTTCTCGTGCGACATATTCATGAATCTGTTCGTCCATGGCCCATCTGGTTGTATTGGCAGGGATAATGACTTCCATATCCCCTTGATCATATTTTGAGCCTGCTGACTTGCCGAGGCTGTGAAAATCGATCATCATATCGGGTGGAAATTCCATTAAAAGTTTTCCCAACACGAAGCGTTCGGTCTTTGTAAGACTCGTCATTGAAGACTGGAATTTATTCAAAACAAATCCTTCCGGATTCACTACGGGAACAACGATGACAATTTGTGTCTTTCTTATTTCCTCTGCATCGCCACTGCACAAGTGACGAATGATCTCAGGCCCCACAACACGAGTTCCCACCTCTTGGCCGTGTCTCCCTAATGTAATCACGGCAATCTGCTTATCATCATTTGGGACGTTTTCGTTCGTAATAAAGACTGCTGGGATATCCCAATGTTCGGGAGACTTGCCAATCACTTCCTGGCGAGCCACATTCTTATTTTTTTCCACCCAATCATCCAGCCACTGATAGATTTCTTTTAGTCCCTCTTCCCCCATTGGTATGTGATCAAATACTGCCATAGTTCATCCTCCATGCGGTGTGTCCGCCCTCAATTGAACTCAGTCTAACATCCTCCCTTGCTTCAAAGATATTTCTTACCTGAAAATATCACAAGTGTTTTGGTTGTCAATACCAATTTGCTTAGATTCGGTTTTAAATGAAATCATTCTATGGTATGATTTATTTATGGAAAAGAGGGAACCTGAGAAATTCTTCAACATTATTTTTAATAGCGTTGCCGATGGTGTTTTTACAACAGACAGCGAAGGTAGAATTACCTTTTTTAACAAGGCGGCTGAAGAAATCACCGGATTTTTGTGCGCAGAGGCCATTGGCCGATACTGCTATGAAATCTTCAGGGCAGATATCTGTCAGTCTCGCTGCGCTCTGAAAGAAGTCCTCAAAACAGAAAAGGAGATCATCAATCTCCCTGTCACCATTCTAAGTAGAAATGGAAAGAGAGTTCCTATCAGCATCAGCGCCGCTGTATTAAGGGATGAGAAGGGAGAGGTGATTGGTGGAGTTGAGACATTCAGGGATCTCTCAGCGATTGAGGAACTCAAGAAGGAACTCTCCCAAAAATATACGTTCGGAGACATTGTCAGCAAGAACCACTTCATTCATAACCTATTCAATATCCTTCCGAATATAGCGGGGAGTGACAGTACCGTTCTGATCCAGGGAGCGAGCGGAACGGGCAAGGAGCTTTTTGCAAAAGCGATTCACAATGTGAGCCACAGGAAGAATCGGCCTTTTATCAAGGTGAACTGTGGGGCCCTTCCGGATACGTTGCTTGAGTCGGAATTATTCGGATATGAAAAGGGAGCTTTCACGGATGCCAGGAAGGACAAACCAGGAAGGTTTGCTCTCGCAAACGGAGGTACGATTTTTCTCGATGAGGTAGGCGATATGTCCCCTTCGCTTCAGGTGAAACTGCTTCGTGTCCTTCAGGAGAAGGAGTACGAACCTTTGGGCTCGACCAGTCCCAAAAAGACAGACGTTCGAATTATTGCAGCTACGAATAAAGATCTTTCGAAAATGGTCAACGAAGGGAATTTCAGAGATGATCTCTACTACCGACTTAACGTGGTTAAGATTGATCTGCCTTCTCTTTCCAAGAGAAGAGAGGATATTCCTTTATTGATTGAGACTTTTGTGCGGAAGTTCAATGCTAAAATGGGAAAGAAAATCTCTGGTGTTTCCGACCAGGTTTTACGATTGCTTTTAAGATATGACTATCCAGGAAATGTGAGGGAGCTTGAAAACATCATTGAGCATGCTTTTGTTCTTTGCGGGGAAGACCGAATCGACTTAGACTGTCTTCCCAAGGAAATGACAGGAGGCCAAATGGAGCTAACCTCATCTTTACCCATCAAAGA
The DNA here is from genome assembly GCA_002327985.1 of Syntrophaceae bacterium UBA2188. Taxonomy (GTDB): domain Bacteria; phylum Desulfobacterota; class BSN033; order BSN033; family UBA1163; genus UBA1163. Next base: position 1,315 of record DCVM01000174.1, on the reverse strand, counting down.
GGAAAGTCAGTTTGAACAAGCAGAAGCAGGGGTCATAGAGAAGGCATTAAAGAAATACGGGGGGGATCGGATCAAGACCGCTAATGAGTTGGGAATTGGGCGCACAACCCTCTGGAGGAAGATTAGAAAATATGGGCTCGCATAAAAAAGGATGTTTCATATAAGAAACTGTTTCATTAATCATGTTTCATATTAGGAACATAATAACACCTGCCATTTTAACCTTCCAAAAACAGACGCATTATAACTTATTGATATCTTGAAATTATTCTTCCATGCAATTTTTGGCACTTTTCTTGCTCTATATATTCTATGAACATGAAAGTTGCCATACCTCTATTTAAAGATCGTATTTCACCTCGGTTTGACGTCTGTCCGGAAATATGGGTCATCGAATTGAACGATCGAGAAGTGGTGAACCAGGAGAACTGGTCGATGGAAAGCTTCACCCTCCAACAGAGGCTGGATCAACTGACCTCCAAAGGGGTGGATAAGATCATTTGCGGTGGGATTGAATGTTTCTGTATCGATCAACTGGAAAAAAGGGGAATTGATGTGATCCACAATGTGGCAGGTGAAGCCGGGGAAGTTCTGAATCTCTTCATAAGAGGAGTACTTCGATCCGGTTTTTACTGTAATGGGGAAAGAAGAGGAAGCCAATTTCCTTCGGGGAGAGCTAAGTCAGATTGAGAAAAGGATCGAAGAGTTGAAGAAATAGTCATAGGAATCGTCTTTTGGCGAAGGTTAGGAGGCCCGTATCGTATCTCGTCATAGGGTTCCGGCTAAAGGATTTTAAGCCCTAACTACGTAACCGTAGCCTTATAACGAAACCGGCATCTTAACCCTAACCTTTGGACTAATGACTTTTATTCGAAAGGAGGTGTTTGTCATGCCAGGATTTGATGGAACAGGACCAATGGGTCAAGGTCCGATGACAGGTGGAGGAAGAGGTTTCTGTGCTATGCCATACGGGGGCTATAGACCATACGGCTATGGCTTCCAAACACCCTATTATCCACCTACCAGTATGTACCCATTCTATGGTCAGCCATTTTATGGTCCTGTCTTTGGGGCAGGCCGTGGCGGGCTTCCATGGGGTGGTGGCCGTGGCAGGGTCTTTGGTGGTGGCAGGGGTTTCCGTCGTTGGTGGTAGTAATGAATGGGGAAATTGCGACGGAAAAAGGGGGTCAATCTCTACCACAGGTTGACTCCCGGTCAACCCACGAGATTTGAACTACGGAGAGAATAAAGGTCCATAGTTAGCCGAATTTCAGAGCTCGAAAAGGAATAATTAGAGATATTGTCAAAAGTTTTA
>DCVM01000018.1 GCA_002327985.1 Syntrophaceae bacterium UBA2188 | reverse complement strand
GATACAAGCGGTATTGATGTAGGAGACATCGCAGAGAAAGCCGAGCTCCTCGGTCTTGGGCAATCCTTGATTTACTCCATCGAACAGACCGAAATCCCCATGATGTGTATTGTCGTAAGAAAGGGAACAGCTGCCGCCCACTACATCATGGGAGGACCCCAGGCGAACAATAATAATGTGTTTACATTGGGCACACCCACAACAGAGATTTATGTCATGCACGGAGAAACCGCAGCGGTTGCCTCTTTCGCAAGAAGACTGGTGAAAGAAAAGGAGTCAGGCCGTTCACTCAAGCCCACCATTGATAAGATGAATGCCCTGGCACAAGAATACTATGAGAAGTCGAGGCCCGCTTATTGTGCTAAAAAGGGGTTGGTCGATGAGATTGTCTCTTTTGCAGATATGAGAAAATATATGGTGGCTTTTGCGGACTCTGCCTATCAAAATCCCATTTCACTCTGCCCTCACCATCACATGATGCTGCCCAGACTGATCAAGGGGTAAAAAGTTTACAGTACATTAAGGTATGATTAAAAGGCTCCGCTAACGAGTGGGGCCTTTTATTTTTACTTCCTCAATCAAAGGATGATCGTCTTATATTTAATGACTATTCTAACCTGCCTAACCCCTCATTGATAATGATAAGGGAATCTGTTGTATTGAATCCTATTGTAGATTGTTTTAAAATTGATTTGAAAGGAACAAGATGAAAAATCGGCTTACATGGTTTTTACTATTCTCTCTTATACTTCTTCTTTCTGGTTGTGCCCATGTTATTTCAAGGGATTTGAGGATCAACTCAGATCCCTCGATCACTCTGAGCCAAGTCCGTCAGAATCCAGATCCCTTTAAAGGGAAATGGGTGGTATGGGGAGGAGAAATCATTGAAACAGTCAATCAAAAAGATGAAAAGACACAGATCGAGGTCTTCCAAAGGCCTCTGGGTTGGAGAGGTGAACCCAAAGAGACCGTGTCCTCAGAAGGCAGATTTTTAATTCTCGCCGATAAATATTTGGATCCTTACCTCTTCCGTAGGGGAAAGAAGATCACGGTAGCAGGTGAAATTCTGGGAGAGAAGATCAAGCCTCTCGGCGAAATGGATTATCGATATCCCATCCTTTCGAGCAAACAGATTTATCTTTGGCCGGAATACGATTACCGACCCTACCCCTACACCTATTATTATGACCCCTGGTGGGCTTATCCCTATTGGGGGTGGGGAATTGGTTTCCGTTATTATTACTTCCCTCGTCACTACTATTATCACCGACGTTAATCTTCTTTTTACCTGGACCGGTTGACAGACTCATCTTGGTCAGTTATATTTTTTTCTCGTATAGGAGTTATCATGGCGCGCAGTCCCATCACTCGCAATGGGTATAACAATCTCCATAAAGAATTGGAGAACCTAAAAAAAGTCATCCGTCCTCAAGTAATCAAGGCCATTGAGGAGGCGCGAGCTCATGGAGATATCAGCGAGAATGCAGAGTTCGTAGCCGCTAAAGAACACCAATCCTTTGTTGAAACAAAGATTCGAGAAATTGAGCAAAAACTCGCCAATTCCGAGATTATCGATAACCTTAACCTCCCCAATGGGAAGGTGGGCTTCGGCTCTGTGGTTACTTTGGAGAATCTCAATAATAGTGGTCAGGTCACCTACCAGATCGTCGGACCCGACGAATCGGACATCTCATCCGGGAAGATTTCGATCGTCTCTCCCCTGGGCAAGGCCCTCATCAGCAAAGAAGTGGATGACGAAGTGCTGGTAAAAACTCCGGGCGGCACCAAAAGATATACCATCTTGAAAATCACCTGATCAAAATCCTTTCCAACTTTCCCCTTTCCTTTAAAATGGGGTCAGGCATCGGTAATTCGGTATTGACATTTATATTCCTCTCTGATAAACAATATCTATGGGACGTAAACCTCGAATTCATTTTCCAGGAGCCTTGTATCATGTCATCACCAGAGGGAATCGAAGGCAAGGTATATTTCTTGATGAGAAAGATTTAAAAACCTTCCTTTCCTATCTTTCGGAATACAAGTGTAGATACCCCTTCAAACTTTATGCCTACGCTTTAATGAAAAATCATATCCACCTTCTTATTGAGGTCGAAGAGATACCTCTGGGCAGGATCATGCAATCCATTTTGTTTCGGTACACACGCTATTTTAATAGGCGATATGGGGAGGTGGGACATCTTTTTCAAGGGCGATACAGGGCAATTGTGTGTGATAAGGATGCCTATCTATTAGAATTGGTTCGCTATATTCATTTGAATCCGGTTAGGGCAAAGATGGTAAAAGGTCCAGAAGATTACGCATGGACCGGTCACTTCAAATATTTAGGAAAAGAAAAGGATTTTCTAATTGATGATGACTTTGTTTTGAAGCAATTTAGTGACAATAGATCTTCGGCGATACGAAGATACCGCCAATTTGTAGGGGAAGGGGTTTCTATTGGATACCAGCAAAAATATTACAAAGTGAAGGACCAGCGTTTTCTTGGGGAAGACAGTTTCATTGATCGGATAAAAGAGGAAAAGAAAGAACCGGAAAGCTGGGTTTATGATGTCCCGTTGGAGGCCATTGCTCATGAGGTGAGTAGAGCAACGAGGATTAGAGAGGATAGACTGTACTCTGCGTCAAGGGGTCGGGAAGGAGCAGGTGGAAGGGGCTTAGTGGCCTACTTAGCAAGAATGATATCGGGTTATACGGTGAAAGAGGTAGCTGACTACTTTAGACGGAGCCCTGTGACAATTAGTGAGGCGATCGTCAAGGTCGAAGATCTTCTGCGAGAGGATAAATCGTTCGAGAAAACAATAAAGCGCATAGGAGAGAACCTGATCAAGGGGAGGAAAAGAAAATACCGAATTTCCGATGCCTGACCCCAAGACCCAAGCAATCAAGAATCAAACCCAGGCGGATGGTTTCATCAATGCCCTGCACAAGGCGGGACTGAAATGAGAGAAGGGAAATTTCCCGGGCATTCTCAACTTTCCCCTTTCCTTACAACGTGGATGGCTGTCGCTTTAAAAGAAGCCCTCACTTCTTTTCCTTCTGTCAAAGATAACTCTTCCAAAGAATGGTTCGTAACATAGGCCACAAGAGGAAATCCACAACCGAGCTGGACTTTCTGATAAAGTCCGAACGGCACGATCCTTTCGATCTTTCCCTGAAATACATTCCTCACGCTCGTTGTTTCTTTAGAGAGATGGGCTGAAAGGATAACATTCTCTGGCCGAATACAGAGGATCACTGTCTCTCCTAAATGGACCTCACCCACAGCCTCAATTTCTTTTCCGGAAACAGAGGCAAGAAAAGATCCTCCATTCTTTTTAACAACCTTTCCTGGAAGGATGGTTTCCACTCCCACAAAGGAGGCAATAAACTCATCCAAGGGTTGATTCATCACATTACTGGGGGACCCTATCTGAAGAATCTTTCCAACATTCATGACTGCGATTCGATCTGAAAGTCTCAGGGCCTCCATTCGATCATGGGTGGCAAGGATGGCTGTTGTCTGAGTTTGACAAAGGATATGTTCTAAATCTTCCATCAGGGATTCGCGCGTAGGTGGGTCAAGGGAGGCAAAAGGCTCATCAAGGAGTAGGATTTCGGGTTGAAGGGCAAAAGCCCTGGCGAGGTTCGTTCTCTGGGCCTCTCCTCCTGAAAGCGTTTTTGCAGAACGGTGGCTGAGATGACTAATTCCAAATCGGTCCAACTGCTCGATCACCCTGTCACGAATTTCATTTCTCCTCATTCCACGAATTTTTAAGCCTGAAGCCACGTTATTAAAAACAGTGGTGTCGAAAAGGAGAGGTTCTTGAAAAACCATGGCCAGCTTTCTCCGGTACTCAAAGACTGGACAGACCGAATTGACATTCTCCCCTTTAAAGAAGATTTCTCCCTGAAAGGGTTTGCTTAGATAGGATAAGGTTTGTAGTAAAGTGGTCTTGCCAGCTCCATTTGGCCCAATCAAAGCCAGAATCTCACCTTTATCGATTGAAAGAGAAGGAACGTCTAAAAGAAGAGTCCCTCCTCTCTCAACCTTAAGATTTTTTGCTTCCAGAATGGGTGTTGATTTAATCATAAATATTTACTCTATGCGCTGCCCCTCACCCCCTCCCTCTCCCCTGGGGGGAGAGGGGAAGGGTGAGGGGGCCATGTTCTATGCTCTATGCCCTATGCCTTTGCTGTATCTGGGTGATAATATAATTTATGCAGAAGGCAAGCAGGAGAAGGATAATGCCCAGGGCAATAGCGATGTCGAAATTCCCCCGACTCGTTTCCATGACAGTTGCTGTTGTAAGTACCCTGGAATAACCCTTGATATTCCCACCGACCATAATGGAGGCACCAACCTCTGATATCACACCGCCAAACCCTGCCATCACCGCGGCCAAAAGGGGGAGTTTCGCTTCTTTGATCAGGATCCAGACCATCTGGAGACGAGTGGCGCCGAGCGCTAAAATTTGGAGGCGGAGCTTTTGAGGAAGTTGTTGGATGGCTGCCAGCGTAATACCCATTACTATCGGGGTGGCAATGACAGCCTGGGCAATAATCATGGCAGCGGGGGTATAGAGAATCCCAAGAAAACCAAGAGGACCGTTTCTCCATAAAAAGATGGTTACGAAAAGGCCCACCACAACTGGGGGGAGACCCATTCCCGTATTGATGAGGCTGACAACAATTCTTCTCCCGGTAAACCTGGAAAGGGCAACCATTACCCCTGTAGATATCCCGATGAAGAGGCTGATAAGAGTGGCTGTCCCGGAAATCTGTAAAGACAGGAAAGTAATCCTCAAGACCTCAGGATCAAGGGTGACTAACAACCAAAATGCCTTTTTAATGCCTTCAAGAATGAGATCCATCTGTCCTCCAATTAAATTCCAATAACCAAATTACAAACACCAAATAATAACCAATCACCAACCTCCAATGACCTAAACGAAGAGATAGATAAATGTTTGGGTATTGGGTATTGGATTTTATTTGGAGCTTGGAATTTGGTTATTGGTGCTTGGCATTTATTTTCCTAACTCTTCTTCTTTCTTCCCTGCATCCGGGAAGAAAAGAGGCGATCCGAATTTATCGACTCCAAATGTTTTTATGATCTCCTGGGTTTCCTTTGAAACCATGAAATCAGCAAATGCTTTTCCGCCGTCGGCACTTACTTTTGGCCATTTCGCAGGATTGACCTCGATGACATGATAAATGTTGAGAAGAATAGCATCTCCTTCTACAAGGATGTCAAGTCCGAGGTTTTTCTTTAATGCCAGATACGTTCCACGATCAGCGAGGGTGTAACCTTTCTTCTCAGCAGTCACACTGAGGGTCTGACCCATCCCGAGACCGGTCTGCTGATACCACTTTTCTCCATCAGGTTTTATCCCTGCAGATTTCCAGATATCCATCTCTTTGGTATGCGTCCCTGACTTATCACTTCTTGATAAAAACAGAGCCTGGACTGATGCAATCTTTTTGAATGCCTCCGAGGCCGATTTTATTCCTTTAATTTTCGCTGAGTCTGTAGGAGGTCCAACAATAATGAAATCATTATGCATGATGATCCTTCGATTGATTCCATAACCTTCAGCCACAAATTTCTTTTCGGCGGCTGGAGAATGAACCAGAAGCACATCTGCTTCTCCCTTCTGTCCCATGGCCATGGCCTGCCCAGAACCCACTGCAATAGTCTTAACAAAATAACCCGTATTTTTCTCAAAGATTGGAATGAGGACATCAAGAAGCCCGGAGTCCTGGGTGCTGGTTGTTGTGGATAAAATAACCGTTTTGGTTTGGGCTAAAGCTGTGGAAGAACCAATCAAAATAAATAAGGAAACAATCGTCCATAAAATGATCCTAATTCCTATCATTCGCTTCATGTTCTTTCCTCCTTATTGATATCAGATTTCCCCCCACCCTCCCCTCCCCCGCAAGGGGGGAGGGTGGGGGAGATGTCATTTCTTTTAATGCGTTTGCCTTAGTTTTTCGTACTCTGGGAAGCCCTCCATTCCTTTGAATTGGGGAAAAAGAGTGGGCTTCCATATTTATCTTTTCCGAAATCCCTAATAATTTGCTGCCCTTTCATAGGTGAAGTCAGCCATTTTACAAAAACCATGGTGTCTTCATAATTCACCTTTGGAAATTTTTGGGGATTTACGGGAATCAGCGAGATGTAATTTAATAAAGCCTCATCCTTCTCCACCAAAATGTCCAATTTGATCTGACCTTTCAAAGTGAGATAAGTGGCCCGGTCAATGACAGTGTAAGCGTTTTTTTCATCCGTATAACGGAGAGTTGGAACATTTCCCATGGCCCCTTTCTCGTAAATCACATACCAAGAACCAGAGGGTTTGATCCCCGCTTTTCCCCACAATTCCATCTCTGATACATGAGTTCCTGATTTATCTCCCCGGCTGATAAAGGCCACCTTTTTCTCAGAAATTTTTTTCAAAGCCTCTGTAGCAAGCTTCATCCCTTTGATCCCGGCGGGATCGCTGGATGGTCCCACGATGACAAAATCGTTATACATTAAATCAATCCTCTCTGTTCCATATCCCTCGTTCACGAATTTTTCTTCAAGGGACTTTGCGTGGACCAATACAAGGTCCACATTTCCATTTCGAGCGATATTTAACGCGGCACCTGTCCCTGAGCCCACATGGCGGACACGGATTCCTGCCTCCTTTTCAAATTCATTTTCAAGCAGATCAACAATCCCCGCATCGATAGGACCAATGGTGCTTGATAATAAAATGAATTTGCTTGTTTGAGGCTTACCTAAACCTGAACACGATAGTACAAAACAGAATGAAAACATTAATCCAATACTGATCCACTTCTTTTTACTTGTCCTTTTCATCATTCTCCTCCCTGAATTAATTTTTTGAATAAAGGATTTTCCCTGAACTTTTGAAGTCGTAGCTTCCCAACCTCTCAACCCTGTTTCGAAATTCCTGGGAGTTCAGAATTTCAATGAAGGCCTGAATTCCCTTTTCGAAAAAGGTAGATTGGTCAAGGATCATATCAAAGCTTTCTTGGGTGATTGGAATAAATGGAAGGCCAAGGAGTTTAGAAACGGCGATGGTCGCAATTCCCACATCGACCCCCTTGGAGAGGATCGAAAGACCCACTTCAAAATGGGTATATACTTCCCTGTCATAACCATTGATCTTAGAAGTCGAAATCTGTAATCGCTTCAGGTGATGGTCTAAAAGAATCCTTGTGCCAGATCCCTTCTGCCTGTTGATCAACCTCACCCCTTTTTGAGTCAAGTCTTCAAATCCACGAATATGAAAAGGGTTTTTGGGGGCCACCAAGAATCCGAGATCCCGCTGGAAGAGATTAACCACAATAGGTTTCACGTTGGGCAGATAGGTGGATAGAAATGGGATGTTGTATTCACCGCTCTTCGGATCCAAAAGATGGGACCAAGCAAGATCAGTATAGCCCATGTTGAGTGCCCTGAGTCCATCGGTGCTGCCCGTATTGGCAGAAAAGATATAGAACTCAGGGTACGATTTCCTCATATAAGTGTGAAGCATGTCCAGGATGGGGTCATTGCTGCCCGATGCCAGAATGGCTCCTTCGATTCTTCTGCTTTTTTGTCTGGCTTGTTCGAGGCCACTCTTGGCACTCGAATCGATCCAGTCATCGACCAGCTTCTTCGGGAAGACCCATTTCCCCGTCACCCGGGTGGATGGAATCTTTTTAGATTTGATCAATGCATAGACCTGTTTTTCGTGAATCCCCAAATACTGAGCCACTTCCTTAGTATTCATCATCTCTTCCGACATGGATTTTCCTCCTTTGGGCTTATTGGACTTATATGATAAATGTGTTAAATCAAAAAGTCAATGAAAATAATTACAAATAATTACTTTTTATTACCCAAAAACCCTTTCCATTTCGATATTAAACCCTCTCTTATTTAGAACGGCCTTCTAAACGAGCTGGAAGGTTTCTCGATTTTGGGATGGCAGTCAGTTAGTTAGGATAGGTGAGATTTATGGAAATAAGAGAATAAAAACTCATTCCTTGTAAATGATGGTCCCGACATGTCCCCCTTTGAGGGCTTGGGTAACATTTCCTTCCTCCGGGCCATTAATGATCTGAATTTGGTTAATCACCTAAAGACGCTTAGGCATTCGATAGTTTAATCTGTAGCAATCATCACATTTGACGATTTGATTACTACGTAAACCACCTTCCCTTTTGAAAGCGATAGTTCCCTTGCTGATTTCTTGGTTATTATCGAAATGATTTCTACTCCTCCGGAAATTTGTACCACAACCTCCGAATTGACTGCTCCATGGGTTACCTTGATCACCTTACCCTTGAGAACATTCCGTGCACTTATCTTCATAATCTTACCTCCTTATATCAGAAATCCTTTTCATGATCGGCCATAAATTCAAGCTTGTCAAGAAAAAATTGCCTCGTTATTGAATAGGAAATGGTTTACAAGATGTCATTTTCTATTGAATCGGCTACCCATGAGATTGTGTGTGCCTGCCTCAACATCAAGCGGTAAACCTTCCCCTAAGGTTGTGCTTCGATAATCGATACAGGTCATAAGCTATATATTGGTAGAATGAAGAGGTGAAAGAAGTTTTATATATTACCTCCAGTTTTGCTGAGTCTCATAGGTTATAAATTGGAAGATATATCGTAGATAACTCCAGGAAAAGTAAACGGTTTGGTCGTGTTAGAATCAAGAAGATTTTCCCAATCAATATGCTTATTAGGAAAATTGTTGTTATTCGGCGGGACTTCACCATATTTTTTGACATAACATTTTAGCAACCTCTCTTGCTCCACCCTCGCCTCCCTCCTGTTAAGCTGCTCTTTGTATAAATATTGCATTCTGCAGCCTTTATACCTTTCTGTAAAGTTTGTATATTTCTTTAAGAGTTGTAATCTTTCCCCTTCTGCATGAGTATATTTCTTGCCTTCTGTGGCGCGGAGGAAGCGATATATCCCTCTCTTAATATTTTCTGAATAACATATTTGGAGGATTCCTTCCTTGTCAGTATCAATGAATCGGGGAATCTCGACAGGGAATCCTTCAGCATTAGCCAAACGTATTTGATAAACCCCACAGCCTTCATAATTCGGAATCTGATTAATATCTTTCCATTCAAACCATCTGGATAACCACTGTTCCGAGAGGGCCAAAACTCTACGACTATTTAATACGCACTCTTTCATAACTGGCAACCTCCTTATACTATCCCAACATTTCACTTACAAAGTATTTTATATATTTGAACAGAAATCCTGTTTCCCTTTCGGGAAGAACACAAAATCCTCTCTTGGGTACCCAAGGTTTTGTAAGAAAGAGAGAATATCATCTTCGTAACCGTTGGGGGTTGGAATGGATTGAAAAGAATATCCCCCGAAATACTTTTGTGCCGAGTAATAGGCCTCCCAGAACGATTCTGCTTGATGCAAGATATTCATGACCCTATCATCCCTACCTATCAGCCTCTCATATTCAAAAGCAATAAGCCCTTTGGCATATAGGGATTCCTTATCCCTGCTATGATCATTTGCAACAACGCCAAAATTGTGATGAAGAAGATGGAGATGAAGCCTGCTTTCAATTCCGTATTCTTTCTTAAGATGATTTACTAAGACTAAGTGATGGACCGTGTTGGCAATCTGTCCAAGAAGGAAAACCCAGTCCCCCCTCATGCTCATATAGAACCTGAAAACGTCTTTGCTGTCTCCGTGACGAGGAATTCTCCGATCAATCACCCCCAATCCGTACCGATATACTAAAAGCAAATGAGCAAGTTCATGTCCGATGGCTTCGATTCGTTGTCCTTTGTCCAATGAGTTGACAATTCGAATGGTAGGAGCCCGGAAAGTAAGACCGAAGGTTGTGGCTGGATGTTTTTCAAAGTTCCAGCGACTCCCATGGTCAGAAACGACTTCGATTCTAATGTCTTGTATATATGAGGTTGTTTCATTGAATAGCCTTTGTAAGGCATCAGATTCCAAGCAAGCTATATCAAGACAGTATTGAGATGACATGGTAGAACCCTTAATAAAATTAGTCTAAAGTAAAATGCTTTTTATAAATACCGACCATCTTTTCGACCTCTGCGTCATTTTGATGAGCAGACATATGCTAACCAATAAAATCCAGTTTGTCAATAATAATATGTAATAAAAAGTAATTTAAAGTATTTATAAGTTATTTTTTTCTTGACATTTAGAATTTGCCTATATTAATATAGGATTCAAACCATATCGTAAGTACCAGTCACATGTACGAATAAACTTGAGGAGGGAGAGAGATGAGGAAGTTGATTATTTTAGGCTGTACTGGATTGTTGATTACGGTTTTGAGCATCACGGCTTATGCCCAACCCAAACTTGAATTTAGGGCATCAGGTTCCATGGAGGCAACATCATTCTTGTATAGAAACATTACAAGCGGCGCAACCGGGGATGCGATCACCACAAGATGGCCTGGTGGCGGTTTTCCAGTACCTGTAGGTAATCCAGGAAGTGGATTTCGGCCAGACAGCCCATTTGTTGATCCAAGGGACAGTGGCGCCTGGGATCGAACAAACTCTTACCTGGAGTACCGTTGTCGCCTAAGGTTTGATGCCATCATGGGCAAAGAATTGAGCGGAACGATTATTTTCGAATTAGACTCAACCCGATGGGGTGATCCAGCTGGTGACAGAGGTCGCCTGGGTTTCTGGACGGCTGACCGTGCTGGGGTCGAAGTCAAAAACCTCTATATGGATTTCGCCCTTCCCTATTTCGGAATTCCTGTGCCAGTCACCGCCAGGGTAGGTATTCAACCTCTTGGCCACCGCCCCCATATGTTTATGATTGCTGACGGTGCAGGTATCACAGGCGCTATTAAAGCCGATCCGGTATTGATTGGCCTGCAGTGGGCCAAAGCCGTTGAGGGCAGGGATGCAAGCGCAGACGATGTGGATGTCTATGGCGGGTTCGTCAATGCCAAAATCGGGACGATTACCCCTGGCTTCTTCGCTTTCAACTTTAACATGAATCAGTATCCGCTCCAAACTTCCGGAGCTCAATATGGAACAACTTCAAACAATGATGCAAATTTCTGGTGGCTGGGGGCCTATCTAGATGGAAAGTTGGGTCCAGTAAATCTCAAATTTGATTTCGTCTATGATTATGGAAAAGTGGAACGGAGAGGAAACGTCCCTCTGGCACTGGGTGTTCCCACAAAGGTCAAGTACCGTGGCTGGGTCACCCAAATCAAACTTGATTTCCCCTGGGAAAAGTTTAACTTCGGAGGGGTAGGAATGTATGCCTCGGGAGCTGACCTGAGGAAAACCAGCAGAGGGGGACTCCCTGGTGAGGCTGTTTCGGATGGACCAGGGTTCTCCACAAAAGTTGGGTCTTATGTGGTCCCGCCAGGGTCTGAAGAATATTCTTCCTGGGGAGAAAGTATGTTTCTTTCTAACGACTATATCACGGTGAATGCTTTGCCTTTAGGAATGCGGCCGTCTAATACCACCTATCCTCTCACGGCAAACAGAGGCGCAATTGGTGGAATCTGGGTGGCCAAACTCTATGCCAGTGTTAAGGCTACATCTTGGTATAAAGTTACTCTCCAAGGACTTTACATTGGTGATACGACCAAGCACGGAAATACACTGGGAGATGCCGTAAAACCAACGGGTCGGCTAAGGGATGACAGTACCATTGGTTGGGAACTTGATCTCACTCAAGATATTCAGATTTACAAGAACCTAAAATGGAGCATTGGGGCAGGCATTCTCTTTGCTGGAGATGCTCTGGATCAGAGGGCTGGCGTAACACTCATAAACGAATCCCCAAAGAACCCGTGGATCGTCGCTACGAAGTTAAGATACGATTTCTAACCAAGCCTCTGCTAAAAAGGCGGTCCTTTTGGGCCGCCTTTTTTTTCGCCTTTTAATTATGGGTCTCTATGCTAATCTGAATTGTTAGGTGGTTACCAAAGTGAATGGCTGAGATTACATTGGACTGGATCTTGACGAAGGAATTGCTATCTCATAAGATGACGGCATCATGAAGTTATTATCTGCTTATGTCAAAAAAAGCAGGATAGACTTACATCAAGATAATAAAGAGGAGATGGCATGAAAAATATTTCTTCCGATCGTGCACTCAAATTCACAGAATCGGTCATCCGGGAGATGACCCGTATTTGTCTCAAACATAAGGGGGTCAACCTGGCTCAAGGATTTCCTGATTTCCCAGCCCCGGCAGAGATTAAGGAAGCAGCTGTGAGGGCTATCCATTCGGACATAAATCAGTATGCCATTACCTGGGGCACACCAAATCTTCGTCAAGCCATTGCGGAAAAATTTGCCTGGTATAACGGCGTCACCATAGATCCTGAAAGAGAGATCACCGTTTGCTGCGGATCAACCGAAGCCATGATCTCTTCTTTGATGGCGATCGTCAATTCTAGCGAAGAGGTCATTGTCTTCGAACCTTTTTACGAAAATTATGGCCCGGACACCATCCTCTGTGATGCAAAGCCACGATTCATCACGCTCCACGAACCGGATTGGCATTTCGATGAGAAGGAACTGGCTCAGACCCTTAATAACAAAACCAAGGCCATCATTATTAACACACCCAATAACCCGACTGGTAAAGTCTTCTCCCGTGAAGAACTTCAATCCATTGCCGATCTCTGCTTAAAATGGGGTGTAATAGCAGTGACCGACGAGATCTATGAGCATATTCTCTACGATGGAGCTAAGCATGTCAGTATCGCGTCTCTCCCTGGCATGCGAGATCACACCATCACCATTAACTCCATTTCAAAGACTTATAGCCTCACAGGATGGCGTGTGGGCTGGGCCATTGCTCCAGCTTCGCTTACCGCGTCTATCCGCAAGGTTCATGATTTTTTGACTGTGGGAGCGCCCCACCCTCTTCAAGAGGCTGCAGCGACAGCTCTTCGCATAAATCGAAGTTACTATCAAACTCTGGCTAAGGAATATGAGGAGAGAAGGGATTTTCTCGCCCAAGCATTAGACGAAGCAGGTTTTCGTATTTACCACCCCCACGGTGCTTATTATATTATGACGGATGTAAAACATTTTGGGGTTTCGGACGATGTGGCCTTTGCTATCCAATTAGTAGAAAAATATGGAGTGGCAACTGTTCCGGGCAGCAGCTTTTACAGCCGTTCTTCTTTAGGAACGACAAAGGTTCGCTTTTGTTTCCCGAAAAAGAGGGAGACCCTGGAACTTGCTGCAGAGAAATTGAAGAACTTCAAATTAAAGAGAGAAAAATAAAGGGCGGTCCCAAAGACCGCCCTTATTGTCCCCTTGTATATCCTTGGATATATTACTTCAATCGTCCTTCCACGGCCTCCCATTTGATATTTTTAAAGAAGGAGGCAATATAATCTGCCCTCTTTAACCCATAATCAATCATAAAAGCGTGTTCGAAAACATCCAGGATCAATAATGGATTGCAACCTGCTGGATGACCGACATCGTGCTCATTGATCCACTGGTTGAACAGTTTTCCGCTCACCGGATCCTGGTAGAGAATGGCCCATCCGATGCCCCGCATCGTGCCAACTCCCTTAAAATCAGCCTCCCAGTTTTCATAACTCCCAAATTCTTCTGCTAATTTCTTTCCAAGTTTTCCAGACTTATTCAATGCTGCTTTTCCACCTAAATTCTCAAAGTAGAGCTCATGGAGCCGCATGCCATTAAACTCCCAACCTAACCGTCTCTTTAATTCTCCGTATTCAGGGGTTCCGATCTTTCCACCTTTTACCATTTCAGAAAGGGTATCCAAAACTTTGTTCGTATTGGTAACATACCCCTGATAGAGGGTAAAATGATTCTTAAGCAGCGTTTCGCTGAACCCCTCCATCCCAATGAGATTGTTGTAATCCTTCGCATTATACGCCATATCCAAATTCCTCCTTTCAATTCATTATAATTTCATCATAACAGAAAAATTCCCAGTTTCAAGAAATTTTTCAAATGGAATTTAAGATTTGGCCCACGTATTACTCCCCTGCCCTGCCTACCACCCCAAATTTATTTTTTCTGCAGGGTTTCAACAAGAATATAGCCCATCTTTCGCGCAGGTTTAAAGTCCTTGAGAACCGATTCAAAGGTCTCAGCCAAATTGTTCCAAGTGTGCAGGCTCGTATAAAAACGGTACAAGAAAAGAAGGTCTACTACCAGGCTGTCCATCCAATTAACATCCTTCTTATAACCGATCACTGCTCTTGATCCCGATGCATGTAAAAGATCCCTTGCAAACTTTTTGCCCTTGGTACCCTCAAGGACGCCGCAGGATCCAAAATAAATAAGATTGGGATATGTTCCATACCCGGCAAAGGCTTCGCACAAATCATCCGGACCGATCCGTTCAAGAATCGAATGGACGCTGCCGGGTGATCCGTGGAACGCGAGGTAAAAAATGGGAACATCCCAGGCATTGGGATCCACCCATAAGACACCGTCAGGACGACGCAAATAATAGGCGAGATGTTTTGAGGATTCAATGATTCGGTGATCCACCTGCAGGGGAGGACGGATTAAGGGCTTCAAAGAGTCAAAGAATCCCTTTACAGAAAGGTTTTTAAAGACCCGGTCATCCCAGGAGGATTCAAGACAGATGAGTTTCCTTGGTACGGTATAGGCCACCGAAGGCCAGGGCGGGTGCCCAGCAGCAGCGCATCTTGCAAACCAATCAGGCGTCTCGGTGGGACAGCACTCCACACAACACCTGGGACAAACCAT
>DCVM01000065.1 GCA_002327985.1 Syntrophaceae bacterium UBA2188 | reverse complement strand
CTAGCCGTATTGCGAGCTTTTTCAGATACCGTTCAACATACCGGGAATGAATTGATTCTGGTAAACCAGACTGCACTATGAATCCAATAGCTGGATTGTCAGCCTGTTTTCGGAGAGGTTCAAGAGATTCGACAAACTCTTTTACAATCGAGGGCATGGCATCGTTAGATAGAGGAAATGCCAGCAAAACTTGCTCTGCCTCTCGGAACATCTCTACGAATTTATTTCTCTCCCTCACACGAATCAAATAGGCTATCTCATAGGTATTCCCCTTAGTTTCTACAAATCCATTCAGAAAATGCTCCAGGAGACTCCCTGTGTTGCTCTCTTTTCCACGAGGAGACCCATTAAACACTGTCAATTTCATTGACGACCTCCTCTATGCGATCACATGTCAGCTTTATGAAGCAAAATTGGGTCTTGAAGTTGATAGCGTCTCGCTTATAAATATCCGAAATAATTTTAATGTCTTCCTCATCCGTATCGTTTTCTTTTTCCAGTAGAAGAGCCATCAAAGGATATTTCTCATATCTTGCTAAATGACGAACCTCAGTTTGAACAAATTCAAGATACGGATGTACTAAAGGGAGAAGCTTCTCGTGTGTTTTTTTAAGTAAAGCACTGGTGAACCCCATGATTAGAGGTGAAGCAAACAATATGAGATCGGAGTTGATGTATGCTCGGCATATGCCATCTGAATTATCCTTCGTTATACATTTCCCTGGTGTCTTGACCCAGCAAGAGAAACAACCTACGCAGTGTTTAATATCCATCTCTTTCAGATTGAAGACATTAACTGTATGGTGGTGCAATTCAAGATGTTGCGAGAGATCTCGAATGTAGTTGTCAAATGCGACACGATCAGCATATGGATTACCATTCAGAATTGTGATTTTCATCTCCACCTTTTCCTAAAAAGATATCTAGAGTTACTCGTCTTCCTTCAATTATTATGACCACTTTGAAGATTACTGGATCAAATTTACACCTTTGGGTGGGACCTGTCAATTGCGGAGGAAGAAATGTGCTTAAATGCCTATCTGTAGCGATTGGGGGAAATTACTAACTTAACGGAGTTAAGATACCCGTACAGCTATTTCCCTGCCTATTCCATTTCATTCTTACCTTAAACTGCTCAGCCATCCACATCGGATAGGTGCTCTGGCAACCAAGAAGGCACATATCATCGGTATCTGAGAAATCAAGTATCTTGCAACGAGGAATATCAAGCACTGCCCTGTGTCGAGTCAGCTCAGGCACTGAGAAGGGAGTTATCCACTGGAATTGGTACCCCATCTGTTTGCATGTCATGGCAAAGGCTGTACCTGGAGAAAACAACCTTATGAACTTCAAAGGAAGCAAAGCTGGACTGGCATTTTTCTTTATAAGTGCCTCAACTTCAGTATGCTCGAATTTCTTAAGACCATCCTCCCCCATCTCCTTTCGAACGAAGGGGTAAATGTTTTTCGCCATCCAGATCCAATTACCATAGGTTACTTCATACTTTTCTTCAAATGAACCCCCTTCAGGAATGGGCTTGAACCCCTTCTGCCAAATTCCCTTAAGTTCACTTACCGCTTGATCCCCCAAATTTTTCTTCAAAAAAGGGAGGATAAAAGATTCATCAAATTTTATATTTTCCGCCACTTTGGCATACTTCTCACTATAAGGCATCTCTTTAACTGCAACCATGATAGCCTCCTTTCTTACAAAGGGTTAAAGCCTGGTCCATTTAATTGATCGCACTATTCCTTTTGAAATCAAAATATCAGAAGCAGATAGAATGTCAATAAGTAAAGTGGGATTGTGAAAATTATCTTTTTGAGGATTGCCGTTTATAAGCTTGTATAGAAGGATAAATTTCAGAAAACTCGCTTTCAGGAAGGGGTACACAAGAAAGGGGGATGCGAATGTCACAAAGAGTAATGATAAGTCAAAACCAAGACTCGATGATTCCGAATCGAAAGTAGTAACAATGAATCTGCATTCATCCCTCTTAACGGGTCATGTGGCCCCGGATGGTTCTCTAGGGCAACTCCGATAAGGACCTCTTGGCTCGTCAGCCCCCATGGGGTAATCATATCTGATGCTTGGGAAAACCAATAACGCCAGCGGTGACATCTTGCTTAGTTCCTCACCACTTTCTGCATCATCGATGGGGATCCAGGTGGAATATTGAGCGTCCTTGCCTTCAATCCAGTCGATCTCTTCATAGAACTCGTGAAAGTACAGCTGGCCGCATTCAAGGCACCGAAGAAGGGTCCTGATCAAGTGTGAATCATCTATGTAAGTGGCCATGACCTGAAAGGCATGACGCAATTGCTCTATCGAGAGGGTCTCGATTTGCCACAGAACACACTTTGTGGGCTTGCTGATTCTAATACTAGCCATCGTTATTTCCCATTATTGATTTATAAAAATATGCCAGAATACCCCTCAGCTCTGCTGGGGGGATGAATGGCCTCCCTCTCCCCTGGGGGGAGAGGGTTAGGGTGAGGGGGAAATGATCTTATCATCACCCCCACCTTAATCCTCCCCCATCAAGGGGGAGGAAAGTTTTTTAGAGAATTTGATGCCCCGCAGCTTGCTGCGAGGTAGTTCACTCGTAATATACATTGTTTTCAACAATTAGGGAAGAGAAGGTTACAAGAGTCCTCGGAAAATGGGTTGCAGACTCCACTAATACAAAGAGTAGAGATAGGTTAACAGCAGATGCCAACGATTAACATTAGAAGGGGAATATAACGATTGAAATTGTCAGGAGCTATCATTCATCCCCCGGAGTGAATTGGTAACCCTCCATTTCTTTCTTTTCAAATTTAGTAATGAACTCTATGTCCGTCAACTTTGCTTATTAATATTTTATGAACCCGTATTTTACTTTCCATTGCCAAAGGTCAGGACAGTTCCTACAATCCCACCTTGGATTTCACTAAGCGGGCCACCACTGGCGAGATGAGGCTGCCAATGTACAAGAACTCTTTGGTTTCTTTGACGCTGGTGTTTTGCGGATAGCCAGTCTGGGGATCCTGCAGGTTTTTCAGAACTTTACCATTCCCGTCGATTGCAATGATGTGACCGTAGGCTGTTGCCTTGGGCCGAATGAACTTGGGCATGCGCTGAATCATTTTACGTAGGAAGGGCTTTTCTGAAAGATTGTCGACCAATTTGTTACGAGGTGATATTAACGCTACCCAGAATCGACCTTCAAGGCCGGTAGAAATGTTGTCTGGAAAACCAGGGAGGTTCTCGATAATGGGTTCGGACTTTCCTCTATTGGGTCCGGCTATCCAATACCGTATGATCCGGTAGCTTCCTGTTTCAGTTATCAGCACATAGGTCTGGTCATGACTCACAGCTACGCCGTTGGCAAAATTCAAACCACTCAGCAACGTCTTTGTCTGACGAGTGGCTGGATCATATACAAGCAATCTCCCATGGCCTCCATGTTCCATGATTTCCAATAGGCTGCCCTCCATGGGCCCCCCAGACTCCTTAGCTCCAAATTTTGTGGACGCATCCGAGAAGTAGATCTTTCCATCCGCAGCGCAATCAACGCCGTCGGCATAGCGGATTGGGATACCATCGGCAATGGTTGCCAGTTCGATGATCTTCCCTTCCGGAGAAATGGACAAGAGACCCCTAAAAGCGTCCGCTACGATCAAATTTCCTGCATTATCAAAGTCAATACCGAGCGATCTGCCGTTTGTGTTCACCCAGTTTTCTGGTTTTGCCCCATCTGGTTGAAGACGAACGATAACTCCTTCATGAGCAGCAAGATAGATGCGACCCTGATCGTCAATAGCCACATCTTCGGGACCATAATTGGGTCCGATTTTCAGAAACTCGATGGCCTTGAGCAGCTCATTCTGGGCAAACGGGCCGGTGTACCCAGGGTTGGGCGGAGCCTTCCATGCCACAGGCTCAATAGGAACCGGCCATGCAAGAAAATAAAGAACAATCAAAACCAATATGATAAGAAGCGCATACAAACCTTTTCTCAGCATAGTCTTTCCTCCTTCCCACGGGATTCATAAATGAAAAATCACGACTGTTTGTTTTCATCCCAAAAAACTTAAGCAAACTGGTAGTCAAAGCTCTACCGGAGTTTTAATCCGTATAAGAAAGTCAACCATAAAGCGATTCTTTTGTCAATAATGAAAAAGGGTTGTGAAAATTATATTTTGAGGATTATCACTCTAAATTTAGTATAGGGATGTAAATTCTCGATTTGTGGTCTAACAGGAAGTACTCATGGAGAAGATATTCAATGATTATGGAAAGTGTTAACCACCATCCACATTGACAAGGGTAATTCTTCTCCATTTAATAAAGGTTTATAAATGGGGTTTTCTTTTGAATTCTTAAGGTGAAAGAACTGCTTGAATTTATTATATGAATTGATGAAAGGGCAGGTCTCAAGAGGGGAGTTCGACTCCTCGTCCCCCAGCCACAAAATGAAATGGACTTGGCCCGATGGAGCCAGATCACCCTTCACTTTTACAGAAATCTATATCTTTTCTTTCCCCGATGCTTTTGACCAGGAATCTCGAAGCGTGAGGATCCGATTGAAGACAAGGACTTTATCGGAAGAATCAGGATCGACACAGAAATAACCCACTCTTTCAAACTGAAACTGACTTCCAGGAGACGCATGAGCCAGGCTTGGTTCCACCCTGCACGATCTAATGGTTTCAAGCGATTTTTCATTCAGATATTCTTTAAAATCAGATTTTCCCTCCAATGGATTGGCGACACGGAAGAGGCGGTCATAGAGGCGTACTTCAGCGGGGATCGAGTGATCCGCTGATACCCAATGGATGGTTGCATCGACCTTCCGGCCATTGGGAGCAAATCCGCTTCGTGTCTCCGGGTCATAAGTGCAGTGCAATTCCGCCACTTGACCTGTTTTCGGATCTTTAATGACATTGACGCATTTTATAAAATAACCATAGCGAAGGCGAACTTCTCTGCCTGGAGCCAGCCTGTAAAACTTTTTGGGCGGATTCTCCAGGAAATCCTCTTGCTCAATATAGAGGGTCCGTGAAAACGGAACTTTCCGGGATCCCATTTCAGGATTCTGGGGATGATAAGGGCTATCCCATTCTTCTGTTTGGCCCTCCGGGTAGTTATCAATCACCAGGCGAAGAGGATGGAGTACAGCCATCACTCGCTGAGCTTTTTCATTTAAATTCTCCCTTAGGCAGTGCTCAAGGAGAGCTACATCGATGAGGCTATCATTCTTAGCAACACTGATCCGCTCACAAAAGTTACGGATGGCATCGGGTGGGTAGCCACGTCTGCGCATCCCAGCCAGGGTGGGCATTCGTGGATCATCCCATCCCCTAACACACTTGTCTTCAACCAACTCGATCAGTCTCCGCTTACTTAAAACCGTGTAACCAAGGTTAAGACGGGCAAACTCGATCTGTTGAGGATGGTATTCCACGTTCAATTCATCCAAAAACCAATCGTAAAGGGGCCGATTGTTTTCAAACTCCAAGGTGCAAATAGAATGGGTGATTCTCTCGATAGAGTCCGAGAGGCAATGAGCGAAGTCGTACATCGGATAAATACACCATTGATTGGCCGTTCGATAGTGGGGTTCATATCGAATGCGATACATGATTGGATCCCGCATGGTGATATTAGGAGAGGCCATGTCAATTTTGGCCCGAAGGACATGGGACCCTTCTTTAAACTCCCCTGCGCGCATCCGTTCGAACAAATTTAGGTTTTCTTCTACGGATCTGTTGCGATAAGGACTTTCCCTGCCAGGTTCGGTTAAACTGCCTCGGTAGTCTCGGATTTCTGCAGCATTCAGGCTGCAGACATAGGCCTTCCCCTTTTTAATTAACTGCACGGCATACTGATAGAGTTGCTCATAGTAATCCGAGGCGTAAAACAAACGATCCTTCCACTCAAATCCCAACCATTTGACATCTTGGATGATCGAATCTACATATTCCTGGTTTTCACCGCTGGGGTCTGTATCATCCATCCTTAAATTACAAGTCCCCCCATATTGGGCGGCAATGCCAAAATTGAGGCAGACAGACTTAGCATGTCCGATGTGGAGATAACCGTTCGGTTCGGGTGGAAAGCGTGTCATGACACGGCCTTGGAACCTGTTGGTTCTGAGGTGCTCCTCAATCATTTCCCTTATGAAATCAAACGGAGGTGATAAATTAGTTTGTGCCATCGGTTCGGCTCCTTTTTTCTTTCCACCCTTTGCTCTTTAATATATCATATCCTTCCTGTCTCGCAAGACCCGCTGGAAATTGATGAATGCCTTATTTGAAAGCACTGAATGGAAATAAAGAAAGTTTTAGAAAGGAATGGTGTCGATAAAGTTAGGTTGGTAATGGGTTGATACCCATTTGGGAGATAATTGGTTTTAATGAAAATGGAATGTGACGGGAAGGGGATTGATCACATCCTGTTTCATGATTTTATGTTCTCCTTTTCCCGATAGAGTAGTTTCAGGTTATCCACTTCTGTGATGACTTGGCTTTTCCCGTTCTGAGATTCAAGAACAACTTTGTTTTCGATGATTTTCTTAATTTTATAATCTTTACCGCTTAAAATGCTTCTTACCATATCTCCCACCTTTACTCCCATGACGGATCCTCCTTTTTGATCCCCTTTCCGCCACAATATGAGGGTAGCAAAATTCAATATTCTTGTAAAGAAATATTTTACATGATTTTACCCCATTTTACTCCATCAGACCGCTTCCATTTGATGGTAAAGATCATTTCCTTCACAGATGAGAGTTAAAGGGATGTTTTCATACAAAGAATGCTTATTCTTTGAGACAAAAAAAGGCACCTTCCTCCTTTTTCTTGATTTTTGATATCTTGAAAAATCCAAAGAAATCAATTCGTTTGGCAAATAAATTATTTTTGGCATTGAAATTGCTCTATTAATAATCAAAACAAATTGAATAGGTCAGAATTGCCGATAAAGCCAAACCACGAGTAATCGTGGGACGCCTGCCCGCCGTAACCGGTGGGGGCTCGCTGCCTCAGAAATGGGGAAGCGGGGAAAGCCACGGGTCCCAGGCTTCTGGGATAGCCGGGTTGCCGAAGCACCTGCCTAATGGTAGGCAGGAAGGAATTTTTGCAAACCCGTGGTCTATGAATTGAGCCACGGGTTTTTTGTTGGTGAGATTGAAAGACATTAAAGGAGGAAAGTAAAATGAAAACAATGTGGATTGGGATGATGGCTGTTACATTCGTTTTGGGAACAGGGATGGTAGCCGTTATGTATATTTTGGGAAAAGTCATTTTCTCCTATGCAAAGAGTATCGCTTAAAAACAACCATTTCCCCCTGAAAACCTGTTAAGGGAAACGGAAAGCTGCCTTTCATTACCATCAACCTTCCTTTGTGGTTTTTTCTCTAATCGTTGAGCCTTGACAATTAACAAATCGATAAACATTCTTATCTTAAGACCTTTATCTAAATATGCCAGAATACCCCCCAGCTCTGCTGGGGGGATGAATGGCTTCCCCTCTCCCCTGGGGGGAGAGGGGAAAGGTGAGGGGGAAATGATGTAATCATNNTCTGCTGCGGGGTAATTCACTAAGTAAAAATTTAATAATAATATAAGAATTAGGGGTGTTTTGTAAGGTGGGTAATCTTATGAAAATTTTAATTTCGTTGATGGTCTTGATTTTCATGGTGATGGGTGGGTGTAAACCTTCTGATATGGTTAAACAAGAGGTGAGAGAAGATATGACTCAGGAAGATGTGATGATAAAGAAAGCGACTTTTGCTGGGGGATGCTTCTGGTGCACAGAGGCCGATT
>DCVM01000046.1 GCA_002327985.1 Syntrophaceae bacterium UBA2188 | reverse complement strand
CATAAAACTTTTGACAATATCTTTTAGGTTCTTAATAAGCAAACGGCCATAGCCTGTAATAAGCTTTAAAAAGCCCAAATTGCCGGTTGATGCCCCGCGGCTCAAACAGTAAAAAAATCATGACCACCAAGGAATAGATGATGAGAGCCAGACCTGAAAAAATATTCGTTGAGATACCTGGAAAGAGACCTCCTAAAAAGGGTGTGATCAATGGAACCAGTTCCTTAAGGCCGATATAGATAATGGCTCCGAAGATTGGCCCCATCGCGCTTCCAATTCCACCCACCACCAAGAAACCGAGATACCAGATAGAGTCCATTAAAGAGAAATAGTCTGGATGAATACGGAGTAAATAGTGAGCCCACATGGCTCCGGCGATACCGGCATAAAAGGACCCGATGAAAAAAGCCGACAGCTTGTATTTAAAAATATTAATGCCCATGATCTCTGCAGCCAAGTCATTGTCTCTGACCGCGATAAAGGCCCTGCCTATCTTGCTCCGTTCTATGTTTTTCGCAAAGTAGGACATCAGAAGTAACATGAGCATAGCAAATAGAAAGTAGCTACGGTCGGTCTCCAGGATAAAACTTCCGATACCGGCACGGGGCACAGAGAGACCGAAGAGGTGACCTGTGAAATTCCCGCCATGCAGAAGATACCAATGGATGAGGTACTGGGCCGCTAAGGTAGCCAAAGCCAAGTAAAAGCCCTTGATCCTCAGGGAGGGCAATCCAAAGAATAGTCCCACCAGGGCAGCACATAAACCAGCACACGGGAAGGATAAGATAAAGGGGAAGTGGAGCCGGGTCATGAGAATCGTTGTGGTATAAGCCCCGATAGCCATGAAGGCTGAATGACCTACTGAAATCTGCCCCGTAAAACCAAGGATAAAATTGAGTCCCTGGAGGGAAATGATGGTAATGATGGTTAAAATAATAACGCTCAGGATGTATTGATTGCCAAAAAAGAAAGGCAAAAAGATAATCGCTGACAGAAATATGACCAATGCTGTCCACTGGGCCCGAGTTCGAATGACAGCCCGGTCTTCCATATAACTCTTGTTAAAAATGCCACTGGGTCGCCACATTTAAGATGGACCTCTTCCTTTCCACCTAATTCAAGTAATGAACGATGACCTCGGTTCTCACCATCCCCATTCTTCCGTCGCGATAGGCCACCTGACTTTCCACTTTGATACTCTCTCTTTTTTCGTAAATCCCTATAAGAATATCTTTGTACCTTTCCTCAATCGGTTTTCGTTTCAGTTTACGGGTTCGTGTCAACTCGGCTTCATCGGCATCAAACTCTTTGTGGAGGCTCACAAAAGCCTTGATTCGAGCATACTCCGGAAGAACAGAATTCACCTTCTGAACAATTCCTTTAAGGAGCTCTCTGACCTCCTTTTTTTGAGAGAGATCGATATAAGTTGTATAGGTCATCTTTTTTCTTTCAGCCCATTTCCCGACATTGTCATAGTCGATATTGAGAATTGCCGAAACAAAGGGCTTATCCTCACCTCCAAAAACCATCACATCTTTGACATAAGGGCTGAACCTTAATCGGATTTCCGTATACTGAGGGGAAAATTTTTTTCCATCTGAAAGTTCGATCATCTCATCCACTCGATCAAGATAGACGAGGTGTCCTTTATCGAACACGCCCGCATCACGGGTATGGTAATAGCTTCCATCGAGAACCTTTACTGTTTCCTCAGGATTCTTATAATAACCGACAAAGACCCCCTCACTCTTGACAAGAATTTCGCCTTCCTCTGAAATTTTGACCTCACATCCTTTAAAGGGGACCCCGATGGTCTCATACCGAACATCGTCATCTTTATGTAGAGAGATCAAGCTGGCTTCTGTGGTTCCGTAAAGGTTTTTAATATTGACCCCAATGGCATGGAAGAGTCTCATCATATCAGGGCTAATGGCCGCTCCTGCTGTATAACCCACCTTGTTTTTGGTAAATCCGATCCGATCTCTCAAAGGACAGAAGACGATGAAGTCCGCCAAACGATGAAGCAGTCCTAAAAGGAATCCGGTTTTTTCACCCTTTTCCCTGACCTCCAATCTCTTATAGCTCACCTTTAACGCTAAGTGATAAAAGAAAATTTTTAATGGAGTGCTATCGGTGATTTTTACCTGAATCGTAGAGGCCAAGCTTTCCCAGAGGCGAGCTCCATAAAAAATGATATGGGGAGCGATATCCCGTATATCGACTTGGACAGTTTCGGGTTTTTCTGGAAAATGAAGGACAAATGGAATCGATACCCCCCCACACAATCCAAGGATCTGCTCGGTGAGCCAGGCAGGTGAGATATAGGATAGATAATTTTCCATGGGCAGGAATGGGTTATATTGTTCCAGAGCTTCTACCGCATAGAACAGATTTCGGTGACTGAGCATAGCCCCTTTTGGAAGTCCTGTTGTCCCTGAGGTATAGCAAAATACAGCAATATCATCCCCTTTCCCCTGAGATAGGAACTTTTCAAAAAGGTCCGGGTGATCCTTAACATAATTTTGGCCCGATTCCTCCAGGACTCTGATATCCAGGGCCCTGGAGGAGTCATAAAACCATAATCCTCTGGGATCCCAATAAATCACCCTCTTCAATTTGGGGATCTGGTCGTAGATTTCAAGAATCTTATCAACCTGTTCTTGATCCCTCGCAAAGACAAAGGTGGAATCGGAATGCTCGATGTAATATTTTACTTCGGAGGGAATACAATCAATGTAAACCCCTACGGCTGCCCCGCCAAGGGACTGGACGGCCCATTCTGCCCAAAACCATTCTGGATCATTATCCCCAATGATCGTGACCTTATCCCCCTTCTCAAATCCGAGAGACAACAGACCATTGGCAATATCCTTTACATGTTCGAAGACATCCTGCCAGGTGTATTCGTTCCATATCCCGTAATCCTTCTTCCTCATCGCAATGGCTCGATGGCCGTATTCGAGAGCCCTGCTTTGGATAAGCTTTGGAATCGTATTGAAATCTTGCTTTCGATTGCTCATCAATCTCTATGCTTTTCCTAAATAGGCATTGATCACCGCTGGATTCTCTCTAATGTTTTGCGGCGTCCCCTCTGCGATTTTATTCCCAAAATCGAGAACCACGATCCGCTGGGTGATATCCATCACCACCCCCATATCGTGCTCGATCAGCATCACGCTGGTCCCTTTCAATTCATTGATATCCAGAATAAATCTTGCCATATCTTCCTTTTCTTCCACATTCATCCCGGCCATCGGTTCGTCCAATAAAAGAATTTCAGGCTCTTGGACAAGAGCCCTTCCTAATTCGACCCTCTTGCGCAATCCATAGGGAAGGGAGCCCACAATATGGTCCCGGATATCCTCAATTTCCAGGAGTTTGATAATATCTTCAATCGCCCTTCGGTGTTTGACCTCTTCACGGACGGATCTCCCAAAATGAAAGAGCGATGACAAAAGGCCGTATTGAATCAGATTGTGCCTGGCGGCCAGAAGATTGTCCAAGCTGCTCAGTCCGGTATAAAGTTCTACATTTTGGAATGTCCGCGAGACCCCAAGTTGAGAGATTGTGTAAGTGGGGATTTTTAGGAGATCTTTCCCTTTAAAAAAAATTCGACCCTTCTGGGGCTTGTAAAAACCACTTGCGCAGTTCAGAAGACAGGTTTTCCCTGCGCCATTGGGGCCAATGACACCCAAGATCTCACCTTTTCGCAATTCAAGGCTAACATTCTGAAGGGCGATGAGATTTCCAAAACCCAGTGTCAGGTTTTCTACTTTTAGGTGAGTCTCTCCGGGCAATGAAGCAAACCCCCTTAAGAGCTAAACGCAAATGCCTTTATTAAATCAGGATGGTGAATTTTGTCAAGTTTGTATGAGAGGAAATACTTTCCCTTACAATCTTCCCAAGATTTTTCCTGCTACGGTATTTCTCTGCATCTGACCCGTTCCCTCAAGGAGCCAGGTGGCTAAGGCATCCCCTAAATAACCCGGGAGAAATTGTTCCTCAAATAGACCCGCTCCGGCAAGGATTTGCATGGCCTTGAGACAGACATCGATCGCCATGAGAGGACACTTGACCTTTGCCTGTAAGGAGGTGGCCAGATCCATCTTCCCTTGATCATAGAGCCAAACCGCTTTATAGGCCAGGAGTGCAGCGGATTCGATGTTCTCAGACATCTCTACGATGAGATGGGAGATGTTCTGAAATTTTCCAATCTTTTGCCCGAATTGATCCCGATTCTTTGCATGGAAGACGGCCCGATCATAAGCCCCTCTTGCCAGACCGATGGCTTGATTGGCGATCTCTCCTCTTCCCTCGTTTAAGGCATCCATGATATAAGTGAATCCGTGATTCTCATTCCCCAGGAGATTTTTCTTGGGGACTTTCACATCCCGAAATTCAATGCTGCAGGAAGAGGTCGTCTTCAATCCAATCTTATCGCCCAGATCAAGGGCGGTCACCCCCTCTGTCTCTCTCTCGACAACGAAACCGCTGATCCCCCGGTAAGGAGGCGCTTCAGGTTCGGTCTGGGCAAAGACCGTATAAAAATCGGCAATATTGGCATTGGTGATATAGGTCTTGTTGCCATTGAGTATATATTCATCTCCCTTTTTTGTAGCCCGTGTATCGAGGAAACGGATGTCACTTCCATGATTCGGTTCGGTGACCGCAATGGAGGCAACCGTCTCTCCCTTTGTTAATCTGGGAAGGTATGTCTTCTTCTGATCTTCATTCCCGAACCTTAAGAGGGTTTTGGCAGGGATGGACCCGAGACTGAGAGCCATCCCGATGCGATTATCGTAGCGAATAATTTCCTCCATGATCAGACAATAGTCAAGAAGGGGCAATCCCTGTCCCCCTAACTCTTTGGGGTAGTAAGAAGCAAGATAGCCGTTTTGTCCTGCTTTCTTATAGATTTCCCAGGGAAACTCTTTTTTCTTCGCCAACTCAAGAGTCTTGGCAGGGTCGCATTCACCCACCATGAATTCACGGACGGCTTCTTTGATCAATCGTTGTCGCGAGGTTAAACTGAAATCCATGGATTCCTCTCCTTTGATCTTGGGTGCAATCGATATTGAACAGATTCCTTGTCATCAAGACATCCCAGTAAGATTCCTTCCGATGATCGACTTGATGATTTGATTGGTCCCCGTAAAAATCTGGGTGAGCTTGGCATCCCGCATCATACGCTCTACCGGATAATCCTTCATATAACCATAGCCACCCATGATCTGAACTGCATCCGTCGTCACTTTCATGGCCGTATCCGAGGCAATAAGCTTGGCCATAGCGGCATGGGTTTCCGCTTTTTTCCATTCTCCCCGATCAAAAAGAAAAGCCGTTTGATAGGTCAATAACCTAGCTGATTCAATCCCAGTGGCCATCTCTGCAATCATGAATTGGATGGGAGCATAATGAGAAATACTCTTACCAAACTGGGCCCTTCTTCGGGCATAGGAAATGGCTTCCTCCATGGCCCCTTGGGCTAAACCAACAGCCTGAGCTGCTGTGAAGAGACGGCTCGCACTGAGGGTCTTCAGACTATTTGAAAATCCCCCTCCTTTTTGGTCTATCAAGTTTTCACTGGGGACAACCAAATGATCTAAGTCGAATTCTGAATAGATGGATCCTCTCATTCCCATTCTGTCTTCATCTCTTTTATTCACTAAACCGGGGATCCCTTTCTCTACAAGAAAGGTATGGATACCATGGCTTTCTTCTGACCGATCTACATTCGCATACAACACCAAAAAATCGGCCACCGAACCGTTCTTGACAAAACATTTGTTCCCATGGAGGAGAAAATGATCTCCGCAACGTTCTGCTTTTGCAGGAGCAGAGAGAATGTCTGAGTCAGCATTGGGTTCGATGACACTCACACCGATCAGGACTTGAGAATCCCCTGCCAAGCGTTTCAAGTATCTCTCTTTCAGGGATTCATCCGCTCCCAAAACAATGGACAATGTCCCTTCTGCCTGAGTGATGAGCAGAAGTGCGGAGGAAGCACAGGCCCTCGCAATCTCCTCCACGATCATACAAAAGGTAAAGATGGAGACTTCTACGCCTCCGTATTGTCGGGGAAGTAAAGGATTTAGAACGTCATTGCTCGCAAGAATACGCAGAACGTCCCAGGAAAATTCCCCTGTTTCTTCAAGCGTGGCCACTTGTGGTTTGATCTCTTTTTGAACAATTTCTCGCACGGATTGGAGAATCAGCCTCTGCTCTTCATCCAACTGGAACATCAGGAATCGCCCTCTTCGATTTGAATCACATTGATTCTTTCAAAATCTGACGTGTAATCACTAACCTCTGGATCTGATTGGTTCCTTCGAAGATCTGGGTTAATTTGGCATCTCGAAACATCCTCTCTACCTGAGAATCCTTTAAGAACCCATACCCACTTAAAACCTGAATGGCATCAATGGCATCGGTCGTTATTTTCATGGCGGCATCCCCTGCAAAGCTTTTCGCCATGGAGGCAAACTTTGTATTATTTTTCCCCTCATCATTTAATAGGGCGGCGCGATAAGCAAGCCCGCGAGAGGCTTCGATCAAGGTGGCAGAATCCGCGATCAGAGTCTGGATCGCTGGATGATCACCAATGGATTTTCCAAAGGTATGCCTCTCTTTGATAAACTGAAGTATGGCCTCGAAAGCTCCTTCTGCAATGCCTAAAGCCTGGGCAGCGATCGCAGGGCGTGACATGTCGAAATCCCTCATCGCCATCAGGAATCCTTCTCCCTCACGGCCTAATAGATTCTCTGCGGGAACCCGAACATTCTCTAAAAAGACCTCCGTGGTATTGGACCCCCTCTGCCCGAGCTTGCTTTCTGTTCGGCCTATCGATAAACCTGGAGATTCCCTATCCACAAGGAAAAAGGAGCTGTTCCCATTTCCCTCCGACGTTTTTGCCAGGACGGAATAAATGCCTGCCACCCCGCCACTGGTTGCGAAGCACTTGGAGCCATTGAGGAGATATTCTTTCCCTTCCCGAACAGCCGTGGTTTGGATGCTTGCAATATCTGAACCGGCAGTGGGTTCGGTGACCAAGTAGGCCACCAATTTACGGCCTTTGCTCATTTGCGGTAAATAGTTCTGCTTTAATCTTTTTGATCCGCCGTGAATAATTGGAAAACTTCCCACCGCTTGGATGATAAGCAAGAGAGAAGAGGAGGCACAAACTTTGGCAATTTCCTCTACGGCGAGACACAATGCTACGGTCCGACCCTTCCCATAACCTCCGTATCGCTCTGGGAAGGTGAGCGTCAACAATCCATGGTCCCATAATAACGACTCCACCTCACGATTGAAAAATTCTTTTTCATCAACTCCAAGGGCTTGAGGAGCGATCTTCTCTCTGGCCATTTGCTGAATCTTGTTTTGAAAATCCCTTAACTTTTTCGTTGGGAGAAAACCCGTCTGATCAAACATCCTTCATCTTCATCCATGGTAAATCCAAATTGCCTTATAACGATCCTTAATGTTCCTGCCCACTCATTTTCGTTTTTGTCTTCACCTCAAAACCTAATAATCCTTTACATAAAATATCACGGATAATCCCTGAAAGCTCTTCAGGGGTCATGGACCTTTTAGGATCATACCAAAAATAAATCCCATTACATGTTCCGAACAGAATAAAGGTGACCACCTTTAATTGATCTTTCGAAATGTGGCCTCCAAAAAAATCGGAGAGAACATGGCTAACAATCTGGTGATATTGTTTTTCCTGCTCAGCGATAATCTTAAAATAGGCAGGGGGGAGTAAGTGCCCTTCGTGGATGGTGGTTTTGGCCTCTGAGATATGTTTGATATAAAAACCGATATGGCGGGAGATGATGAATTGAATTTTTTCAAAAGGATCTTGAATCTGTTCTAATTCTTGCTCTAAATCTTTCAACAGGAGCCCCATGAAATTGGTAGAAATAAAATAGAGAATTTCATTTTTGCTTGAATAA
Organism: Syntrophaceae bacterium UBA2188; assembly: GCA_002327985.1. Classification (GTDB taxonomy): domain Bacteria; phylum Desulfobacterota; class BSN033; order BSN033; family UBA1163; genus UBA1163. The sequence goes on along the minus strand of DCVM01000046.1, from coordinate 9,962 downwards.
TAATGGTAAATGCCTCCTTTACTTAATTTGGCTGCTACGGAAATGTCGTCCATACTTGTTTCCAGATAGCCTTTCTCGTTAAAGAGCTTCGCAGCTGCCTTGGCGATGTTCGTCATTTTGCCCAGTTCTTTTTGGGTTAACTGCTTAAGGTATTTTTCCATAGGGGCATTTTTTGAACATACCAAATAAAATCCGACCGTCTGGTTTAAATCCGACCAGTCGGTCGAAAATTACCACAACCACTTTTCTTTGTCAAGGGAAAAAGTCTAAAAAGAAGAAAAAATATTTTTCAGCTAAAACGGGTGACTTGAAGGAAGATGAAGGAGGTGGGTAACCTCTGATGAGATATCAGCTATCCAATTTTCAGCTCTAAGTTGATCATCTCACCTCCTCTGGTAAATCCCATGGCATGGAAGAATTTGAGCAAATCCCAATCACTCCAACTCACTAAGGTGTAGACAACACTGACGCCAATCGTTTTAAGATTTTCGATAAATTCCTGACTCAATTTTCTGGCAACCCCTTTATGTTGGTAATCCGGATCGACCCCAATCGTACTGATCCATCCTACTGTTTCCGGAATGCCAAACTCCCAACCACTCACTTCGCCTACAATAAACCCGATCACCCTCCCTTCGAGTTGGGCAACCAGACCCGATAGGGGATATCGGGGGTTAGGGAGCTGGATCTTCTTTCTCCAAAAATCCCGCCTGACTTTACCTAAAACCTTACGATCAATTTCAACAATCGCATCTAAATCTCCAATGGTCAGGGGTCGTATATTTAGTTTGGCTACAAGATCTTGATCCATCCACTCCCCTCTCCCCTATTGGTTCACCGCTATTCAATCACTGCGATCACTGCCTCTGCCTCAACCTCCTGGCCGGGGGCTACACAAATCTCCTTCACCGTTCCGGTGACTGGAGCCACGACAGGCATCTCCATTTTCATCGCCTCTAATACGGCCACCTGATCATCCTCTTTTATCTTGTCACCCACTTTTACTGAAACTGAAACGATCTTGCCTACCATTGGTACAGTCACTGGTGTTCCCATTACATGGTCCTCCTTCCAAAAACAAAAATTTATTTAAGGCCTAATGCATTTCTTGCAATGATCATCTTTTGAATATTAGATGTCCCCTCTACAATCTGATAGGATTTGGCATCCCGATAAAACCTCTCCACGGGATACTCTGTTGAAAAACCATAGGATCCGAAGATCTTGACCGCTTGATTGGCCGCTCGAACAGCCACCTCCGCCGCATAAAATTTTGCGCAGGAAACCTCGATTGTATTTCTCTGTCCCAAGTCTTTGTTGCAGGCAGCCCGATAAACTAAAAGGCGGGCCGCTTGTTCTTCAACATACATCTCCGCAATCTGCTCCTGGATCATCTGAAAATTAGCAATGGGTTGGCCGAACTGCTCCCGCTCATTGGCATATCGAACAGAATGTTCGAGACAGGCCCTCGCCACTCCAACGGCTCTGGCTGCAGAGGAAAGCCGAGTGTTATCCAACATAGCCATACAGATTTTAAATCCATCTCCTTTTTGACCGACCAGACAATCCTTTGATACCTTGACATCTTCGAAAACAATCTCCCCTGTCGGAGCACAAAAAAGTCCTAATTTTGAATCAATGGACTTTTGTGTGACACCCGGGAGATGCATATCCACGATAAAGGCAGACATGCCGCGATGTTTTGCTGCTTTATCCGTATAGACATAGACGATCCCAAGGTCGGCCACTGGGACTCCTGAAATCCACATCTTTGTCCCGTTCAGGACGTATCCCCCCTCTGTCTCCACCGCTGTGGACTTCATCGAGGCCACATCAGAACCGGTATTGGGCTCAGTGATGGCAAAACAACCAAGCAAATCAGCATTGATCAATTTTGGAATCCAGCGTTCTCGCTGCTCTTCTGTCCCAAAATTGAGTAGAACGGACTGGATCGAATTCATCTGGAGGTTGAAGGGAAGTCCCCAGGATGGAGAAATCCTTGCAATCTCTTCTGTCATGACCGAGGCGGCAAGATAACCCGATTCATTCCCGCCGTATTTCTCAGGTGCAATACAACCAAAAAAACCTAATCTGGCCATCTCTTTAACGATTTCCCGTCGAAACTTATGCTCCTTTTCGTCCTCCTCCATGGTGGGAGCAACTTTCTTTTCTGCAAAATTTTTAGCCATCTCTCGCATTGCTTCTTGCTCTTCAGTCAATTTAAAATCCATAGAATCTCCTCCTCCCAATTAGATTGTGCAATTTATAACAAAGGTCTTTCCATTTGTCAAGATAATTTTATTTGAACAAAATAATTCTAACTTATTGTAATTATTTAAATTTTAAATATCTCTTAAAAGCTCCATAAATAGGGACCTTGACAAGGTCAGGTAAATGGGCAATAAAAAAAAGATGAGAACAATGGGTTTAGATATTGGTTCCCAAACCATTGGAGTTGCGATCAGTGACGAGTTAGGAATAACAGCTCAGGGTCTTAAAACTCTCAAAAGAAGATCGATGGAGGACGATCTCAAAGAAATCGCCATAATGGTGGGCCAATTTGAAATTGAAAAAATTGTGGTCGGACTTCCTAAAAACATGAATGGAACGTTGGGAAAACAGGCGGAGATCGTTCTCCGGTGGATCGAAATCCTAACAGATAAAATTCCTGTTCCAGTGGTAACTTGGGACGAAAGGCTCTCAACGGTTGGAGCCTCCAGGATCCTATTGGAGGCAGATCTTTCAAGAAGAAAAAGGAAAAAGGTGATCGATAAATTAGCTGCTGTCCTCATTCTTCAAGGATATTTAGACCAAAGTCGGAAGTCAAACCATGGACCACTCATTCAGAAATAAATTCTTCCTACTCTCGTTGGGATTTTTCCTTCTCTTTGTCGTTTGTCTTCTCTACTGGCTTTTCTTTGTCCCCCCTTCTCAGACAGCCTCCTCTAAAATCATCTTCATTAAAAAGGGGGCCCCTCTCAAAAAGGTTTCAGAGGTGCTTGAAATGGAAGGGATTATTAGAAATAAACAAATTTTCGTTCTCCTCGCCACGATTCTCGGGAAAAAAACAAAGGTCAAAGCAGGAGAATATGAGTTCCATACCCAAATGCTTCCTCATGAGGTGTTGGATGCCCTGGTGAAAGGATCTTTGAAACGTCATCTGGTAACGATCCCTGAAGGGTATACCCTTTCCCAAATTGCCCAATTACTTGAAGATTTAAATCTTGTGAAAAAAAAGGAGTTTCTTCAAAAAGCCTCTTCCCCCACTTTCATCAACGCTCTTGGTCTATCCCAGTTAGCAGGACCGACCTTAGAAGGATACCTCTTTCCTGACACCTATCACCTGTTTAGAGAGATGGATCCAGAGGAGGTCATGCAGATGATGGTTCATCAGTTTAAAAAAGTCTCCAAGCCAGACCTGGCCAATCGGGCGTCTGAATTGGGAATCTCTGAAAGGGAAGCCGTCATCTTGGCCTCCCTCATCGAAAAAGAGACTTCCCTCTCCGAAGAGAAGCCCCTTATTTCTGCTGTTTTTCACAATCGTCTAAAAAAGAAGATCCCCCTCCAAAGCGATCCCACTGTCATCTATGGAATTAAAAATTTTAATGGAAATCTAACCAAAGAAGATCTGTTGAGACACACGCCTTACAATACCTATCTTATGGTTGGACTTCCTCCTACCCCCATCTGTAACCCTGGGAAAGAATCCCTTCTATCGGCCGTCTTCCCTGCTCCCGTTCCTTACCTCTATTTCGTTTCCAAAAACGATGGATCCCATCATTTTTCTTCTGATATGGGGGAACATAATCAAGCCGTTTGGAAATATCAAAAATATCCAAAGAAAAATGGCTTGACAAAAAGATAATCTTCCGTTTATGTTAATGGACTACTTATTAATTATTGTTGTTTTCCTTCACCTTCCTCACCAGAGAGGAAGAAAGTGAGGTGAAGGGAAAAAGGAGGAATTGAATGAAAAAAGAGGTAGCGGTCATTGGGGTGGGCCAGAGTAGCTTCGTCAGAGGTTATGAGGGGTCTATTCGGGAACTGGCCTTTGAGGCCTTCAGAGAAGCCATGCAAAATGCGGGGATTACCCAAAAAGAGGTGGATGCCTCCATTTTTTGTTCGGCCCCTGAATATGACAAACAACGCTCTCCGGCGGGTGTTCTCGCAGAATATCTGGGCCTTATTCCGCAGCCCACATTTTATGTGGAGAGCGTTTGTTCATCGAGTAGCACGGGTGTGAAAGTAGGTTACGGCATGATTAAATCCGGCCTCCACGACGTGGTCGTTGTCCTGGGGTTCCAGAAGATGTCCGAGATCACCTCTGCAGAATCCCAAGAGAGAATGGGCAGAGGCGCCGACATCCAGTGGGAGGCACCCTTCGGAACCATGATGCCAGCCTATTATGCCCTTTATGCACAGGCTTACATGGCCAACCATGGATTGACTCACGATGATCTCATGAAGGTCAGGATCAAGGCATCCACCTATGGCGTCATCAATGAAAGGGCCGTCTACAGAAAACCCGTAAAACCAGAGGACTTTAAGCAGGGTGACCCAGAAGCAAAAATGGCGGGGCCCGTCGCATGGCCACTCCGGGTAGGTGACTGCTGCGCCAACGCGGATGGTAGTTCCTGTATCATCCTTGCAAATGCTGAAAAAGCAAAAACCCTATCTAAGAAACCAGTTTGGATCATCGGTATCGGAGCAGCATCAGAAGCCGTCAACATGGCAGCCAGACCCGATTTTACAAAAGGTTTAAGCGTGGGCTATGCAGCATCCGCCCAGGCTTACAAGATGGCTGGAATCTCGGCAAAAGACGTTAAGGTAGCCGAAGTTCATGACTGTTTCACCATTGCAGAGATCATGGCCTACGAGGGTCTTGGATTCGCACCAGTGGGAGAGGGAAAGCAACTGGTTCGAGAAAAGGCGACCTATAAAGAAGGAAAAATTCCTGTAAACGTTGATGGGGGACTCCTTTCTAAAGGCCATCCCATTGGTGCCACGGGTGGGTCCCAGATCCGAACCATCGTCTTACAGCTCCGTGGTGAGGCCGGCCCCATGCAGGTTGCTGGCGAACCGGATATTGGTTTGGTGCACAACATTGGTGGCGTTGGACTCTATGGCAACGTTACAATCTTTGGCAGAGAATGAGAAAAGATCAATACAAAATCAGCAATGCTCAATGAGCAATGTCCAATATGTCAATAAATAATGATGAATGGATGAAAATAGAAGGTTTTCAATTCGATGATAGTGATCCTGTTTTATTTCACTGCTAATTGACAATTGCTAACTGCACATTTTGCATTGATTATTTTCCAGGGAGGTAAAATATGGGTTTCGAAAAATTTGGAAGAAAAAGCTTTACGGCCGTGACCAAGACGGCAAAGTTTGTCGATCTTCTTGCAGAAGGCAAGGTGGCAGGAACTGTTTGTAAAGATTGCAGTGCCAAGTTCTTTCCCCCGAGGGCTGACTGCGCAAAATGTTTCTCAAAGAATATGGACTGGTTCGAGATGCCAAAGAAAGGTAAACTTGAGACTTTTACCACTGCCTATTATGCGCCGTTTGGCTTCGAATCGGATCCTCCTTATACGATGGGTGTTGTTGATTTTGGCGGTGGCCAGAAGTTGTTCGCACGGCTTGCAAAGGACATAAAGCCTGAAGATGTGAAGGTGGGGATGGATGTGACGATTAGGCCTCTCAAATATGACGATGGTCAGCTCTCCTTCGAGATTATAAAAGCCTGACCCCCTTCACTGCCCCTCTCCCTCTGCCGGTAGGTAGGATGGGAAGGCTTGGGTGAGGGGCATTTGAATTTGGAGGCGAAGGTGACCAATGCCCCCTCAATTTAATCGTTTTGATGGAGCCAGCATTTTTGATGATAAAGGCGAGGTGAAGCGCTTAGTCGAGAGTTTAATCCAGGGAAAGGATCCTGATGTTAATATCGAACGGATGAGAAAAATGGATTTCTCTTACATCTTCACCCTTTCTAAAAAAGGCAGGGTCAAGGAAGTAGAATTGGTTCGAACGGAAATCGAAGCCAGTTGGGAGTGGAGAAAAGGCAATATTGATGAAACTCTCCAAAAAAAGATAGAAGATACCATCTCTGAACTTTAACCTTTGCGCCCACTAATATATTGAATTACCGGTACATCTCCTTGGCAGCCCTATTTTCGGGCATGACCTTCCCTGTTGAAAGATCAACCGTCCACGTCCTGACAAAGGGAAGAGCGCTTCGCTCCTCCACATATTGGAAGACACGAAATTTCTTTCCTCCAATCTCCTTGGCCTCATATCTCCATGTCGGATACGGAAAAGATTTTCCCTTTTCGTTCGTCATCCTCTTTTCAACAGACCCAGCAGGAGTTGGATGATTCTTCACCAGATCGATCGCCTCAACAGCGCGAGTGTTGGATCGACCAAAACTTTTTTTCTTTGCGCCTGTCCTCCTTGGAATGGAAATGAGACCCCCTTCCTTCATTTTTATCTCCAGATAGTTCCCATCTGCGTTTAAGTAACCGATTTGACCTGTATCAAATTTGACCTGATAGAAATTCATCGTCCCCAATGGATTCTGAACCACTTCCAGAATCACAAAACCTTCTTTTTCTCTTTTGATACTTAATCTTCTTGCTGAATCATCTGGGGATTCGTAGAATTCTGCCGGGTTTATTTTCTTGACAGTCAAAAACCGTCTCCCAATGTTTCGTTTCATTTTGGCGAGCTTCGCCTTCTCATATTCCTCGATGTCTGGAGGAGGTCCCTCTCTTGAATCTTCTTTTTGATGAACCCCTTCTTCATTCTTGGCCAATAGAGGAGATGGTTGACCAAGGCATGGGTGGATTTGAACGAAAAAGAAATAGAGGAAAATGGAAAATACTATCAACATGGGGAGACGTACATTCATAGGCCAAATCCTTCTGTTAAAAAATTACATGCAAATACAATGCCTTTTTAATAAAATTGCAACTCATTGAAATTCCTAAATTTATAAAAGAAAAGATCTGGGAAGACTGATCCGAAATCCATATCATGTCCAATTTTGTCAAACTTTTCATTGATTGCAGCGGGCACAAAAAACCAAAGATATGGTTGAGATATAGGGATACATGCATCTACTGATCCTCAGACAGCGAGGAATAGTAGAATCAACTACTATGAGTAGAAATGTAGATAATAAAAAAAGTAGGGCCATTTCTAACCCTGCCTAAAATTAACCTCTCATCACCTCACTTCCAAACACTTTCCTACTGCTTCTTGTTTACCTCACTTTTCCCTTCAGTTCATTCAATTCCTCTCTCAAAGTTGAAATCGTCTTCTGCTGTTCCTGAACTACCTTTGCCAAAACCGCTACAATGTCAATTGGGCTCAGTCCCTTCCAATCCTGCGTAGCAACCAGATCAGGGACATCCTCAGCAATAAAACCCACCCGTTTCTCTGCCCGGTTGGTTTTATACGCATATTTCACAGGGTTGAGTTCCTGGATTGCCTCCAGAGCCTCCCTCGTGCTCAGGGCCTCAATCTCCTCCTTGTACTCCTGGCTCGATGCACTGAACCAATCGGTCCCGTCCGTGTAAGCGCCTCCAGCCATTTGTAGAGGATAACTCGGTGTCTGGGTCCCAATCCCCACATACCCATTACCAATGATGGTTAGTCTCGGGTATCCCGCAGGGGTGGTGGTATTCGGAGCGGTGAAGAGGTCAAGCTGGGTGGCCGCATTGCCGATGAGGGCTCCCCCCCCAAAGGCAACAAAGTTATCCGTTAGACCCGAGTATACCCCAAAAAGGTAAACCGGCAATTGGGCGTTTGAATAGTGGTTTAAGACCATTCGGGATCCTTTGTCCGTGTTGTCAGCGGTGGTGTTTGATAGATAGACCAGTCCCTGGTAAGGGCCTATCACCTCAAGGTTTCCATTTATGGTCAATATTCGATTACCAAACTCACCATAAATGAGGGGGGCAGAGGTATCTGAGTTGTCTATATAGAGTTTGTTTGAGCCTGTCTCATCATACCCTGCTGTATAGCCAAGGAAGATGTTTCCAGAACCAGTGATGTTGTTATAGCCGGTAGCAAATCCCAGGGAGGTGTTGTTGGAACCGATGGTGTTGTTGAAACCGGCATAGGCACCTATGAAGGTATCATAGTCATCATCTCCGGTTGTACTGGCCCCAGTACCTGTGCCATAAAAAGTGTTCATAGTTCCCTCTGTCCCTCCAAAGACAATCCCTGTGAATGCAGATAACAAAAGAAGGATCGTGCAAATCATTATCTCGGTCTTCATTCTTTCCTCCTTTGAACAAAGGCCGCTCTAAAGCCTTGTCTCTGAAAATGGTTTAACTCCGAAAATCATAAATCCCTGCCATATTGTTTCTTAAAAAAAAGATTTTCTGGGGAGATTGAAAAAGGGCGAGAGTGTTTTCTTAGGAGAATTCAGGTAGTGGGATAGCAATGAATTCTATTGGTCTGTGATTGAAATAAGAGATACCCCTAAAGTAAGCTACAGGCTCTTCTCACCCTCGGTCAGTGGACACTTCTTATATTTTGTAATGCATATGTTCAAATGAGTGGCAATGCCTATGACGAACAAAGCCCCTTATCTACTGAGATGCTAACAATCGGTCCAGCTTCGACCTGACCTTCATCCCTATCATCTTACTTACCCCTAGCTTGCCTCGAGCTTTCCCGAGCTTGATATTGGTTTCCACGATATCCTTCGGAACATAGGGCTGTTTCGCTTTGGGCTTGCGCAAGAGAGAGAGCGAGTCGGTGGGACAAGTGTTCACACACAAACCGCAACCGATGCACCTATTCAAATCCAAGACCGCCTTCTTACTGTCTATAGAAAGGGCTTCCATCTCACAGCGCTTGACACAAGTTCCACAACCTTTGCATGTTTCGGTATTGAGGCTCGCCACAAAAGGGCTAGACACTAGACTGGCCGGATTAGGATAGCGTTTAATACTGCGGAGCACGCCGCAGCAACAGCCACAACAGGTTCAGATAAAAGAGGCTCTCTGAGCGTTGGATGGTTGCAGGATAAGTCCGATTTCCTCGGCATGTCGGAGGATCGCCAGGGCTTCCTCCATGCTAATGGGCCGGCCCCTACCAGTACGCACCATGATTTTAGCTGCCGTTCCAAAGCTCAGGCAGCTCTCCTCAGGCTTCTCACAACCTTTACCCATGATGCGCATCTCCTGCCGGCAAATGCAATTGGCCACAGCAAATGTTTTGTGGGTCCGCACCAGTTCCTCTGCCTGCTCATAGAGCATCACCTCCGTTTGCGTGCTGATACTCTTCCCTACGGGGATCGTTCTTAGTTGGGGAACTCCTGGTCCAATGTTTTGTTCGGTGTAGAACGGCAGGTACTCTTCGAAGTCTTGGATAAGTTCTCGGCTCAGCCTATTCACCTGACCTTCCCAGAAGCCGATGAGGAACTGTTGGGCCATGTACAAAGGTGATTTGCTCTTTGGATAGACTCCGGAGATGAGGCCAGCCTTAACCATCTCCTCTAATCGTTGGGAAGCCTCCTCGACTGGGATCTTGGCTCGGCGAGCAATCACTCGTGGTTCCTCGGGGATCAATGTTAGGCGGACCGCAAGTTTAGCGTTTTCAGGGGTAAAGAGCCGGCGTAGAATTCGCATTTCCACACCACTTTCAGTCCGTGGGAAACCTCCTGGCAGATTGTCTAAATGTTCAGCCAATCTTTCATAAATGTTTGCCGCCATAATAACCCCCATCCAAGCCCTTTAGATTTCCCCGCCCTATGAGTCAGAATATTTGATCATTCAGTAGCTATTGACCTCTGAACCAAATAGCGGTCAAAAAAGCCTAAATTTGATTTCAAATGGGTACCTTGTGGGCATTGGACAAAAATAAAGGGTTAGGCCAATCGACTAACCCCTTGTTTTTGTCTGGTGGTCCCAACGGGATTCGAACCCATGTTACCGACGTGAGAGGCC
>DCVM01000156.1 GCA_002327985.1 Syntrophaceae bacterium UBA2188 | reverse complement strand
AAGAATGACTTTAAGAAAAGCCATCTGTCCCCCTTGTGCAAGGGGAAGATGGAAGAGACTGAGGATCAAGAAGAGGCTAAGGAAGGCACATTTCTTGAACGACATCCAAATTCCCATTCATATTAAATCGATTCGTTTTAACTACAATTTCAATCCTTGAAATGTCTTTGCAAAATTCTATTGGAATGGGTGCCGTATAACTTCTTGAAACATTATGGAGTAGATACCAACCGCTGATTTCCTTTGAAAAGATTTCTTCTCCTTTGCTGTTTTTCCCTTTGATGTCGACGGAATTAATGGTGAAATGGACATTGCCCGTATTCTTGACACGAACATTCAACAGCCCTTTTGAAAGCTCAATCTTCTCTATCTCTCCTTTGGCAACCTCTTTAAAAGGCTTCGCAAAAATCGGGACGCCAAATCGTATGGCAATCGCTACATTGACTCCCTCTGCTTTTCTCGGCCCAGGGATTTCTTCAATGAATAAGCGAAAGGTTTTTTCCTTGGTCGTGGCAGGGATCTTGATCCCCGCCCTCAAGATCCTTTCCTCTTTCTTCTCTAACGTCATCATCCTCGGGAAAAAGATAATTTCATTGGTCTCCACATATTGGTCTTTCCCTTCGGCATCCTGGTTCCACTCAAATGCTCTCATCTGGACATGAAGCTTCTCATCTCCTTCATTGATGATGGTGATGACTCCGCTCTTGGCACCTCTGTCAAAATCCAATCGAATGGGGGTGACTCTAAATTCACCAGTGTGGGCAACGTTGGGAATAAAAAAACTGAGGAGGATACTGATAAGTGTGAATTTCAGAAAAAAGCTGTAAGCCTCTGATCTCCCTGGTTTCATTGAGGTCGAAGATAACAGAATCAAAAAGTTATTTCAACATAATTTTATGGCGCAATCGAAATGACCACCATGTCGGAATAGCTCCCTGTCAGGGCATCCTGGTAGTCTACTCCTTTTACTGTGCCAGTAATGGTAAGGTTCTGGTCGGAATTTTTAGGAACAGTCCCAGAGGTTGGGTTCAAGGTAAGAGTATAAGGAATATATTCTGTTGTGTTAATCGAATGTCTCATTCGATTTGCATCCGGACCTGTCTCGTATAAGCCATCATCATCCGTGATGGAGAAGGTTGCATTCGGAGAGCTCCCCCCGCAACGAAAAGTGATGGAGGTGGTTACGGTTGTATCGACTGGAGTAGAGGGATCAATGTTTCCAAAACTCAGCGCTGCTGTTTTCGAGTTAAATTTGCACTGACTTTTTGACAAGACCGTTGCCGTCACTGTAACAACCTGACTATCCCCCGCAAGGCTTCTGCTACTCAAGCCAAGAATAGAAAGCCCAACAATCAAGAGAAGAATTAAAATTAAAAACTTTTTCACCCCGAATCACCCGTATAAATAAGGAGGGGTGACTCATGGGTCACCCCTCCTTCAAGATTACCCGTCTGTTGAAAGATAATTATTGGGTCTTTCATTACGGAGTTATTGTAAGTGTTACTGTGTCTGCATAGTCACCAGCAGATGCACCTACATAATCACCTCCCAATATTGTGCCAGCAATGTCCATGGTGATAGGATTAGAAGGTCCATTACCAGTTCCGGTTGCTGTATAAGTAAAAGTGTATGGAATATATTCAGTAAGTGAGACATGTTTTACCTGAAAAGCAGTTCCCGATTCATATAGTCCATTGTCATCGGTGATGGAATAACTTGCACCTTTTGTGCACCAGAATGTAGGTTGCGTTAAAACTGCATTCACATTACCACCAGAAGAAGGGTCAAGGGCACCAAAAGCCATCGTGCCTCCCGTTAGGAATTTACATGTCCCCACAACATTTGCAGATACATCAACCGTAGCTGTATCACCCGCCATCGCCATACCTGACAAACCCAGAACCAAACCAAAAAACATTGCCAATCCTAACCATTTTTTCATTGTTTGATCTCCTCCTTTAATGAGATATTTTTTTAAATTTTCTTGAATATTACAGCAAAAGTTGTGCCATCTTATTAGCCATCTATTATTACTTTTGGATCTTGTTAAATTGCTAATAATACTAATAAGTTAGGCAAAATGTTATCAGGATTTATAAAAAAGTCAATTCTTTTCTGATTTGGCCAAAAGACAATTTTTGCCACAGCATTGGACAAAAGATATCCATTTTGCCTTAAAAATTTTATTAACTCAGTTGGGAGGGGAAATTTAGGTGAGAATTTAGGAAGGTCAGTATCAATTAACATATTACTATCATTGGCGTTGGTCGTTGTCGAGGCTCGTATCGAAGCTCGTTAATAGAAACTGGAAGCTGGAGCTCATCTTCCCGATGTTCCCGTGCTTGGATAGGGTAGGATTGAGCCTCCCTTGCTTTAGGGCGACTGAAGTCGCCCCTACCCCGTTTCAGCGAGGGGTTACTTAAAACCAATTGGTTCTTTGACTTTGTTCGTGAAGTTTGTTATTTTTTGGGTATGAACCGTTGTTTAACAAAAGTCCTCGTGATTTTTTTATCCCTCTTCTTATCAGTGGCCTGTGCGGGAGGGCCTGAATTTCAAAAAAGCGAAAAAAACCCTTCCTCCGCTCAGCCCGCCCCCATGAAACCCCAAAAACTCCAAAAGAAGTCTCTCTCCTCAGACCCTCTTGCCTATTACTACTTTCTCCTTTCCCAGTTCAAATTAAGGCAGGGCAAAATCGATGAGGCAATGAAAGATCTAAAAGAAGCCATCACACGCGATAACAAAGAACCTTCCCTGCGCGTGGAATTGGCCACGCTTTATGTCCATAAAGGCCTTTTAAATGAAGCCATCGAGGAATGCAACATTGCCCTTTACCATGACCCGGATTACCTCTCCGCCCATCTGCTCCTTGGCGGAATTTATTCCATGCTCAAAAAGCATCCCCTGGCAATCGCCACGTACAACAAGGTGTTAGAGATCAACCCCCGTCACCGGGAAAGTTACCTCTTCCTCAGCTCCCTCTACGAAGACATCCAGGACCATGATCAGGCCATCAACGTCCTGAAACGGCTTATCAAAATGGAACCCAACTCCGTGATGGGCTACTATGCCCTGGGAAGGATTTATATCAGGACAAAATCTTATGAATTGGCCAAACAAAATTTTTTAAAGACCCTGGAGATCGAACCCAATCTGATCTCTGCCTGGATGGATTTGGGAATGACGTATGAGATCCAAGACGAACCGGAAAAGGCCGCCGAGGTCTACAAAAAGATCCTGACCCTCGATCCGGATAATAAAAAGGCGAGAAGCCGTCTCGGACAGATCTTCGTCAAAGAGAAGAAATTCGACGATGCATTAAACCAATTCCGGGAGATGCAAAAATCCGATTCAGAGGATTTAAATATCCGAACGAAGATGGGCTTGATTTATATGGAACAGGGGAATTTGGACCAGGCGATTCTGGAATTCAACTTTGTCCTGGCGGTCAATCCCAAAGATGATCGAGTCCGATATTATTTAGGAGCGGCTTATGTGGAAAAGAGTGCTTTCGATCAGGCCGTTGTAGAATTTAAGAAGATCCCACCTGAATCGACTCTCTTTTCAGACTCGAGAAGAAACATCACCCTGATTCTAAGAAAACAGAACAGGATGGGAGAGGCCATTCGAATCTTAGAGGAATCGATCCAGGCCAAGCCGAAGGAGGTAGACCTCTACCTGATCCTCTCCGCCGTCTTTGAAAAAGAAAACCAAATGGAAAAGGCCCTGGCCATCCTGAAGAGGGGACTTGAGAATAATCAGAATGATCCTGAGCTGCATTTCCAATTAGGGGCGCTTTACGACAAGATGGGGGATTTTGACAAGATGGTCACTGAGATGAAGGAGGTTCTCCGTCTAAATCCAAACCATGCGGATGCCCTCAACTACCTCGGCTACTCCTACTCCGACCGTGGCATCCATTTGGAAGAGGCTCTCAAGCTCGTCCAGAAGGCGATGGAATTGAAACCCAATATGGGTTACATCACCGACAGTCTGGGTTGGGTTTATTATAAACTGGGGAACTACGAGAAAGCGGTGGCCGAGCTCGAAAAAGCGAACCGATTAACTCCGGACGATGCGACCATCACCGAACACTTAGCCGATGGCTATCTCAAGCTGAGCCAAATTGAAAAAGCCATCGAGTTCTATGAAAAGTCATTAAAACTGGATCCCAAGCCGGATCAAAAAGAAAGATTGCAAAAGAAGATTCAGGAACTCAAAGAAAAAAAGAAATTCTAAGTTCGAAACACGGGCGAAGCATCCTGTAGGGATCAATTCGAAGTAAGCACGAATGCTCAAAATTCTAACCAAAGATATTTGAAACTTCCCATTCTTTCCCCTCCCCCTTTGATGGGGGAGGGTGGGCCTGCCTGCCGGTAGGCAGGGGTGGGGGTGGACAAAAGGATTTTTTCCCCCTCCCCTTCATCCCCTCCCACCAAGGGAGGGGAGATTTTAGGGGGATCATTTTTAAATGTTGTCAGTTAGAGATAAATTGATATTGGAATTTTGGATTTGGTTCGAGTTTCGATATTCGCCTGCCGATAGGCAGGGATTTAGGATTTGAGGGACTGATTAGCCTCCTGCAACCGGAGGGAAAACACTCAGGACATCGCCTTCCTTTAAAGTCTGCTCCTTCTTGGCGTGGACGCCATTCAGTAAAATGATCTTCGGTATTCCCTCAGGAATTTTAAGCCGCGACAAAATATCCTGAATTCGTGTCGAGCCATCGATCTTCATCTTACAGGAAAACCGGCTGCTCCCTTTCGGGAGATAATCCCGGAGTGTCGCAAATAATTTTACCTCAATCTCCATCGAATCAAGCCCTTCTCTCTTATTTAGACACCTTCCCTCACCCTACGCTTTCCCGCTGGGGAGAGAGGAAGGCGAGGGGGTTATCTCCATGTCTCAACCTTTTTCACAGAGTCTGAAATGACAAAGATCCTCAAGTTATTGGAATCTTTTTCCAAGGGAACAACAAAAAATCCCTCTCTTTCGGGAGTATATCCTTGCGTGGTCCCCACCAATACCTCCCCATCAAAAAAGGTAACCCTTGCCTTCATTAAACCCGGCGCTCCCAATTTTTCTTCCATCAGTCCCTTGAGGGAGGGAGGCCCTTGCTTTCCCTCGAGAGATTTTACAAAAAAAACCGCTTTCAACTCGGAAAGGGAGATTTCAAATATCTTCCCATTCACCGTTCTTCCATGTTTCTCCACTGTGCTGACATGAAAACCTTTTTTTTGAGGTCCAAAATCATGGGTCACTCCCCTGACTATTTTCCCATCCCGATACCGAGCCACCACCAGATTCTGGATTTTAGGGATCGCCTGAAGTTTCTCCTCCATGGAAGATAAAATGGGTCTCCTGATCCGATTTGGTCCTGAAAATGGTTTTATTATATTGGAATTTCCCTCCCCCCGCAAGTGAAAATAGCAAATGGGTTAGAAGCATTACGCTCACCAAGGGGATTCGGTAAAACGAGGAGGTAGTTTATGGCAGTCGGAGCTCTTTGCAGAATGTCCAAACAGGAAGAACTCTGACCCCACTTTTTTCAAAATTCCTATTTCCTTCGTGGACCTGGTAGAATTTGGGTATTTTTGTCCTCTCGATAAAATAATAGAGTGAGGGGTTGATATTCTTTTCTCCCGCCTTGCATTCAACCGCAAACAGGGGTCTTCCATCTTCTAAGACAACAAAGTCTACTTCTCGCCTGTCGGTGTCCCAGAGAAACCTGAGGTCCATCCGATAGCCTTCTGTGTCTTCCCTAAAATGACAAAATTTCAGGAGTTGGGAAGCAATGAAATTCTCAAATCTCGGACCCGGCTCTGGCACAATGGACCAGTCCCATAGATAAAGTTTTTGCTCCTTCCTTACGGCTCGCACCTTCGGCGGACCATACGGGGATATTCGAAAGCAATAGTACATCCTCTCAAAAATCTTCAGCCAACGTTCAACCGTTTCATGGGACACCTGAAAAAGTTCTTTCAGATTCTTTACGGACAGCGGTGCGCCAACCCGATTTGGAAGCTCCGCTGCAAGCAATTCCAGCAGACTGATATCTTTAACATTTTCAAGATCCCTGATATCCTCATAAATCACTCGATGGGTCCTTTCCCTCTGCCATCTCCTCCAGAATCTTTCCTCCTCTTTTAAACAGGGTTCGGGAAACCCTCCGAACTTAAGCAATCTCCTGAAATCCTCCATCGAGGGTTCTTTGTTCAGTTCTGTTAGAGAAAACGGGTGAAGCCTGTAATAATGGTATCTCCCCTGAAGAGAATCGCCTCCTTTACTGTAATAGTCGAGTCTTGCGGATCCGGTGATGATGAATGACCTTTCGGATTTGTTTGTGTCATAGAACCCTTTTACAAGATTTCTCCATCTCACAAACTTGTGGATTTCGTCGAGTACAATGCATTTTTCTTTAGCTGGTAATTCCCCCTTTAGCAGTGAAGACCGTGTAGCAATATTGTCATAATTAAGATAGGCTGGATGTTTTTCGGTGGGCTCAGATAGAAAGGTTAAGGCAAAGGTGGTCTTTCCCACCTGCCTGGGGCCGCCTATGAACTCCATTCTGTCTTTGAGGTCTTTTGTGACAGAATGTTCCAGATATCGCTCATGGATTCCTATCATAGTAAAATATCTATAACACGATTTTACTCATGAGTAAAGTCGATTCCGCGTAATTCTTATCGGGAGGGGAAAAAGTTTTGATTCGGTGAAGTATGAACGATGGAAAATCGTTGGTAGAAAATAATTTCGACAAAAGGCTTGCATTATCATTTAAATATGGTAAGATTATTTGTTAGTAATCGTTACTATTTGGTTCTTTCATGAAAATCGAAACCAAAGAGATTGGAAAGCGAATTAATGGTTTCTCCGGGGTCTGCCGACGTTATGGGGTTAAGGTAACACACCAACGCACCGAGGTCTACCGTGAGCTTGCAAGTACAGATGAGCATCCTGACGCGGAGACGGTTTATACCCGGGTGCGCAAGCGGATCCCCACGATTTCACTGGATACAGTTTACCGGACCATTCGGTTGCTCGAAAAAAAGGGGCTCATCTCGCGCGTGGGATCTCTCGGTGAAAAAACGCGGTTTGATGCAAACCCCAATCACCATCACCATTTTGTCTGCACCGAATGTGGCTTCATGGGAGATTTTTATAACGAGGAATGGAATGACTTTCGGGTTCCGGGCGACCTGACGGCAATCGGAAAGGTAAATTCCGTTCATGTGGAGCTTAGGGGCCTCTGCAAAGTTTGTCAAAGGAAACGAATCGATAAAAGATAATTAATTTTTTTGATATTTATATAGTAATTTTTACTATTTAGTAATGAATTGTTATCAATCAACTTTGAAAGGAGGTGGTAGAGGAAAGGAGTCATTGAGAGAGGCTGGGCAAGCATTCTATTAAAAAAGTCGATACTGTCAAAAGTTTTATGAAAAATATGAAAACTTATGATTAGGAAATTTAGTAGGGCGTAATCTGTGGTGACTTTTTTACTCCATAAAAGAAAGATATAGGGGGGAGAAAAGAAAGTTTAGGATAAGAGCTTAAATTTTTAAGGGTTACATAAATTTTAGCTATGAATTTTTGACAATACGTAAAGACACGAAAGGAGATTTTATGAGACTACCAGAGTATATAACAAAAGAAGAGGTGAGAAAGGTTTGCAAAAGCCTGAAACTCAGGGATTGGACAAAATTAGAGACAGCCAAGGTTCTTCCGAAGGAGGCGAAGATTATTCTTGCAGAGGTGAACAAGGAGAAGATGAAAATCGATCCTGAAGAATTCCGAAAAGGATTGGAGGTGGAACTCGAACATGGGATTCGATTTAAAGATGCCAATGTAACAAACAACCACCCCATCCTGACCGGAATGATTGTGCTCGCCCACCTCAAAGAGTCGCTTGACTATTACAAACTGCTCGATGTGGCTGAACTCGAAGGAGATCTTTTAAAAGCCGTGGCGGCCGGAAATATAATGAAAATTCGAAAAGAATATAAGAAACTCGCCGAGGCAAAGATTACTTTAGCCAAGGCGGAGGCAGGCCAAATCAGGTAGCAAGATAAGGGTCTCGTCTAACGGCAACGGTTAAGATGCCCGTATCTGAAAATTAAAATTGATGTTTATCGACACCCATAACCGAATGACGTTAGCCGATACGGGCCTCCTATCCCTCACCGTAACCTATTGACCATTTTCATGGTTCTAGGGTGTCATCCCTGTCATAAAAAATTAGGAGGCAAAAAGATGAAGAAATCAATCGCTTTGGGAATGTTGATCCTTACAGTTCTATTCGTTCAGATCGGTCCTGCATTAGCCGACAAGTCAGTGGTTTCGATCGAAGGGCCCACTCAGGTCGAGAAAGGGAAAGAAGTCACTCTCCGTATCACTGTGACGCACAATGCCAATAGTTCGTCTCATTACACAGAGTGGGTAAAGGTAAGCGGAAATAAAAATGAGATTGCCCGCTGGGAGTATACCCAAGACAAGCGACCTGAAGCAGCGCAATTTACCAAGGAGATCAAGATAAAAGTGATGGAGGATACGGAGGTCGTCGCGGAGGCCAGTTGTAATAAATATGGCGGTCGAGGCCCCGCAACACACAGGATTAGCGTGAAGTGATCATGTGCTTGATGAAATAAAAATCGAAGAATGAAAAATAATGGTCGGAGGCATCCCAATGATTCTGATACTGGGTATCTTGAACATGCTTTTAATCCTATTTCAAATCAGTTCGGGGCTTCGATGGATCAAGGTTCCTTTTGGGGTCCATAAGAAAACCGGGAGTGTCCTGGTCTTCAGTGCTGCCCTTCATGGTCTCCTTGCCATCTACGCCAACTACGGCTAAAAAAGTGTCTTGGAAGGAATTATTTTTAACGTATTATATTTCTTTCCAGGGATTAAAAATCGTCACTCCTGTACCCTGAAAATCCTGGTCATTTCTTGTAACCAGGCGATAATTCCTCTGAAGTGCGATCGCGGCGACCAATGAGTCAATAGCTTTGATCGGCCGGCCTGCCTTTTCCAACCTTCCGGTTAGTTCCCCCCAGATCAGCATCACCTCTGTCGTAATCTCAAGAATTCTTCCCTGGAACCGGATCAACAAATCTCCTTCAAGCCATTCTTTGACCCTGTCTTTTCTTTTCGAAGGGGGAAGCTTCTCCATCCCTTTCCTTATCTCGCCAATCGTGATGACGCTTAGGTAAATCGTGTTGGGGTCAAGACGATCAATCCATTCCACCACTTTCTTGTTCGGTCGTTTCAAAATCAGCTCGGAGATAACATTGGTGTCGAGCAAGTAGTTCATAGGGCAATATTTTCCCTCGGACCATTCTCGTCCCGTTTAAGGTCAAGGCCAACTTCAGCTAACGGAGACTCACGGAAGAAATCGGATAGTCTTTTCTGGTTCAACATCACTTTCCGATATTCCGTGTAAGAAAGCACAATGACGGTTTCCACACCACGCTTGGTGATAATCTGCGGACCGTGCTTAATGGCCTCATCCACGACTTCGCTCAACTTATTCTTCGCCTCCTGGATCTGCCACGTACGCGCCATGGGTATCCTCCTGTCTAGTCTGTCCAGATTATAATGCACCACAAGAAGAATATCAAGGAAGGATTTATAATATTTTCCTGGGTAAGGGTGCCCATCGCGATCATGAGTGATCCCCTGTCTTTTGCAAAGGAGATTGATGCTTCAAGGGTCAAGCCAAGGCTGCCGCTGTCAGTTTTTTTTCGACATCCCTATTGGATCATAATACTTGCGAACAAAGACTGACCGGTTACACAGAACTACAAATTTTTCTTGACAAAAGATTTGAAATCGATTACAAAAGACCCAGATGAAGAGCCACGAAGGTTGAGGGCCAGAAGGCCTGTCTTTCGTGGCTTTTTTATTTGACGGAAATCAAAACCACGGAGGTTTTAAGTCCCGTAGAAACAGGACCCTTCGTGGTTTTTTGTTTGAGGAAAGTTTTGATGGGACCGACGATGGAACAGGCCTTATGTAAGCGGGTGGCAGCGGTTAAGTTCTGGGATGGTTATGCGAGATGGTACAAACTCTGGATGGAGCATACCCAGTATCACCAAAGGATGATCGAGGTTCTCCTGGCCATGACTGAACCAGGTTGGAGGGTTTTAGATATTGGCGCCGGAAACGGCGTTCTCTCATTTCCCCTCTGTCAAAAGGGGTGCCATGTCACGGCTCTTGAACCCTCTATCGGAATGAGAAATCTATTTTATGAAGAAGCAATTCAGCGAGGGATGGACTGGATTCCGCTGGATGAACGGATATGGGAAGAAGTTCCCTGTCGTGAGTTTTTAGACTATGACCTCATTCTGGCATGCAATATGCTTCATCTGACAGACATGGGTTTTGAAAAAGGGCTTGAAAAGATATTCAGGGCAAGCCCAAGGAATGTGTTTCTTGTTACGGAGCTTGGACTCCCTGAGATTCAAGTAAAATGGTGTTATGAAAACTACACGGTGGTCTTTAAAAAATATGCTGAGGCGGAATGTTCCTTTGCCTATCATCATCTGAATGAGATAATAGAACACTGGACCTTTAAAAAGGGGCGGACCCTTCAACCCGACGAGATCCGGGCCTTGAAGGAGAAGATCGTTCTTCAGGGCGGCCATCTCTGGATGAGGGATACAGCCCAGGTGAAGATGTGCTGGTGGAAAAGAGTCACAAACCCTCAGCCTTTTTAAGTGTGGTAAAAGGAAAAATAGAGAGTAACCCTTCTTGTTAATTTTTTACTAAGGAAGAGTATTCTAACTGGAAAGATCAAAGGAGGTGAATCTTTCTGGGGTGTTCCTCTACCACTTCCCCTACGATGAAGGAATAAACGTGCCCTTCTTCTTTGAGAACCGCCGCCAGTTTTTCTGCCTCGTTGGGAGATAAAGAGATCAAGAGCCCGCCGGAGGTTTGGGGGCAGAAGGCCTGTCCCTTGTGGTTTTTTGTTCGTAAGAAACCTAGACCACGAAGGTTTGAAATCCCGTCAAAGCAGGGGCCTTCGTGGTTTTTTATGGTGGAACAACGAGAAACATGAAAACTCCGTGGGCTATCCTATCAGCGGCGAGGCCGTCAAAATTTATCCTTTCCATATTGATACATATGGTGATCTTATCCATACCGGTATCGGTGGTGGTAAAACCACAGATTCAAGAAATGGAATTATTTGTTTCTATAGAGGATATAAAGGTTCCCCCGAACCTGTGAAAAAACAAATGGCAACAATAAAAAAGCCCCGGCCTGAGCCAGTCAAAGAAATGATCAAGCCAATCGAGCCCTCCTACGCTAAAATACAAAATCCGGAGATCCTTGAACCGGTTAAGGAGGTTGAAAAGGAACCAATGGTGGAAACCCAGGAGGAGCCTATAAAGGAAACCCTCTTCACTCCTCCTACATCAAGTATCACAGAGAAAAATAGCCCTTTATCTGTCGAAGTTGGAGCAATCGGGGCAAAGTCCGACGTCGAGAAACAACCACACCTAAGTCACAATGTGGCCGGAAGTGATATCGGACCTCCAATAGAAACCAGATTTGGAGCATCTGTTGCACTAGNNCACTAGCCTTCTTGCACAGAGAAATGCCCGTCTATCCAACGATGGCAAGGAAACTCGGTAGAGAGGGAAAGGTGCTGCTCAAGCTGACCATTGACGAGAATGGAAATCTCTTGGACATAGAGGTCATAGAAGGGGCAGGCTATGGATTTACAGAAGCGTCTGTGGAAGCGGTTAAAAAATCAACCTTTCTTCCTGCTAAAAAAGATGGAAAATCAATCGCTTCACGGGCACTCCTACCCATAAAGTTTCGATTGGAGAGGAACTGATGATAGACCTATTTATAAAAGGCGGCTTTCTGATGAAGGAGATGACGACCAGTCTCTGGGCAAAGGTTCGAAATGGAATTTGAAAGACGGAAAGGCAACCACAGTCATTTGAACATCGCACCCCTCGTGGATGTGGTGTTCTTGCTTCTTCTCTTTTTTATGCTGACATCGCATTTCATCCAGGAGCCTGTGATCAAGATCAGACTTCCTGATTCAACCACAGCAGAATCGATGAGAGAAATCTCACAAACAATAACCATCACCAAGAATGGTGAGATTTATTTCATGGATAAGAGGGTTGACTTAAAGAATCTAAGGATAGCCGTTCAGGACAGTCTTCCTGAAGGGGAGAAGGGGTTTTTACGAATCAAGGCAGATAAAGAAGTGGATGTGGGATTGTTGGTGAGCGTGATTGATGAAGTAAGGCTATCGAATGTTCAAACCTTTAGTATCGTAACGGAAAGGAAGTGAACGGTGAATTCACGATTCAAATTCACCCCTGGGCAGGCCAGATTGACGGATAATGGATTGAAGTGTTCCAATTCTAATTTCATGATGGTCTGGAACAGGAACCGTTATTGTGCCGTGAGAAAGCTTCTTCTGCATTACGATATGGCTCCCGCGTTGACAGACTTCGAAGAAGCCATGCCTTGATAGAATAGAACATACCTCTTTGCCAGAGAGGATCCGAAGCTTACCCAAATGCAACCTCCACTTGGGTTACGAAAATCTCGCTATGAAGACGTTGCTTAATCTCCTCGGGTGATGCTGTTTCAAAAAAAAGCTCCAACGCTTCCCGAAGATTGTCCCGCGCTTCTTCAACATTCCCACCCTGGCTTGCAATGTCTAATTCAGGGCATAAGGAGACGTATCCATCGCCTTCGCGTTCAATAATTGCTGTAAGCTTCATTGATAACCTCCTCTCTCCTTAAAGCTACCATCCAAATTAGATTAACACAAATTTTCCCATCTCCCAATCAATATTTACCTTGGTAGTATTCTAAGAAGCTATTTGCAGGGTCTAATGATTATTTTGCTGCGACATTTATACTGAAAGCCGGGTCTCCAAACGCCTTAAGGAAATTACTTCCCCCTCCAGGGGCATTCATTATGAAATATTGGTCATAATATACACTTTTTTAGAGTTTTGGGAAATGGAAAATTCTGGAAGGGTTTTTTATTGT
>DCVM01000111.1 GCA_002327985.1 Syntrophaceae bacterium UBA2188 | reverse complement strand
ATCCCGGCCCCTGCGTAAGCAGCCAGCGCAATGGGGGGCGTGATGGTGGAGAGACAGGCATAATAGAAGACGAAGAGATGGGCGGACAGCGGGAGGACTCCCAATTTTACCAATACAGGGCCGCCCAGAATGACAGTAAGAATATAGGCTGCAGAGGTGGTCACCCCCATTCCAAGGATCAAGGAGGTGATGGCAATGAAAGTAAGTGCTAATGGAAGGAATCCTTTAGAAGCTTCAATAACAATGGTGGAAAACTTTAGACCGAGGCCAGTCTGGGTCACCACACCGATGACAATACCAGCACAGGCACAAGCCGTTACCACTTCCAGGCATCCTGTCCCACCTTTTTTTAAAGCCTCGATCAACTTCATGGGACCCATCCAGGTAGTCCGCCTCGAAAAACTGAAAAGAAAGACAGCTCCAATGGACCAGAGCCCTGCCTTCATCGGCGAATAACCGACGGTGAGCCAATAGATTAAAAGAATAGCTGGGATGAGAAGATATCCTCTTCTTTTCAATGTATTCCACAAATGAGGAAGCTCTTCCTTTGAGAGGCCTCTGAGTCCTAATCGGATTGCCTCCAGATGAACCATATACATCAGAGCAAAGTAATAGAGGATGGCAGGAATGGCTGCTGCGATAGCTACCTGAATGTAAGGGATCCCTAACATCTCTGCAATGATAAAGGCCGCCGCCCCCATAATAGGCGGCATGATTTGACCACCCGTGGAGGCAACGGCCTCCACCGCGCCGGCGAACGTTGGACTATAGCCAAGACGTTTCATTAGAGGGATGGTGAAAGATCCTGTTCCGACGACATTCGCCACAGCGCTACCTGAAATAGTTCCAAAGCAGGCGCTTGAGGCAACAGCCACCTTTGCAGGCCCTCCTTTTAAATGTCCTGCGATGGAATTGGCAAAATCGATGAAGAACTCACCCGTCCCGGAAGCCACTAAAAAACCTCCAAAGAGGATGAAGATAAAGATGAAGGTGGCCGATACGCCGAGAGGCAGGCTGAAGATTCCTTCAGTGGTGAGGTATTGGTAACTGATCAAACTTTCGAGATCGACCCCGCGATGTCCCCATAACCCCGGGAGATATTTTCCAAACAGGGCATATAGGATGAAGACCGATGCGATGATGGGAAGGGCCCATCCCAATACCCGTCGGGTCCCTTCCAAGACAAAGAGAATAAGCAATCCTCCTAACCAGAGATCCAGCTGAGTCGCCGCCCCTCCTCTTAAGACAATCTCCTTGAAGGTCACGATCAGGTGGATTAATGAAATCACAGAAAGAAGAATGAATAGCCAATCCAAGAGATGAATCCACCAGGCTTTTTCTTCCTTCTTTGAAGGATGGAGAAGGAAGATGAGGACAAAGGCAAAGGCCAAGTGAACAGGTCTCTGGACCAATGCAGAAAAGACACCGAACTGTGCCGTATAGATGTGAAAAAGGGACATCGCCACACCGATCACCGTGATGAGAATGGTTTTTATCCTCCCGGCTTCGCTCACTTTGGTAACCCCCTTGTCGCCTCATTTTTTATCTAAGCATGCATTAGAGAATTTCTTTCATTCTCATCTTTTTGACCACCCGAATCTGAATGATCTCTCCACATCGAAAGAAATGGGATAACTCGATCCGATCTTCTTTCCAGAGAAAGGTATGATTGGCCAAATCTTTTGACCCCATCATGAATTCCACAGGGTTTCTCCACTCGTTAATTTCTTTCAGTTCACCTACCCCATCGGGTCTCAGATGGAAATGTGGGTAAGCAAATCCGCCACCATTGAGATGGGATTTGAAGACCATATCCTTGAGAAGGATCCGGTGGTGAGAATCGATTTCATAATTTTCCTGAAAAAAGGCTCGATCGTAAGAGTGGAGAAACCGGACGCTAAATTGATCCCCTGATGAAATAGGAAGGGAGAGAGGGGCCTTCGACCTGCCGAGGCTTGAAACCTCCAGACGATAGACTGGCCAGAAGGCCCAGAACACGACGACTGCCATGGCGATGCCTGAGAAGATCAGTCCTCTCTTCATTTGTTTTCTTTTCATCATGTTCAAGGCCCATGGAGCATCCATCAAAGGTCCCTATCCAATGATTATTTGATCAAACCCTTTTCCTTAAAGAATCGGATCGCACCGGGATGGAGAGGAACGGACATCCCTTTATTAGCATTCTCCAAGAGGATGGCCTTGAATTGAACATGAATCGCATCCAATTCTGGCTTATGATCGAAGACCGCCTTTAATATGTCATAGGCCAGTTCTCCAGGAAAATCTTTATGGACGATAAAGAGCCCCATCCAGGCCAGGGTGTGATGCGGCTTGGTCATTCCAGAGTAAGTCCCGGCAGGAATGGTCCGCGGGAAATAGGCTGGGAATTTTTTATTGATCCGAACCGCCATATCCGGTTCGATATCTAAAAATCGAATCTTCTTATACTGGGTTAAATCCATGAGCGTAGGGGCAGGTGTTCCCAACGTCACAATACCTACATCAATATTCCCGTCCTTCATCGCTGCGGTGGCTTCAGTGTGAGAAATAAATTGTTCGCGAATATCATCATAGGTGATGCCGTATTCTTTTAAAACGAGGCGGGCCATCACCTCTGTTCCGCTCCCAGGGGGGCCCACCGCTACCCTCAGGTCTTTCCCCTTGATATCGGCAATGGTCTTCACGGGAGATTTCTCCTCTACATAAAACTGAATGTCGATGGGATAGGTGGCGAAAAGACCTCGAAGTTCTTCGTGCTTCTCGGTTTTAAACATCTCCAATCCATTGTAAGCGAAATAGGCGACATCAGGCATACTGAGTGCCAGATCCTGAGTCTTTTTGTTAATGGCGCGGATGTTCTCAATGGATGCACCTGAAGGAATGGCGGTGGCACTGACTCCTTTGATGTATTTCGTGACGATGGTGGCCACTCCTCCTCCCAGAGGATACCATGTCCCCCCGGTGCTAGCGGTTCCGATGACTAATCGCTTTTCTTGGGTTTGGCCGATACTCACCATAGCAGTCAAAAAGAATAGAGCGATAATGATCATAAAGATGCAAGGTCGTTTCATGTTTTTTCTCCTCTCTGGTTTAAATATTTTTCTTTCAGCACCGTCTTGAGAATCTTGCCTGATGGATTTCTGGGTAGGTCCTCTACAAACTCAACCGATTTGGGTTTCTTATAACTGGCAAGATGATTTTTGCAGTATTCGATCACCTCCTCTTCTTTCATCGTTTCTCCCTTTTTCAAAACAACCATGGCCTTCACCGACTCCCCCCAGACTTGATCCGGGACGCCAATGACAGCGGCCTCCTGGATCTTGGGGTGGTGATAAAGCACTTCCTCGATCTCTCTGGGATAGATATTTTCTCCTCCGCTGACGATTATATCCTTCTTTCGATCAACAATATAGATGAACCCTTCGTCATCCATCCGAGCAAGGTCCCCGGTATGAAGCCATCCTCCCTTGAGTGCTTCTCGGGTGGTCTGCTTATTTTTATAATAGCCTTTCATGACATTCGGGCCTCGGCAGATCAACTCGCCCACCTCGCCCCGCGGAGCATCCCTATCCTTATCATCTACAATCCTCACCTCCAAGAAAGGAAGGGGAGGACCCACACATTCCCGTTTTCGGAATGAATCGTTTGCCTTGAGGATCGTAATGTTGGGAGAGGCCTCTGTACAGCCATAAACATCATAAACGCCTTTGGCATTAGGAAAGAGTGTTAACAATCTCTCCTTGGTTTCATCGGGAAGGATGGAAGCCCCTGTTGTACATTTGATGACGGAGCGGGTGTCATATCTTTCCACATTCGGGAGAGCAAGAAGGAGGTGATACATGGCGGGTGCCCCTGAGATCACATTCACTTTTTCTTTTTCGATGGTCTCCATCACGCTCCTGGGTTCAAAACGCTTGATGAGAATGCTCGTCCCGGCCAAGGCCACTGGAACAGTGAAGTGGTTATTCAGGGCTGCGGTATGATAAAGTGGGCCGATGACCAGAGAAATTTCTCCTTCTTGGTCCTCCCTTCCCACAATGGTATTGATCAGGTTCCAGAGAATATTTCCATGTGTGATGAGTGCCCCTTTGGGCCTGCCTGTCGTTCCCGAAGTATACATCAGTTGACATTCATCTCTCTCTGAAAGATTGATAGCAGGATCTTCTTTTTTTGATTTTTTTAATATGGTTTCATAATTGAGGGAACCCTTAACCTTCTTATTTCCAGCCGAGATAAAAGTCTCAACCTTCTGGAGACGGGATCGAATCACC
This sequence comes from Syntrophaceae bacterium UBA2188, assembly GCA_002327985.1. Classification (GTDB taxonomy): domain Bacteria; phylum Desulfobacterota; class BSN033; order BSN033; family UBA1163; genus UBA1163. Next base: position 5,400 of record DCVM01000111.1, on the reverse strand, counting down.
TCAACGAGGCCTGAAAATTCTTCCCCAAAGATAAAAAAGCGGGCATCGGAATTATTCAGAATATAACGGACTTCCTCCGGGGCGAAGCGAAAATTAATGGGTGTGAAAACCCCACCCACCTTGGCTGTGGCGAAATAGGCCTCGACAAAATGGTTTGAGTTGAAAAGAAGAACCGCCACCTTCTCCCCTTTCCTTAATCCCATTTTAAGCAGGGAGTGAGCACATTGATTGACCCGACCGTTGAATTCCTGATAGGTAAACCGCTTTTCCTCAAAGAGAATCGCTATCCGGTTAGGGTACTTATGAGTCGTTAGGGTCAGAATTTGGCCAACATCCATAAAAAAACCTCTCTCCTAAAGCGACTCTATAAAAAAATAATTCATTCGTCAAGTAAGAGAACAGGGTTTTTTTTAAGTCTCTGTTTCATGATCCATTCCACACCAATAAAATCCACATGATAAGGGTCTACTTGCCGTAGACATGGAAGTGTTCTCGGAGGGTGTGTTTAATAGCGAGATCGCTTAAAGCCCGAGGAAGGCTTTTTTGATGACTTCGGCGTTGAGGAGTTCTTTTCCTGTTCCTTGGTGGATGGTTCGGCCGGTTTGAAGGACATAGCCACGGTCGGATAATTCAAGGGCTTCCCGAACATTTTGTTCAACGAGGAGAATGGTTTTCCCTGAGTCTTTCAATTTGGCTACCGCTCCCAGCATCTCATCCACCAATTTTGGCATCAAACCTAAGGAGGGTTCATCGAGCATGAGAAGTTTTGGGTTGGACATCAACCCCCTTCCGATGGCAAGCATTTGCTGCTCACCGCCGCTGAGGGTTCCTCCTTGCTGTTTTTTACGCTCTTCTAATCTGGGGAAGAGCCTGTAAACAAATTCTAAACCCTCTTCAACTTCCTCCTTTGATTGGAGAATGAAAGCTCCCAGAAGGAGGTTCTCTTCTACTGTCAAGGGTCCAAAAATATGCCTTGCCTCGGGGACATAGGTGATCCCTAACCGGACAATCTCTGGAGAATGTCTCCCTGTTATATCCAATCCGTTAAACTCGATATTTCCAGACACGGGACTCAGGGCCCCGACGATCGTCTTCAACGTGGTGCTCTTACCGGCCCCATTTGCCCCCACAATCGACACTAATTCCCTCTCTTTTACCTCAAACGTCACTCCATGGAGCGCTGGAATTCTTCCATAATGGACTTGGATATTATTGACCTTTAGCATATCTTTTCCCGAGGTATGCCTCGATGACCCTCTCCTGTTTTGCCACCTCTTTAGGCGGTCCCTCTGCGATTTTTCTTCCTGCCGCCATGACCGTCACCACCTCTGAGATGGTCATGACAAACTCCATGACATGTTCGGTTAAAAAGAGGGTGAGATCCCTTTCTTCTTTCATCCTTTTCAAGACTTGAATGATCTCTTTGGTTTCTATCGGATTGAGACCGGCTGCAATCTCATCTAACATTAAAAGTTGAGGGTTTGTCGCCAGGGCCCGGCCTAATTCAATTCTTTTTTGAGTGGCAATAGGCAGTTCTGTAGGGTAGATGTTGATCTCTTGAACGAGATTTAATCCTTCCAGGATTTCCTGAGCTTTCTTTTTGGCTATCTGCCGGTCGCGGGTTCGACAGAAGGCCCCTACCATAACATTCTCCTCGACGGTTAGGTTCGGCATGATCTTCATGCCCTGGAAAGTCCTGGCGATCCCTATTTTAGCGACCTGATGAGCCGGCCAGCCGGTAATCTCTTTCCCACCGAAAAAGACCTTTCCGCCAGTGGGTTTATAGTAACCGGCGATGCAGTTGAATAGAGTGGTCTTCCCAGCCCCATTCGGACCAATCAATCCAACCGTCATTCCCCGTTCTATCTCAAGAGAGATATCCGCGTTGGCGACTACTCCTCCGAATTCCTTGACCAGGTTCCTCACCTCGAGCAACATATCCCTCTACGTTATCTCCTTCTCCTCATTCTCTCAAAAACCCCCCAAATCCCCTTGGGCTCACGAGCGGCGATGAACATCATGATTAACGCATAGATCATATAATCGATGCCCAAGCGTTTCTGACCCCCTAACCAGGCGCCCAGATACATATCCAAAGGGATGAGAATGGCGGCACCGAGGATCGGGCCCCACATCGAACCCGCTCCCCCAACCATCACCGTCATCGCTATTAAAATAGATAGATCCAATGGCATCACAAAATCTGGATCAATATAAAGGTAGTAGGCGGCCATAAAACTTCCACCCATAGCACCCAGCGCGGCCGTGATGCAATAAGTGATGACTTTGGTATTGGTCACATTGATTCCTAAACTGGCCGCGGCTTCTTCATTATCCCTGATCGCTTGGAGTTGATAGCCCAGTTTTGACTTTCTAAACCAATTCATAAATAAGAGCTGTGCGATAAAGAGTAGGAAAATAAAGTAATGGTAATAAATCGGCGAGCCAAATTGCATGTAGGCGAAGTCGGGAGTGGGTCTGATCGGAATCTCTACGCCCCGTGCTCCTCCTGTCCAGTCCCAGAAGACGAAAAGCTCCTTCCAGACTAAAGCCACACAGAGCGTGGCGATGGCAAAGTAATGGCCTCGAAGACGGAACATCGGATAAGCCACCGCAAAGGATTCTGCTGTGGCGAAGGCCATTCCAGGTAAAAGGGTGAGCCAGAAGGGCACCTTCCACCAGACCATCATGAGGGCAGTGGCATAGGCTCCAAAGCCCACATTCTTGGCCTGTCCAAGATCGACCTGACCCCCATAGCCCCCGATGAGATTCCATCCCAGGCCAAATAAGGCAAAAAGGAGAAACTTGATCATGACGGCTCTGGCATAGGAGCCTTCAACCACCCAAGGAAAAACGAGGATGATCACGATGAAAATAATAAAGCCGATCTTCTCCGAACGGGGGCGGTCTTCCAGTGACAAAATATTTTTTAGAACCTGCCGCATCTTACCATCCGAATAGACCACGAGGTCTAAATACGACGACCAGGAAATAGACAATATAGATAAAGGTAAATTTCAGTTCGCTCACATATTGGCCACTCACAACCATGATGAGACCAATAATAAGACCGGCAAGAAAAGCCCCGACAATACTTCCGAATCCGCCTAAGGCCACCGTTGCAAAGGCGATGAGCGTGAAAAGCATTCCTACGGTTGGCGTGACATAATAGAAATGCGCAAGAAGAGCCCCAGCAATCCCTACGGTCGCGCCACCAATGCCCCAGGCTAAAGCGTTCATCTTTTTCGTATCGATACCCATATACTGTGCGGCTTCTGCATCGAGGGAGGTCGCCTTTAAGGCCCTTCCCAACTTGGTTCGATTGATCATCAGGTAAACCAATGCGAAGAGTAAAAGGCTGAGCCCGGCAGCAACAAATTTGCTCACGTCAAAGGTCAACCAGCCTAAGGAAATGGTCTTTCCCACAAGGATTCCCTGACCGACGGAACGGACATCTGGAGTAAAAATAAACATAGCCAGATATCGAAGAAAGAGCATTAATCCGAATGTCCCGAAGAGTTGAGCGACCATCGGGCCGCGAAGAATGTGATGAACGAGAAGATGGTAACTCATCACTCCCAATAAATATCCTGCAGCAGCGGCAATGGGCAGGGCGATCAGAGGATCGAGATGGAGCGTGGTGGAGAGGATATAGGCAATATACATCCCCACCATCATAAATTCCCCATGGGCAAAATTGACGATATTCATCACCCCAAAGATAAGGGAAAGGCCCAGGGCGATCAGGGCGAAGATTAAACCCATTAATATACCATAAAGAACGATTTGAGTGACTAATTCCATTTCGGGTCCAATCGCTTCTGAATATAGAAGTGAGCAGCACAGCTCATCTTTTCATGGGCCATGCTGCTCACATCCCTCATTGATTTGGGCAACTCTTTTGCCTTACTTCCAGCCCGGAAAGGGGTAGATCATTTTGGAGGTGGCAAATTCAAAAGGATAGATAATATGTAACTTCCCGTCTGGATATCCCTGATACTGATTGATGACCCCTGACCCAAGCTCATTCTGTTGCGTATCGCCCGGAAACGGGGAACCAAATTTTACGCCTTTCCAGGGCATGATCAGCTCTTTCGCAGGAAGATTCAGTTCATTCAGCGCTTTTTGAATCGCCTTTGGATTGGTAGATTTGGCGTTGTTTAAGGCATGCGCCCAGACCTGGACACCCACAAAGTCCCTTGCGGAACTCCCGGAAAAATCGTACCCTGTCATTTTCTTGTACATCTCATTAATTTTGCCTGCGACGGGCTTCACCTTTGATAATTCAGGTGAGAAGAGGTCGCGTGTCAAAATGCCGTTCACATCCGCTCCAAGTGTTTTGTAAAAATCAGCCTCAACAAAACCGGCATCCTGTCCCCAAATCATATGGGGCGCCGCTTTCATCTCCTTGAGGGTTTTGATAAAGAGGATCGCATCGGCCACATAGGGGGCAAACAAGAAAGTAGGAGATTTGGAGGCGATCATTCTCCTCGCCTCACTCGTCAGGTCCGCTGCCTTATGGGGGTACTTAATCGACTCTGAAATCTTCCATCCCTTTTCCTTCGCAAACTTCTCAATCTCCAATATCGAAGCCGCGCCCCACTCCGTGTTTTCTCCGGCCACCGCTAAGGGCTCGAGGTCTTTTTTAGAGATAGCCTTCACCCCTGGAGCCTTCCCGGCAATCAAACCATCTAAAAGATTGAAGAGATCCGCCGTGAACCAAGTCTCGTGAGGAGTCACCCTCCAGAACCACTTTAATTCTCTTTTGGTTAGTGCCGGAGAGGTCGAATCGGGGTTGATAAAAGGAATACCCGCTCGTTCAGCCTCCACCGAGGCGGTCTTTGTCACGGCGCTATTGTAACAGCCAATCAGTCCGATCACTTTTTCATCTTCGATCAGTCTCTTGGCTTGATCCGCCCCCCACCCCGGGTCCCCTCTGTGGTCGGCAAAGATAAGTTTAATCTTCGCTCCGCCTAAATTTGGAATTCCTTCCCATTTCGCAATCGAGATATCCAGATCAGGATATTTTTTGTTCACGATATCCGCGGCCAGCTCAGCCCCTTCTTTCAGACTTTTTCCTATCGGGGCAAGAGCTCCGGAGAGGGGAAGGATCACCCCGATCTTAATCTCCTTCTCGGCGGCAAGAAGGGTGGGGCAAACAATCAAAACCGATAAGATCGAAACAAACAAAAAAAGGAAAATTCTTTTACTTGGTTTCATACCATCCTCCTTCAAAAAATAAAAAGTTTAAAATTCTTTTGAATCAGAAACAGTGCCCTTCTCCCTCACCTCCTTCTTTTTTAATTCCCTCCCTCTTTTCAATCGGTCGCCATTTTACCCATTCGCATCAAGGATGTCAATAGTCCAAATTTTTGCCCAGCGGTTCCGTGAAATGGGGGG
>DCVM01000096.1 GCA_002327985.1 Syntrophaceae bacterium UBA2188 | reverse complement strand
GATGTCCTCGAATAAAGGAGAGGGGACCTTTCTGCGTAGGAGTCTTCGATGAGGAATATTTTAACTTTGTCCTGCACGGAGTGTAAGCGGAGAAACTATTCTACGACCAAGAATAAACGGACCACTCCGGATAAGCTGGAATTTAAAAAATATTGTCGATTTTGTCGTAAACATACCGTTCATAAAGAGACAAAGTAAGGAAAGAAAGTGGCAGGTAGAAAGTGGAAGGTAGAGAGGTAAAAAATATTCGGATCTATCATTCACATTCTACTATCTACTCACCCGATACAGGCCAGTAGCTCTAACGGATAGAGCACCGGACTCCAAATCCGGGTGATGGGGGTTCAAATCCCTCCTGGCCTGCCACGTACCTAGCCTGGTAAATGGCCTGCCATGCTCCAGATGGTGGTTGGGTTCGGTTATCCATCTTACATGGGTCATGGCCATTAGGTGACTTGGGAACGAAATAAGATGGAATTTCAAATCAAAGAAAAATTTGAAACTGCAAAACAATTTTTAAGGGAAGTTAAAACCGAGTTAAAAAAGGTGACCTGGCCTTCAAGAAAGGATGCGCTCTCTGGCACCCTTGTTGTTTTGATAGCCGTTTTCATCATTGCCATCTTTTTAGGCATTGTTGATTCTGGTCTCTCAAATCTCATCAAGGAATTGTTGAAGAGAGCGGTGAGTTAATAAGGGGGGGATAGATCCCATCCCTCATTCCATGGATATCAATATGGCGCAACAGTGGTATGTCATCCATACCTATTCAGGCTTCGAAAACAGGGCCAAACAGAATTTAGAAGAACGCGTTAAAAATCTGGGGAAGGGAGATTTTTTTTCCACGATTTTGGTTCCAACAGAGACCGTAGTGGAGCTGGTGAAGGGAAAGAGAAAGACTTCCCAGAGAAAGATCTTCCCCGGATATCTATTGGTCAAAATGGAATTGAACGAGGAGACATGGCACATTGTGAAGGACACCCCCAAGATCACTGGCTTTGCCGGTGATGGCACCAAGCCGATCCCCATCTCAGGGGAAGAAGTGGAAGAGATTCTTTCCCAGATGAAGGAGGGTGTATCGAAAGCGAAACCAAGAGTCTCTTTCAACGTTGGTGATAGTGTTCGAGTGATCGACGGTCCTTTTGTCAACTTTATCGGGACCATTGAAGAGGTTAAGCCTGAAAAAAGGAAGTTGAAGGTTTTAGTCTCAATCTTTGGAAGAGCAACTCCGGTCGAACTGGATTTTATCCAAGTAGAAAAGAATTAAGAGGCCTCATTTGAGGAGTGGACAATGGCAAAAAAAGTCGCGGCAATGGTTAAGCTTCAAATTCAGGCAGGTCAAGCCAACCCCTCCCCTCCGGTCGGGCCGGCGCTGGGACAACATGGGGTCAACATTATGGAGTTTTGCAAATCCTTTAATGCTCGGACCCAGGGGCAGGAAGGAATGGTTATCCCCGTAGTGATCACCATCTATTCAGATCGATCCTTCAGCTTTGTGACCAAAACTCCGCCGGCCTCCATTCTTTTAAAGAAGGCAGCAAAAATTGTGAAAGGTTCTGGGGAACCGAATCGTAACAAAGTTGGAAAAGTCACCCAAGACCAGGTACGAGAGATTGCCCAGATCAAATTCAAAGATCTCAACGCCGTCGACATGGAGGGTGCAATCCGAACCATTGAGGGGACAGCACGAAGCATGGGTCTAGAGATTGTATAAGAGAACATTATGGCAACCAGAGGGAAAAAATATTTAGAGGCAAAAGGCAAGGTAGATCGAAACAAACGTTACGAGCTGGAGGAAGGAGTCAAACTCCTTTTGGAGACGGCATTTGCCAAATTTGATGAAGGGGTAGACCTCGCTATTCGTCTTGGGGTAGACCCGAAAAAAGCCGACCAAATGGTTCGAGGGACCGTGGTCCTCCCGCATGGAACAGGCAAAAAGGTCCGGGTTTTGGCCTTTGCAAAGGGTCAGAAAGAGAAAGAAGCACTCGATGCAGGTGCCGATTTTGTTGGAAGCGAAGACCTTATTGAGAAAATTTCAAAAGGGTGGCTGGATTTTGACAAAGCTATTGCCACACCGGACATGATGGGTTCGGTCAGTAAATTAGGAAAGATTTTAGGGCCACGTGGCTTGATGCCTAACCCCAAAGTGGGAACCGTCACGTTTGATTTGGAGCGGGCTATCAAAGAGATCAAGGCAGGTAAGGTGGAGTTTAAAGTAGAAAAGGCGGGGGTAGTCCATGTCCCCGTAGGAAAAGTCTCTTTCGGATTTGGTCGATTATTAGAAAATATCAAGACGCTTTTAGAAGTGATTGTGCGGGTTAAGCCTCCGACCAGCAAGGGAGTCTATTTGCGGAGCATCGCCTTGTCCACGACGATGGGACCTGGGATTAAAATCGACCCACTGGATGTCAGAGGTGTTTTAAAATCTTAAGCATGACCATGGGTTTCTTTGGAGGAGGGTGAGTTCATTGAATCGCAAAGAGAAAGAACAAGTCGTATCTGATCTTGGTGAAAGGGTGAAAGGATTTCAGGCTGTTGTCCTGACCAATTACCGAGGTCTCAATGTTCAACAGATCAATCATCTGAGACAACGATTGAGAGAGGAGAAAATCTCCTATCACGTAGTCAAAAATACTCTCATGAAACTGGCTTCCAAAGGGACAGATTTGGAGAAATTGGATAACTATTTTGAAGGACCCACGGCCATGGCCATCTCTTACGGAGACCCGGTCCTTCTGGCAAGAATTTTATCGGAATTCGTTAAGACACAACCCTCCCTCGAGATTAAAATAGGTTTAATCCAGGGGAAGGTGGCGTCTCCGGAAGAGGTCAAAGCCCTCGCATCCATGCCTTCTCGTGAAGCGCTTTTGGGTCAGATATTAGGAGGTATCCAAGGGACAGCCAGTCAACTTGGAGCGGTCCTCTATATGGCACTTCAACAGGTGCTCGGAATCCTTCAAGCCCGTGTGGATCAGCTTGCCAATTCGAGTGTCGAGAGTGGAACATAGAGGGTGGGCAGGAGGATGGACCCTCCCTCCACTCTCTACGCTTTGATTCATCATTGAAAATAGGAGGTTTTCAGATGTCAGATATCCAAAAAATTGCCGAAGAGATTAGTGGTTTAACTTTGTTGGAAGCGCGTGATTTGGTGAAGGCCCTTGAGGAAAAGCTGGGAATTAAGGCCGCCGCACCGATGGCGGTGGCGGCGATGCCAGCAGGCGGGGCTGCCGCTGGAGCGGAGGCCGCCCCAGCGGAAGAAAAGACAGAATTCGATGTCATCCTAACAGGTTTTGGCGATAAGAAGATCCAAGTGATTAAGGTGGTCAGGGAACTGACCGGCTTGGGTTTGAAGGAAGCCAAAGACCTTGTCGAAGGTGTCCCCAAGCCAGTGAAAGAAGGAGTTTCAAAAGAAGAATCTGCGGCAATGAAAAAGAAGCTTGAAGAGGCTGGGGGAACGGTCGAAGTTAAGTAGGTAAACGATCTGAAGTGTTGAGGGATACCGTTGTCTCTTCCCAGAAGGACAAAGCCAATGTTCTTAGCCGTCCGAAAGGGAGGAGACTTTCTATTTAAAGGGGATTTCTGAAAAGGTCCAGAAATCTCTGAAGAGGGCATGGGGTCGTTTTTAAAAGCTCTCTAAAGGGAGGGAATTGATTATGGCCAGTGTTGTCCCTGTTTATCGAAGGTATCGCAAGAATTTTTCAAAAATTAAAGAAGTCTTGGAAATCTCCAATCTGATCGAGGTTCAAAAAAGATCCTACGAACAGTTTCTTCAAGCCAACGTGGATCCTGAAAAACGGGAGCCTATTGGGCTTCAAGCCGTCTTTAAAACCGTTTTCCCCATCAAAGATTTTTACGAAACGGCTTCTCTCGAGTTCGTGAATTACCGTCTCACCGAACCGAAATATGACGTGGAAGAATGTCTGTTAAGAGGGATGACCTATGCAGCCCCCATTAAGGTGACCGTTCGCTTAGTGGTTTGGGATGTGAATGAAGAAACCAAAGCCAGAAGTATCAAGGCGGTCAAAGAGCAAGAAGTCTATTTTGGTGAAATCCCTCTGATGACCGAAAATGGGACATTTATTGTGAACGGGACCGAGCGAGTGATCGTCAGCCAGCTGCATCGTTCCCCAGGAGTGTTTTTTGATCAAGATCAAATCAAACCCCACAGCGGTGGAAAAGTCTTCTATTATGCCCGCATTATTCCTTACCGCGGATCTTGGATTGACTTCGAATTTGATCAAAAAGATCTCCTTTATGTTCGGATTGACCGACGTCGAAAGATTCCTGTCACCGTCCTCCTTCGGGCCCTCAAGTACACTGGGGAAGAACTCTTAAACTATTTCTATCATAAGGAAATAATTCTGATTCGGAGAGGAAAATTTCAAAAAGAAATTTCCAAAGAGGTACTGGTGGGACAGAAAGCCACCTCCGATATCCTGGACCCGGAGACCCATAAGATTATCCTCAAAAAACACCGTCGCATTACTGAAGACTCTTTTAGAAAATTGGAATTGGCTAAAATCAATACCATTTCCGTAGAGACCCAAGACTTGATTGGACGCTATCTGGCGAAGGATGTGGTGGATCCCGAAACGGGAGAGGTGATCGCCGAATGTAATAACGAGGTGACGGAAAAGCTTTTGGACGAAATGAAGGAGAGAAAGATCGAGGCATTCGAAATTCTGTTCATCGACAACATCAATGTGAGTTCTTCATTACGGGATACATTGGTGGTGGACAAGATTGGGTTGACCCAAGAGGAAAGGGAGAAGTTGCCCATTCTTGAACCGGGTAAATCCTTGTGTGAGAAAGAATCCGATAGGGCCCTGATTGACATTTACAAGAGACTTCGTCCTGGAGACCCCCCTACCATTGAGACAGCCATTGGACTCTTCTACAATCTCTTCTTCAATGCGGAACGTTACGACCTTTCCAAAGTTGGAAGGATGAAACTGAATCATAAAATTGGTCTTAAGGGAAATCCTCCCAAAGTGTTAGTCTTTACAGAGAGATGGAAGAAAGAAGCCTTGGCGGCTGGAGCGACCTATGCCGGAGGGAGAGATCTGATTGATCGAATCTTGGAAGGATGGCTTGATTTTGACGAAGCGATTGCTACCCCGGAAATGGCCGAGGAGATTAAACGTGTCGCCAAGATCCTTCATCCCATCGGACTCATGCCATCCTTAAAGGATGGGACCATCACGGATGATGTCCAAAGCAAGGTTCGAAAGATTGTGGAAGATGAGAAGGCGACCCTAAGGAGGAGGGATATCCTTGAGGTGGTTAAGTATTTAATCAAACTGAAGGATGGCCAGGGTGCGGTTGACGATATTGATCATTTGGGAAATCGCCGAGTGAGGACCGTTGGAGAACTCTTAGAGAATCAGTATCACATTGGGCTGGTGCGGATTGAAAGGGCGATCAAGGAGCGAATGAGCCTTCAAGATGTGGAGACGTTGATGCCCCATGATCTCATTAATTCAAAACCTCTCTCTGCCGTCATCAAAGAATTTTTTGGATCCAGCCAACTTTCTCAATTTATGGATCAGACAAACCCCCTCTCAGAGATCACCCACAAGCGTCGGCTCTCTGCGTTGGGACCCGGGGGGCTTACCCGAGAAAGGGCAGGGTTTGAAGTTCGAGATGTCCACCCCACCCATTATGGTCGAATCTGTCCCATTGAGACTCCAGAAGGTCCAAACATTGGTTTGATCACCTCTCTGAGCACCTATGCCCGTGTCAATGACTATGGATTTATTGAGACCCCTTATCGGGAAGTGATCCATGGAAAAGTTACCAACAATATCCGATATCTTTTCGCTCTCGATGAGGAAGAGGAGATGGATGGACAGAAGCCTGCCATCGCACAAGCCAACGCTCTCTTAGATCGAGAAGGGAGATTTATTGCCCCGCTCATTTCTGCCCGTAGAGGCGGCGAATTTGTCATGGTGAAACCTGAGGAAATTCGTTATATGGACGTTTCTCCAAAACAGTTGGTGAGTGTGGCGACCTCCCTCGTTCCCTTTTTGGAAAACGACGATGCGAACCGAGCCCTCATGGGATCAAATATGCAACGCCAAGCCGTTCCACTCCTCAGGACGGATGCCCCGCTGATCGGAACGGGAATGGAAGCCATTGTGGCGAGAGATTCTGGCGTTACGGTGGTGGCTAAGCGAGACGGTACCGTGGAAGATGTGGATGCTTCACGAATTGTCATCCGTGCCGATGAGGATGGCCAGAAAGAGGACGATCCCGGAGTCGACATCTATACCTTGATTAAATATAAACGGTCCAATCAGAATACTTGCATCAATCAGAGGCCGATTATCCATGTTGGGGAGCATGTCAAAAAGGGGGAGGTGATTGCTGATGGGCCAGCGACCCACATGGGAGAGCTAGCGCTGGGAAGGAATGTTTTGGTCGGTTTTATGCCTTGGGGAGGATATAACTTTGAAGATTCTATCCTCATCAGCGAAAAATTGTTAAAAGAAGATACCTACACGTCCATCCATATCGAAGAACTGGAATGTGTCGCTCGGGATACCAAATTGGGAAAAGAGGAGATCACCTGTGATATTCCCAATGCAGGGGAGGAGGCGCTCAAGGATTTGGATGAAAGTGGAATCATTCGAATCGGAGCGGAAGTGAAACCCAATGACATTCTCGTTGGAAAAGTCACCCCCAAGGGAGAAACTCAGCTTTCTCCCGAAGAAAAGCTTCTCCGAGCCATTTTTGGTGAAAAAGCAGGAGATGTTCGAGATACTTCCTTGAAAGTTCCCCACGGGATTGAAGGGATTGTGATCGATGCAAAAGTTTTCTCCCGGAAAGGACAGGAAAGGGACGAGCGAACAAAGTCGATCGAGGACCAAGAAAAAGTAAGATTATTGAAAAACCAAGCCGATGAGATCCGAATTATCCAGAACAGCACACGCAGGAAGATTGGAAAATACCTCATCGGCAAACGAACGGCCCATAAAATTGCGGATGAAAAGAAAAACCGCATTTATGTGGAGGCCAAAGAACGGATTAAGGAAGAACATCTCTTTACCATCCCCTTCGATCGTCTTAAGGAGATCGATGTCATTGAGGGGAAGAGAGTCCTTTCGGATGTGCTTCGTTTTCTCGACCATGCAGAACTTCAAATCAATGTGGTCAAGGGGGTGTTTGGGGATAAATTGGCTAAGCTGAAGCGGGGAGATGAGCTGGCTCCGGGTGTCATCAAGACGGTTAAGGTTTACATCGCCATGAAACGGAAACTTTCTGTGGGAGATAAAATGTCCGGTCGCCATGGGAACAAAGGGATCATCTCTCGAATTCTTCCAGAAGAGGACATGCCGTACTTAGAGGATGGGACGCCGGTTGAAATCATCCTCAATCCTTTAGGTGTTCCTTCACGAATGAACGTGGGCCAAATTCTGGAGGCTCACCTGGGATGGGCAGCCAAAGGGTTGGGGTGGAAAATCGAAGAGTATTTGCAGAGACATTTCAACCCCAAATTGCTTCGAAGGAGGATCAAAGAAATCTATTCTTCAAAAGAGGTGAACGAATACCTGGAACAGGCGACCGATGAGGAGATTATCGAATTGGCACGCAAACTGGGCGGGGGAATTTTCGTTTCGGTTCCGGTGTTCGATGGGGCCTCGGAAGAAGAGATCAAAGACCTTCTGAAGAAAGCTGGGCTTCCGGCTTCCGGGCAAACGATCCTTTATGACGGTAGGACGGGAGAACCCTTTCACCAAAAGGTAACCATAGGCTACATGTACCTCCTCAAATTACACCATTTGGTCGACGACAAGATTCATGCTCGATCCATCGGTCCTTATTCTTTAGTGACCCAACAACCGTTGGGCGGCAAAGCTCAATTCGGTGGACAGCGATTAGGAGAAATGGAAGTATGGGCGTTAGAGGCCTATGGGGCGGCCCACTCGTTACAGGAATTTTTAACCGTGAAATCGGATGACGTCGCAGGGAGAACTCGAGTCTATGAGGCGATCGTCAAAGGAGAACACACATTGGAACCCGGCCTTCCTGAGTCGTTTAACGTTTTGGTCAAAGAGTTACAAAGCCTTTGCCTCGATACAGAATTGATCGAGGAAAAACGAGAGGAGATCTAACAGAATAATGACCCATGACAATGAACCATGAACGGTCCCTCGTTTATCGTTCATCGTTTTAAAGAAGGAGGAAGAATTTGGAAGATTATTTATCATTCTTTGAAAAAGGGAAAAGTCCGATTAATTATAACGCCATCCGGATCTCCATTGCCTCTCCAGAAAAGATCGAATCGTGGTCTCATGGAGAGGTGAAAAAGCCAGAAACCATTAACTATCGGACCTTCAAACCAGAAAAAGATGGTCTCTTCTGTGCAAAGATCTTTGGACCCACCAAAGATTATGAATGCAATTGTGGTAAATACAAGCGGATGAAACACCGAGGCATCGTCTGTGAGAAGTGCGGGGTGGAAGTCATTCAATCCAAGGTGCGCAGGGAGAGGATGGGGCACATCCGATTGGCCACTCCTGTGGCGCATATCTGGTTCCTCAAAAGTATCCCCAGTAAGATCGGAATCCTTTCGGATATGACGTTGAGAGAATTAGAGCGGATCCTTTACTTTGAAGCCTACCTGGTCCTGGATGGGAAGAAAACCCCTTTGAAGAAAGGTGAGATTCTTTCGGAAGACCGATATCGTGAAGCCAGGGAAAAATATGGAGAGGATTTTATGGCGGCTCAAGGAGCGGATGCGATTCGAGAGCTGCTGCGAAATACCAATGTAAAAGAACTCTCCCAGAAGCTCCGGACCGAAATGAAAGAAACCACCTCGGAGGCCAAGAAAAAGAGGTTAGCCAAACGGTTAAAAATTATTGAATCTTTCTTGGAATCAGGAAACAAACCGGAGTGGATGATTTTAGAAGTCGTCCCCGTCATCCCGCCTGATCTTCGTCCTCTTGTCCCCTTGGATGGAGGTCGGTTTGCTACCTCTGACCTCAATGATCTTTACCGACGAGTCATCAATCGAAATAACCGCCTCAAGCGACTTCTTGAATTGAATGCCCCCGAGATCATCATCCGTAACGAAAAGCGGATGCTTCAGGAAGCAGTGGATGCCCTGTTCGATAACGGGAAGAGAGGGAGAACGATCTTAGGGGCCAACAAGAAACCTCTCAAATCCTTAAGCGATATGCTCAGGGGGAAGCAGGGTCGTTTCCGTCAGAACCTTCTGGGAAAGCGGGTGGATTATTCTGGTCGCTCCGTGATCGTCGTCGGTCCCGAACTGAAGTTGCATCAGTGCGGCCTTCCGAAGAAGATGGCCCTCGAACTGTTTAAACCTTTCATCTACCATCGTTTGGAAGAGAAAGGTCTGGTTACCACGATCAAGAGCGCCAAGAAAATGTTGGAGAAAGAGAGACCAGAGGTCTGGGATGTATTGGATGAGGTCATCCGTGAACATCCCGTGATGCTCAACCGTGCTCCAACCCTTCATCGTTTGGGAATTCAGGCCTTTGAACCCATTTTGATTGAAGGCAAGGCCATCCAGCTTCATCCATTGGTCTGTGCTGCCTTTAACGCAGATTTTGATGGGGATCAGATGGCCGTCCATATTCCCCTCTCGGTGGAGGCCCAGTCGGAGGCGAGGATTCTGATGATGTCCACCAACAACATCCTTTCTCCTGCAAGCGGAAAACCCATTATCATTCCAACCCAGGATATTGTTCTCGGAATTTATTACATGACACGGGAGCGCCCCTATGTCAAAGGGGAGGGGAAGGTGTTTTCGAATTCAGATGAGGTCAGAATCGCCTATGACGCCAATGAAGTTGACCTCCACGCCCGGATCAAAGTTCGATTGGACGGAGAGCTTGTCGAGACGACGGTTGGACGAATCCTTCTCAAAGAAATTCTTCCCGAGGAGATTCCTTTTCGATTAGTCAACAAGGTGATGAAGAAGAGTGAGCTGGCCAATCTCATCGACTATTGCTACCGATATGGGGGAGAAAAGAAAACCGTCCTTCTCTCCGATCGATTAAAAGATTTGGGGTACCGCTATGCCACGCTTGCTGGAATTTCCATCTCCATTGATGACATGATGATCCCTTCGAATAAGGGAAAACTTCTTCATGAAGCCCAGCAGGAGATCGAAAGGGTTCAAGAACAATATACAGAGGGATTAATTACAGACGGCGAACGATACAATAAGGTGATCGATATTTGGGCTCAGGTCACAGAAAATATTGCGGGGGTGATGCTCAAAGAACTGGGAAATGAAGAGGTAGAAGGTTCTTCCGGGGAGCAACAGACCACGGAAAGTTTAAACCCCATTTACATCATGGCCGACTCGGGGGCGCGAGGCAGTGCCCAACAGGTTCGACAGTTAGCCGGGATGCGGGGCTTGATGGCCAAGCCTTCCGGGGAGATCATTGAAACACCTATCACTGCAAATTTTCGAGAAGGGCTTACCGTTCTCCAATACTTTATCTCTACCCATGGGGCCCGAAAAGGTCTTGCCGATACCGCCTTGAAGACAGCCAATGCAGGATATCTTACTCGGCGATTGGTCGATGTGGCTCAGGATGTCGTGATTGCAGAAAACGATTGCGGTACTCTGGACGGAATCGAGGTGGAATCACTTGTCGAGGGAGGGGAGATCATCGAATCCATGAGAGAAAGAATTCTCGGCCGCGTGGCTCTGGATGAGATCCGAGATCCTTTTTCCAGTGAGATCATCGTCAAAGGGAATGAGGAAATTGATGAGAGCTTAGCCGATCGCATTGAAGATATTGGAATTGATAAAGTGAAGATTCGATCCGTACTTACCTGTAAATCAAAACGGGGTGTCTGCGCCCTCTGTTACGGAAGGGATTTGGCCCGCGGGAGGCTGGTCAATGTCGGAGAGGCCATCGGAATCATAGCGGCTCAGTCCATCGGGGAGCCGGGGACTCAGTTAACGATGAGGACCTTCCATATCGGTGGAACGGCAAGTCGGCGAGCAGAGCAGACCACATTGGAGTGCCGGATTGATGGAAGGGTAAAATTCATCAATCTCAAGAGCGTCAAGAACCGTGAGGGAAACTTGATCGTCATGAATCGAAATGGAGAGATTGCTATCGTCGATGAGAACGGGAGAGAACGAAGACGGTATTCCGTGATTTATGGAGCCAAACTGAAGGTTAAGGATGGACAAAAGGTAAAGGAAGGGGAGATCTTGGCAGAGTGGGATCCTTATTCCATCCCTGTTTTAACAGAAATCTCGGGCAGGGTGAAATTTGGTGATATCATCGAAGGCGTGACGATGCAGGAGCAAGTGGATGAGTTTACCGGTCTTTCGAGAAAAGTGATTACGGAGTCCAAAGACGCAGAACTTCGACCAAGAATCTCTATCAAAGATGAAAAAGGCAGGACCCTGAATCTTCCTGGTTCTCCCTCCCAGGCCCGGTATCTCCTTCCAGTCGGAGCGAACATTTTTATCTCTGAAGGAGATATGGTGGAAGCGGGAGATGTCATTGTGAAGATTCCACGTGAGACCACGAAGACCAAGGATATCACAGGAGGCCTACCTCGTGTCGCTGAACTTTTTGAGGCCAGAAAGCCAAAGGAGTATGCCTTGATCAGTGACATTGACGGCATGGTTGAGTTCGGAAAGGACCTCAAAGGGAAAAGGAAGGTGGTCATTCGACCCGATGTGGGTGAAACCAAGGAATATATGATTCCCAGAGGAAAGCATGTCAGTGTCCATGAAGGTGATTTTGTCAAAGCAGGGGAAGCCTTGATGGATGGCCCTTCCAATCCCCATGATATTTTGAGAGTTTTAGGAGATAAGGCTCTCGCACGTTACCTGGTCGATGAAATCCAGGAGGTTTATAAACTTCAAGGTGTGAAGATCAACGATAAACACATTGAAGTCATCGTCCGTCAAATGCTCAAGAGGGTCAAAATTAAAGAGGTGGGAGATACTCACTTTTTAGTGGATGACCAGGTTGAAAAGTTTGTTTTTGAAGAAGAGAATGCCCGAATTATGAAGGAAGGAGGAAAACCTGCTGTGGGGGAACCTCTTTTCTTGGGGATTACCAAGGCTTCTCTCATAACGGATAGTTTTATTTCCGCTGCCTCTTTTCAGGAGACCACGAAAGTGTTGACCCAAGCCGCCGTGGCAGGGAAAGTAGACAATTTGAAGGGATTGAAGGAAAATGTCATCATGGGACGCCTGATCCCTGCGGGAACCGGCCTCTCCAAGTACAAACCCTTAGAGCTCTGGGTGGAGGGATATACAGGGAAAGAAGTTCCCATAGGGGGCGAAGGAGAAGACACGGCAGAAGCCTCCGCATAAAGAAAGAGGGAGAAAATAATAAGGCATTAGCAAAAAGGGAACCCGGTCCATCCCTTTACATTGGGATGGACTTTTGTTATTTGATGGTTTCCAACTTCTTCTTGGCCATTTCAGCCTGGTCAGAACGGGGGTATTTTTCGATCACCCGCTTCAGTAAATTTCTGCTACTTGCCTTGTCCCCAAGTTCCAAAAAGGCGAGGGCTTGCTTGAATAAAGCGGCGGGGATTTTATCTCCTTCTGGATATTTCACAATTGCCTTCTCATATTCTAAAATTGCCTTTTCAAAATCCTTTTTCTGATAATAAGTCTCTCCGATCCAAAACTGGGCATTATCAGAGAGTTCGGTGTTAGGATACTGTTTGAGAAAGGCTTCAAATTTTCTTCTGGCCCCCTCTAAGTCTCCTTGATAGAAGGTTTCGTAAGCCTCTCGATACAGGTCTCCCATTCCTGTGGAGACCCCTTTTAATTCAGCGAGAGTCTCTTTCGACACAGGCCCGATGGCCTTGGCTTCCAGTCCCTTGAGGCGATCTTCTAACTCCTTGATTTTTTCTTCCTGAGCTTTGTTCTTTTCCTCAAAGGTTTTTTCCCTCTCTTCGATCATCCTTAACCGACCTTCGACATCCGCCTTCACCCGGTCCACCTCCTTGGCAGGCCTTTTTAAGTATTCCCTATATTCTTCGACACCGGTGGAAAGGGTTCGGATTTCGGTTTGAAGCGTTTCGAGTCGAATCAGAAGTTCTGCCTTGAGCTTTTGGTTTTCTGAAGAGAAATCACTTTTTAAGGCAGCCATTTCTTTCTTGATGGAATCATTTTCCTTTTGGAGAAGATTCATTCGTGAATGGAGTTTCTCGATTTCCCTATCAAGAATTTGTATGTCCCGTGTGGTGGCGCATCCAAAAAGCAACAATCCAATTACGACGACAATCCATCCTTTCATCTCTTCACCTTTTCGCAAGGGTTTAACGGACAACCTCTCTTCGGGGAGGGTCGATCCTCCCCGAAGAGCCTTCCCCTCATTATTTAGCTGTGATAATGGTATGGGCCCTACGGTTTTTTGTCCAGGCCTCCTCATGATGACCAGGATCTAAGGGTTTTTCCTTTCCATAACTGATCGTAGAAATACGTTCTGGAGAAATACCCAGGGAGACAAGGTAATTTTTTGTGCTGTTAGCCCGCCTTTCTCCGAGAGCGAGGTTGTATTCAATGGTTCCTCTTTCATCACAATGGCCCTCGATTTGAATCTTGATCTTAGGATATTTTTGCAAAAGGGCTGCATTTTCTTTCAAGATAGGAACATCCCCAAGGCGGACGTCATATTTATCAAAATCAAAGTGAATGTCCTTGAGTAGAGAACTTTCAAAAACCACCCCTTCGATGCCGGGTTCCTTTTTTGCGACCAACGTGTCTTCGAATGTTTTTTTAGCCGCTTCTTCTTTTGCCTTCGTCTCTCTTTCCTTTGCTATACGTTCTGCTTCAGCCTTGGTCGCTTCTTCTTTCTTGACGGACGGTTCTTCTTTCACGACCGTTTTTTTCGGACAACCCGTCAGGACCAGACCCACACAAAGGATAAGAATGGTGATGATAAGACATTTTTTAGTCATGCTAACCTCCCTTAATCAATGATTTTGAAAGCTTTGGTTTACCCCGGTAGAAATCCCCGTCTTTTACGGGGGATATTTTATCATAAAGCTTCAATCCCTTAGAAAAAAGGTAGGAGTCACCGTCCCATCCTTTCTAACGGGGTTTATTCCAATCGCCTTGACCAAGCTGGACCGGACTCACCTCCTTTCGATGACGTTAAACTTCGCTGATTAAATCCGTTCGCATTCATAATGAAAATTTTTGAGGCTCCCGTGCGGGTAGAGCTAAAAGCAATGTAACGGCCATCGGGGGACCAACAGGGGTTTTCGTTATTTCCAGAATTGGGTGTCATCCTCCGGAGCCCTGACCCGTCACTTCCAATGGTAAAGATGTGGAAACGGCCCTCTGCCCTTCCACAAAAAGCGATCCGATCCCCTTTGGGTGACCAGGAGGGGTTGGTATTGTAAGATCCTTCAAAAGTCAAACGGCGCACCTTGGACCCATCCCGGGCCATCACATAGATTTGTGGGGAACCAGATCGGTCAGAGACGAAAGCGATCCACTCTCCATCGGAAGACCATGTGGGCGAAGCCTCATTACCATGTCCCTTCGTCAGCCTCCTTGGGTTTCCCCCGTTCGCGTCGACCAGAAAGATATCTGACTTTCCCTGCATTCCCAACATGAGTGCGATCTGTTTTCCATCAGGGGACCAGGATGGGGAGGCATTCAATCCTGGATAGGACAAGAATCGCTGAAGATTTTTGCCGTCCACATCAATCAGGTAGAGATCCGTATTCCGTTTGAGATAAGAGGTGAAGGCAATTTTTTTGCCATCTGGCGACCAGGCTGGCGAAAGGTTGATGGATTGGTTTCGAGTCAGGGGTCGAATGTTGGCGCCATCGAAATCGGCAATGAAGATTTCCTTGCCCGACCCTTGGAGAACCGAGTAGGCAATTTTTGTGTTGTGAACGCCCTTCTCCCCTGTGATTTGGAGAATGACTTCATCCGCGATGCGATGGACAGCAGAGCGTAGGGCCGGGAGAGGGCCTTCATATTGTTTTCCAACGATGTGTTTTTGCTCCACTAAATCAAACAGATGAAATTTTAACTTGAAATTGAGACCATCGGATTCCAAGAGAGTCTCTCCGGACAGAAGAATTTCTCCCCCTGAGGAAACCCATTCTTGCAACGAACGCTCATTTGAAACTCCTTCTTTTTCACGCAGGGGAGGGGGAAGCTGAGGGATATCGATCACCTTAAAAAAACCGGAGAGGGTGAGATCATTGGCCAGAATCTCATAAATCTTATCTGAAAGAGAAGAAGGAGTCCTGCCCACCGATTTCCATTTTGTAAGAACGATGGGAATTTGGACAAAGGTCGGAGCATTGATATCGAGGTATATCCTGGCTTCAGCAATGGGAGCAAAGATAAGGAATACAAAACAGACGAGAGTGAAGTAATTGATCATGTTTAATCCGGAGTAAACCTGATTACACATTCAAGACTATTCTTGCCCAATTCTTTGGGAATGGGAGGCAAGGGCTCTGCTTTTTTTATGGCCCGCATGGCACTCTGATCATAAAGAGTATTCCCAGACTTTTTTTCAAACCACACTTTTTGGATTGTTCCATCCAATGTTATTATTAAAACGATTATGGTCTCTAAGTCAACCATTTCTTTAATAAGATTTTCTGGGATCGTCCACGCCCCTTTAATTTTCGACTCAATAAGATCGCCATAAATTTTTTCCAAATCGTATTTCGACGTCAAAGGGCCTTTGCTTTGAGGAGGGACAGGAGTTTTTTCCTCCACTGGCTCACGAAGAGCCACTTTCTTGCGAATCTCATCGAGGGCCACCTCCTTTCGGATTCCTTCGAGGGTTTCGTGAAGACGCTTCATGGACTCTTTGTCTATTTCCTTTTTCTTAACCTTTTCAACGATGTCCTCTTTTTTGGGTTTTTCAGCAGGTTTGATCTTTTCAACAGGTTTTACCTTTTCTTCCTTGGGAGTGGGCGGGATAGGGGCCTTTTGAATTTCGGGTTCAGGAATGGAGACGGGCATGAGAGTTACCGTGTAGGCCGTTGGTCGAACTTTAATGATCGTTGACCATGGATTGAGATTAAGAAAGACCGCCAAGGCAATATGGATGACCAGGGAGACTCCACCCATTTTTAACAAACGATCAGCGCCAGGTTGTCTCAGAGAAACCATCTCAATGGTTCTCCCTCTTCAATTTAAGGAATCGTAGGAATTCCATTCCGATCGGTGAAAGGGTTCTCCCCCGATGGAAAACAATATAAATTTGTCGAGAGATGGGATCAATTTCTTCTACCTCAATGAAGGTGAGGAACCCACGCTTTAATTCTTCTTCTGTGGCCCTTCGGGAGAGGAAAGCGAGACCTAATTTAGCCTTCACCCCTTCCTTAACGGAAGAGGTACTTCCCATTTCCATGACCACATTAAATTGTTTTAGACTTTTGCCCTTCTTCCTTAAGGCCTTTTCAACGGCCATCTGGGTTCCAGAGCCCTCCTCCCGAACGATCCAAGGTTCCTTCAGAAGGTCTTCAAGAGACGCTCTTTTTTTTCGGGCCAGGGGGTGATCACGGGGGGCGACCACGATAATTACATCGTCTTCATATTTTTCGAAGTGAAGGGAGGGGTGGTTTAACTTGGCTCCGATGACGCCAAACTCGATGCGGTCTTGGAGGAGAGATTGAATAATTTCTTTGGTATCCGCAATCTGGAGGGAAATGACATGATCGGGATGTTCCCCTTTAAAATCCCCCATGAGTTTAGGGAGGAGATACTCTCCTGGAATGGTGCTTGCCCCTAAGGAAAGTTCTCCTCTGATTCCCTGTGAGAATTCACTCAGCGCATTAAGCAAATCTTTGCGAAAAGACAAAATTTTTGAAGCATATTCCAGGAAGACCTCACCGGCCTTGGTAAGATGAACCTCCCTGCTCGTCCTGTCGAAGAGGCGCAGGGAAAGGGACTGTTCCAAAGAAAGGATGTGGCCACTGACCGTGGGTTGGGTGAGGAAAAGATCGTCAGCCGCCTTGGAGAAACTTTTTAAATTAGCCACGCGGCAAAAAGTTTCCAGATGTCGAAAATCAATTTGCAATGGTTTTCTTTCCACTACGTAAAATATATTAAACCCCTTTCTCTATGAATGCAAGAAAAAATTTAATTTAAATAATATAATTAAATAGTTACAGCCACTTCATCCCAATTGTTTGGATGCTCTTGTTTTCTTTCTTCTATCTAAAGACAATAGAATTTTTAAAAAGTTAAGGAATTTTTAGAAAAAAGTTATGTTATCTTAAGTAAGGAACCTTTTGAAAAGATTGAAATAAAAAGGGCTTGGGAGAAAGGATTCCAATCTCCCAAGCCCTTTTCCTGGACTCAATATAGATCGAATCTTAGTACATATCACCCATTCCGCCCATTCCACCCATTCCACCACCCGGAGGCATTGCGGGATAAGGGGCTTTCTTTTCTGGTTTCTCGGCCACAACGGCTTCTGTGGTGATCATCAACGATGCGACGGAAGCCGCATTTTGAAGGGCCAGCCTGACCACTTTGGTAGGATCGATGATCCCTGCCTTGATCATATCTGTATACTCATCCTGTGCAGCGTCGAATCCAAAGGCTCCTTTCTCGTTCCTCACTTTCTCCGTTACTACAGAGCCTTCCTGACCCGCATTATTGGCGATCTGGCGGATAGGCTCTTCTAAGGCCCTCTTCACAAGATCGACCCCCATCTTCATGTCTCCTTCTAATTTCATCTTATCCAGTGCGGAAAGGCAACGGAGGTAGGCCACACCACCCCCCGGAACAATTCCTTCCTCTACCGCGGCCCGGGTTGCGTTCAGGGCATCTTCGACGCGGGCCTTCTTTTCCTTCATTTCGGTCTCCGTGGCTGCACCCACATTGATGACGGCTACTCCGCCGATGATCTTAGCGAGGCGTTCTTGAAGTTTCTCCCGATCATAATCGGATGTGGTCTCTTCGATCTGGGCACGGATCTGTTTTACCCTTGCCTCGATATCGTCTTTGTCTCCTGCCCCATCGACGATGGTCGTATTGTCTTTATCTATGGTGATCCGTTTTGCCCTGCCTAAATCATTCAATTTGATATTTTCCAATTTAATGCCCAGGTCTTCTGAAATCATTCTTCCTCCGGTGAGAATAGCGATATCCTCCAGCATCGCCTTCCTGCGATCTCCAAAACCGGGGGCCTTCACAGCACAACATTTGAGGGTTCCACGAAGTTTATTGACCACCAAAGTAGCTAGGGCTTCTCCTTCCACATCCTCAGAAAGGATTAAAAGGGGCTTTCCCATCTTGGCAATCTGTTCCAGGATGGGAAGCATATCCTTCATGTTAGAGATCTTTTTCTCGTTGAGAAGGATATAGACATCTTCGAGCACTGCTACCATCTTCTCAGGATCAGTGACAAAGTAAGGAGAGAGATATCCTCGATCGAATTGCATCCCCTCTACCACATCGAGCGTTGTCTCCATTCCCTTCGCTTCCTCTACGGTGATCACACCTTCTTTGCCCACTTTGTTCATCGCCTCTGCGATGATGTTCCCAATGGTTTCATCATTATTGGCAGAGATCTTCCCGACTTGAGAAATCTCTTTCTGATCCTTCGTCGGTTTGCTCAATTTCTTTAACTCTTTTATCACTTCCTCGACGGCCAGATCAATCCCGCGTTTCACATCCATTGGATTGGCACCGGCTGCGACCACCTTCGACCCTTCACGATAAATAGCCTGGGCCAGGACCGTAGCCGTGGTCGTCCCATCTCCTGCCGTGTCGGAGGTTTTACTGGCGACTTCCTTAACCATTTGGGCGCCTATGTTCTCAAACTTATCTTCCAATTCGATCTCTTTCGCCACGGTCACGCCATCTTTGGTGACGGTCGGCGATCCAAAGGATTTTTCTAATATGACGTTCCTTCCCTTTGGACCCAGAGTGACTTTCACTACATCCGCTAAGATATTGACTCCCCGTAATATTGCATTACGGGCCTCTTGACTAAACTTCAGTTCCTTTGCCATTTTGACTTACCTCCATTTCTTCATAATTTGAGATCTGTTTTTATTTCCCTTCAATAATTCCTAAAATATCCTCTTCTCTCATGATGAGAAGTTCTTCACCCTCAACCTTAATCTCTGTGCCGGAATACTTCCCAAAAAGAATTTTGTCTCCAACCTTCACATCCAGGGGGATCAGCTTACCATCTTCTGTAGTTTTCCCTTTCCCTACAGCGATGACTTTCCCTTCCTGGGGTTTCTCTTTGGCGGTGTCAGGGATGATGATCCCACCTTTTGTCTTTTCTTCCTCCTCGAGTCGTCTGACAATCACTCTGTCCTGTAATGGCCTAATCTTCATCTTTTATTTCTCCTTTCTTGCTCAATGGTTTTCAAATCGGTAAAATTTGGAATAAAATTATATTTTGATTGGATAGATCACATCACCTCCTCAAAATCTAAAATCATTTAAATTCAATTAGTTACGGTCCTTTTATGAAATAGGTTGGGTAAAGATAAGAAGCAACCTTTCATTGTCGATATTTAGATAATCATCAAAAAGGAGATTGTCAAGGTAAGCTAATGATATTTTTTGTGTCCTGTGGCATTTTTTCCAGGGATGAAATGGGAAGGACTATTGAAAATTCTTATTTGATTCGACATAATTAGTAAAATTTTCAGGAGGGAAAATGAAATCAGCCCTACAATCCTTAATTCAGGTTCTTTTTTCTTCCATTCTTTTTTTTTCCTCTTTGTGTCATGCTGAAGCCGGTCCATTAAGGAGACCCTTATCCTTCCAACACATCACCCCCAAGGACGGTCTCTCAAGCGAAATGGTTTATGCCATTGCTGTTCAAGGTGAGGAGGTCTGGTTTGGAACGTATGGCGGAGGAGCCACCCTCTATGATAAGTCCAAAAAGATTTACAAAGCTTATACAACCAAAGGGGAACCCATGGATCAAGTCGACGATGGGAAAAGCATTAACTGGAAAAACCTTCCCTCCTATAACCATGTCTCTGCTATTGTCCCGGATGTGGATCGTATCTGGTTCGGCACCTATTTCTATGGATTTGGAGGGGGTGGAATCTCCTATTATTATCCCCAGAAAAACCCTCCGTGGAAACGTTTCAATACGAATGATGGACGTGCCAAAAAGGTTGTCTCCATGGCTGTAGATGGAGAATGGATCTGGGTCGGATCGGAAAAAGGGCTTTCCCTCCTTGATAAGAAGACAGAGGGATGGAAGGCCTTTTGTTCCACGAAGGATGGTCTTTCTGGGAATTTTGTGAATTCCATTTTAAACCAATCTGATTCCCTGTGGATAGGAACCAATGCAGGGATTAGCCATTTCCACAAGGCTAAAAAAACCTGGAAGACCTATTCTCAGAAGGAAGGGTTGACCGATACAGAGATCAAATCCTTAGCGAGTATAGGGCGGAAAATGTGGGCAGGAGGTATCGGAGGCACTCTTTTTGAATATGATCCTTTTTCAGACCGTTGGAAAAGGATTGAGTCCACAGATTCATCGAAGAAGGGAGGAATCCATTCTATTGTTGTGACCAAGGAGAAGGTCTTCATCTGTAGAGATCATGGGGTGAGTATTTATGATCTTCCAACAGGGCAATGGGAATCCTTGACAGTTTCTGATGGATTGTTGAGTAACACAGTATTTTGTGCAGCCGAGGATAAGAATAGTATCTGGTTCGGAACAGACAAGGGAGCTTCCAAGCTGATACTGGGACCCTAAATGAGATTGCGGATTTCGCCTGCCTTCGCCGAAGCGGCTTCGCGCAGGCAGGGAATGCGGATTGCGGAATTGGAATGAAGAATAACTGGGCAGAAAGGGAGGAACCGGTTGCATGGATAAATTTCCAAATAAAAAAATAACACGAAGACAATTTATCAAGGGGACGGCTGCAGTTGTGACATTACCTCATCTCCTTTCTGACAAACTTCCATTTTATAACTCTCTGGCTCATGCCGCTGAAGAGTCTGATCTGGTCATTGCTAAAAATGGAGGCCCTTCCCAACTTCTGCAGGCCGCCATGGCTCCTTTGGGAGGGATGGGTCGATTTGTCAAGAAGGGACAGAGGGTCGTGATCAAAGCGAACATTGCCTGGGCGAGGACACCCGAACAGGCTTGTACCAATAACCCCGATCTTCTTTCTGCATTGATCAAGATGTGTTATGACGCTGAGGCAAAACGAGTTGCCGTATGGGATCACACCTGTGATAATTACCAATTTTGTTTTTCAAGGTCAGGATTAAAAGAGGCAGCTCAAAAGGCTGGGGCAGATATTTTCTCCGGCCATGGTCGGAACGTCTATAAACAGGTCGAGGTTCAAAAAGGGAAGAAGCTCAAGACAGCCGAAGTGCTCAGGGATGTGCTCGAATCAGATGTCTTCATTAATTTTCCCATTCCCAAGCATCACTTTGCTACGGAACTCACCCTTGGAATGAAAAACTTAATTGGGATCGTATGGGATATGGAGCAGCTCCATAAGATTGACCTCCATCAATGCATTGCCGATATCAATACAGTGCGAAAACCGGATCTGGTCGTGGTGGATGCCATCCGGATCCTCACGACAAATGGTCCGAAGGGGCCTGGAAAGACAGAAGATATCGGAGAGGTCATTACTTCTACAGATATTGTGGCCGCAGATGCATATGCAGCCAGCTTCTTCAAGCACCCCAAGACCGGAAAGCCTTTTAAGCCAGAGGAAATTAAGTTTGTTAAGAATGCTTATGATTTAGGTCTTGGCGAGATCAATCTCTCAAAGGTTCGGGTCAAAAAGGTCAGCGCCACCTAAACCGAATTCAACACCGAACTCCAGAGGTTAGTTAAGAAACAGTAGTCCAGTAGTCTCATGGTCCGATAGTCTCGTAGCTTTTGACTATTAGACTAACAAACTGACCCACTAAGCGACTTAACACTCCGAACTCAAAACAACGCCCCCTTGACATATTTAACTGTTATGATATTTTGTACTTAAAAATAAACATCTTAGATTCATCTCCCTAAAAATTCGAAAAATGATGTATTAGATGGAAGGTTTCTGGTGATTCTGCCAGAGTTAGACTAGCTGCGCCAGATAGAGATGTGAGCGAGTTAGATGCATTCGCAGAATAACATGACAATAGACCGATTCAAAGATGACCTTGAACCTCATTATGATGACCTCGATCATATTGTTGGAAATATTATACGCCCCCTGATTCCAATGAAGAAATTTAAGTACTTTGAAGCCTGTCGTTTTAAACTGAAAGCTATATATTACATCCAAAATAAAATTGAATCCCTTGATAGTCAATACAAGAAATTCCTATCCTTGTGTATAACAGAAAATGCCCTCCATAAGGTTTCTTTGACTGGAGATGAAGACTGCTATTTTTACGTTCCCTTCTATGAGGCACTTGAGTTTGAAAACCTGCTTTCACAGGGTAAGGCTTGTCTTGATTGTTTTTCCAAGGCAATTGGGTCCATTTATAACAAGAGCCCTAACAATATCGATAGACTTTTAAATATTTTAAAATCAAAACCAAAACATCATAAAATCGATAAACTGCTGAGTTTTATAAAGAAGTCAGATAGATTAAATGGGGTGATCATCGATCCAAAGTCTAATGAAAAAAAGAGCATAAGAGATCTCATTAGTCACAGGGAGCGGATCGATATATTCTTTAGGATACGACTGGATCATAACACAGGGAAGTATCTTTTGAGCGATGGAGCTTTATTAAATATGGGGCACCCAGAAATCTCGCGATTTCCTAATTATTTGGTAACCGAAATCAGTGCAAAAGTTTAGTTCCTCCTTTTGGGAATAATAGAAAACTGCTTTAGAGTTCAATTTATTGAAAGTGATGCAACTGCATCTAACACTGGCTAAAAGATCATTATCAAAAATGCTTTGCACTTTTTTTAACCGGGAACGTTATGTGCAATTGTTGGGTCAAAAATACAATGATGAGGATGAGGTGAATAGAAAGGGAAGGTGCTCGCAATGATCCACAGCAGGATAATCAGCGAGAATCAGCTCGATGAATGGGTTCGTGGGAACGCAGAGAAAGCTCAGGGTGTGATTGTTGGGCTTATCTGGCGACTGGTCGCAGCGTCATCCCCGAAACCCAAAGAACGACGCTTTCCGCTCGGTGACAGTATTGGGCAGCCCGGGCCAGATGGGGTTTTAAATACGGATTTCGGCTTTGATCCTTTCGTGCCGGAAGGAAGATCATTCTGGGAAATTGGCACAGGAGAAAAAGCTGGGGCCAAGGCGACAAAGGATTACAAAAACTTGACTGCGGCAACACCTATCGACGTTAGAAGTGAATCAACATTCATCTTTGTCACTCCCTTATCTGGCAGAAAAGACTGGCAGTACACGTGGAAGACTGGGGCACAGGCCAAATGGTTGGGGGTCCGGCGCCGACGAAATGAATGGAGAGATGTTCGTGCTATTGATGGATCGGGTTTAATTGATTGGTTATATTATTTCCCATCAGTAGAACTATGGCTTGCTGAAAAGATAGGTCTCCCCGCACATCAAATACAGAGTTTGGAACAACGTTGGGCTGAGTTAAGAACTATTGGTGATCCGCCACCGCTTAGCCCGCATGTGTTTCTCGCGAGCCGTGACAAGGCGTGTGAAAAGCTGAAAGAGGTATTTTCCGGAACAACGCTTCAGCTAAAACTGGACACGCGTTTCCCTGACCAAGTGGCGGACTTTGTTGCATCATATGTGGCGGTCATGGACGAAGATGCCAAGGTGGATGCCGTTGGTCGCTGTCTGATTATATTCGGTGTCGACGCATGGAACGCGATAACGACCCTTCGCGAGCCGCATGTCCTGGTCGCGGACTTTCACCTGGACGATGCTGACTCAGCAGGAACAAAACTTCTCGAAAGAGCCCGAAGAGCGGGTCATGCGGTCATCTTCGCAGGGATGCCCGGGGGTATACCGCACCCGAACCGGGCCGCCATCCCAAGCCCAAAGAGCTATCAGATCAAGGAGTCTCTGGAGAAGGCCGGCTACACGGAGGAACGTGCCCGTATTCTTGCTCAGAAGAGTGGCGGCAACTTGAGTTCCTTGTTAAGAATCCTCCAGAACCTTTCACTGATGCCGGAGTGGGCTCAAGGAACCGCCGCGGGGGAATTAGCGATTGCAGAGCTTTTGGGCGAATGGAGAGAAGACTCTCAAACTGACAAAGCAGTCGCGGAGAAACTGTCAAAAAAAGCTTACGGGGAGTGGATCGGAAAATTGCGTGAAGTCGCGCTTCGTCCGGGCACTCCCCTGATTCAACGGGATGGTGTCTGGAAGGTCGTTGCGCGCTACGAGGGTTGGTACGCGCTTGGACCGAGACTGTTTGACGAACATCTGGATAGGCTGAAAGAAGTCGCCGTCAGTGTCCTGCGGGAGCGGGATCCACAGTTCGACTTATCTCCTGAGGAGCGATACGCGGCTAGTATTCATGGTAAAGTTTTGACTCATTCGCGCTTGCTGCGAAAGGGTTTGGCGGAGAGCCTTGCCCTCCTTGGCAGTCATCCCGAGGCGCTTGCATCATGCTCCTTTGGCAGGGCTGAGGCGACCGCCGTTCTTGCGGTGCGGGAGATCCTGACTGGTGCAGAGTGGGTGCTTTGGGCAAGTCTGAATGACCTCTTGCCATTGTTGGCTGAGGCTGCTCCAGTAGAGTTCCTTGACGCCGTGGAGAACTCCCTAAATAGAGATCCTTGCCCTTTTGACACGGTTTTTGCGCAAGAGGGAACTGGAATCATAGGCAGAAATTACATGTCTGGCCTACTCTGGGCTCTGGAAACCCTGGCCTGGGGTGCTGAGTATCTAACCCGTGTCATTGTCATCCTTGGTGAACTTGCCGCGAGGGACCCCGGCGGGAACTGGGGCAATCGTCCAGCCAATTCTCTTTCGACAATCCTGTTGCCTTGGCTTCCGCAGACTTGTGCCCCAGTACCAAAGAGGCATGCCGCTGTTGCGACTCTTTTGAATGAGCTCCCGGAGATTGCTTGGAAACTGCTTCTGACTCTTCTACCCCAATCGCATCAGGTGTCTATGGGTTCGCATAAGCCGGCATGGAGGGAGATGATTGCTGATGATTGGTCGAAAGGTGTAACGCGCCGAGAGTATTGGGAACAAATACCCGCTTATGCAGAATTAGCGATCACTGCAGCAAAGCAAGATCTTTCGAAACTTGCTGAGCTCATTGACCGCCTGGATGATCTTCCCCCTCCCGCACGTGATCAACTTCTCGCTCACCTGCGTTCGGACATAGTCGTTTCGATGCCGCAAGCAGACCGGCTCCGGTTGTGGACCGAGCTTGTCGATCTCGTTTCAAAGCACAGGAAATTCGCGGATGCCCAATGGGCCATGAAGCCAGAGGTGGTGGATGAGATCGCCGTAGTCGCTGAAAGCCTATCACCAGACGCGCCGATTTATCGTCACCAGCGGCTCTTCAGTGAGCGAGAGTTCGAGTTATATGAGGAAAAGGGTAACTATGGGGAGCAGCGCAAAAAACTCGAAGATCGACGGCAAAAAGCCGTCAACGAAGTTTTCGCGGCTGGAGGTGTAGAAACGGTACTGGAATTTGCCAAGGCAGTCGAGTCACCCTGGCGAGTAGGTGTTGCCTTTGGTGCGATTGCAGCAAATGGCGTTGAGGAAAAGATTCTTCCGGAGTTACTGGAGTCGGAAACCAAGTCTCTTGCGCAGTTCGTGGGTGGGTTTGTCTGGGGAATGTTTCGCGTGCGGGGGTGGCAGTGGGTTGACGACATCGACACGTCTTACTGGACACCATCGCAAAAGGGGCAGTTTCTGGCTTATCTGCCGTTTGCTTTTGATACCTGGAAACGAGTTGCTCAGCTTTTGGAGAAGGACGAGTCGCCATATTGGTCAAAGACCAACGCGAACCCCTATGAAGGCGAGGAAGGTCTTGAATTGGCTGTCGATCGTTTGGTCCAGCATGGCCGACCTCATTCAGCGATAAGATGCCTTGAACGATTACGATACGATAAGCGCCCCCTGGATAATCAGCAAGCCGTCCGTGTGCTTCAAGCGTTACTTCATTCTCCAGAAAGCGCTCATGAGATGGATGTGCATGCCGTCGTCGAGGTCATTAAGGCGCTGCAAGATGACCCAGATACAAACCCCGAAGACCTTTCCCAAGTTGAATGGGCATTTCTACCCCTTCTCAATCCGCACCATGAGGCGTCTCCTAAGTTGCTAGAGCGGCGGTTGGCCGATGATCCTGTTTTCTTTTGTGAGGTCATTCGTACTGTGTTTCGGCCCAAAAAGGAGGAGCACCCTGCCATAGAACCCACGGAGCAACAGAAGAACGTCGCAAAAAATGCATACCGTCTGCTTAGCGAGTGGAGAACACCTCCCGGTAGTCAGAAAGCTGGGGCGTTTAATGGCGATGCACTCACTGTTTGGTTGGAAAATGTCAAAGCAGTCTGTGAGGAGTCCGGCCACTTAGAGGTTGCGCTCTCAATGGTTGGTCATGTACTCATCCACATACCGCCTGATCCTGACGGTCTTTGGTTACATCATTCGGCAGCAATGGCGCTAAATGCAAAAGACACAGATAATATGCGGGGTGGTTTTCGAACCGCATTGTTCAACTCACGTGGTGTTCATTGGGTAGATCCAGAGGGCCGAGAGGAGCGAGAGTTGGCTAAAAAGTATCGGACACAAGCCGAAGAGGTGGAGACCCTCGGCTACCATCGCCTAGCCAGTACCCTTAGAGAATTGGCCGCCTCCTATGAGCGCGATGCCGACCGCCAGGCGTCGGAAGATCTCTTTGAGGATTAGGAGATAACCAAGGGGGTGGCCCTTGACACGGGACAAATTGAACAAGTGATCGAAAAGAACATTTTCTCCAACCCAGCAGTTAACAAAGGCAGAAACGCAGTCCCCTAAAACCATTTGGGTTTCGTCTGTGCCGCACACGTTAAGTAAACTCTTTTCCGAAAACGTGATATAATTGATTTAAAATGAAAGGAAAGGAAGGTTGAAAAGATGAATGAACGAATTGTAATAGACCCAGAAATTCAACATGGAAAACCAGTAATCCGAGGGACTCGTGTTCCCATTACTCGTATTGTCGGTGGGCTTGCAGGTGGCATGACCAAAGAGGAAATCATGCGAGAATATGAAGTAACTGAAGAGGACATTGAGGCTGCTCTCAATTATGCTGCTGAACTGATTGAAACCGAGGAATTTCACCCTTTACCAGTACCGGGTGGAGACGACCATGCGCTTTCTGATAGATGAGGACTTGCCTTGCTCGATCAAGGATTTGCTCCATCGGTACGGGCATGAAGGTGTTGACTTGCGAGTGATTGGTTTTCGGGGGAGCAAAGATCGCCAGATCGCAGATTTAGCTCAGGACAAAGGTTTATGCCTGGTAACCGGGGATTTCGATTTCTCAAATGTTCGGAACTATCCACCTGGAAATTATGCAGGAATAGTAGTCCTCAAGGTTCCAAGAACAGCAACTGCCTCGTATATCATCAACTTGTTTGAAAGCTTCCTGCGACAAAAGGAACTTGTAGCTCAGATGCCTGGCAAGTTGGCAGTTGTAGAACCCGGTCGAATCAGAGTCCGGAAATGTTAAATGAGGCAGGGACTAACGTCACATTAATAATTTTATGGAGACAGGGAAACAAATGGATAGGGGAAAGGTTGAGAAAGAACTCAAGGGACAACTGAACGCTCTTTTTAAAAGCATGGATTTCGTAAGCAAGAACTTTCTTAACAATGAGAAAATCAGCAAAAGAGAGGCGCAGGTATTTTTCAACATCTATCAACAGCTCGGATTGGCCTGGGAATTTTTAGGTTTGCAGTGCAGTCATTGGGACGGGTACAAAAGAACGAGGGACAAGAAGGAAGCCTGTAAAATATGTGGAAAAATTAATGGAACCGATGACTTTTATATTCTGTTACCTAAAAAGGGGCTCAAAAAATTAGGAGTGAAAGTGAACCCTAATTAGAAAAGGACTTTTGAAAACAAAAAGGATGCAGAGATCGTTAATGATACAATTAATTTTTATGGCGCCGTAGTAAATGTGGACGTCCATAATTCCTATAAATCGAGCCTCTTAGATAAAGGAATTAATATGGCTGCGGAGAGAATTATTAACGTAAAAGAAGATAACGTCGAATGTGACATTGACGACCATCTTATTCATATAAGGCTACGTGATAAAGACAGGAAAAGTGGGACAAAGAGATACGGTGGGTTTCCATGGGAAATAAAAAAGGAAAATTTGAAGCATTTTCCAGTTATTTTTGATTTTGATGAAAAGTATAGGTTTTTGGGACTGACGATTTTGAAATAATCCCCCTTTCCTCTCCCACCTTTTTTAGTTTAAAATAATTACATGAACTCATTTAAGCTCGTCTCCGAATTTGAGCCCAAAGGCGATCAGC
>DCVM01000024.1 GCA_002327985.1 Syntrophaceae bacterium UBA2188 | reverse complement strand
CATATAATATTGTTTAAAATGATTTTTTCTGAAAAAATCGCATGAAATTTGGACCTTCTTGAGCAAAAGGTACCCTTTAGTGCCTGGAAGAGAGCAGGTGTAGGAAGGAGTAGTATAGATGAAGCCAACCAACCAACTGGTAAATCCGATGTTGACTGATTTCTATCAGATCACTATGGCTTATGCTTATTGGAAAGCCGGAGTGCACGAGGAGGAGGCGGTTTTTGACCTTTTTTTCCGCAAGAATCCTTTTGGAGGAGAATTTGCCATCTATGCCGGTCTCGAGGAGAAACTCAGGCTGTTTGAGAATTTCCGTTTTACCGATGATCACATGGCCTATCTCAAGAAGCAGATGCCGCAATGCGAGAAAGGTTTTTTCGACTGGCTCAAAAGTGTGGACTGTTCCAAAATGAAGATTTACGCTTTGAAAGAAGGAACGATATCTTATCCCCGCGTTCCTTTAATAAGAGTGCAGGGACCGATAGCGGTTGCTCAGTTGCTCGAAACTTCCACGCTTACGCTGACCAATTATCCCAGTTTAATGACCACTAACGCAGCTAAATATCGTTTAGCTGTGGGGTTTGACAAAGGCTTAATTGAATTTGGTTTGCGAAGGGCGCAAGGCCCGGATGGAGGGGTTTCAGCTTCCCGTTACAGCTATATGGGTGGCTTTGATGGGACCAGTAACGTTCTGGCAGGATATCTTTTCGGTGTGCCCATACGCGGAACTCATGCCCACTCTTATGTGCAGTCATTTACAGGCGTTGAAGATTTGAAGGATCACACTCTTGTTGGGGCAGACGGAAAAGGACATGATTTTGTCAAAATGGTTTTGGAAATCCGGACAGCATTGGGTTTCAATCACACCAATGAAGGAGAGCTCGCATCCTTTGTTGCCTATGCCCAGGCCTTTCCCAGGGGGTTTCTGGCGCTTGTGGACACCTATGATACCTTGAAATCAGGTGTTCCTAACTTTGCTTGTGTGGCGCTTGGCCTTTTCAAAATGGGGTACAAACCCATAGGGGTAAGATTGGATTCTGGAGACCTTTCCTATCTTTCAAGGGGAACAAGGAAAATGCTCAAGGAAATCGGTGCCAGGACTAACTCCGATCTTTCAAAATGTCTTATTCTGGCCAGTAACGAGATCAACAGGAGCGTTCTGAGATCTCTCAGAGAGCAGGGCCATGAAATCGACCTGTTTGGAATAGGCACGCATCTGGTTACATGCGATGACCAGCCTGCCATGGGATGCGTCTATAAACTGGTTGAAGCGAAAGGTGTCCCCCGGATAAAACTTTCCCAAGAATTGAGTAAAATGACCATCCCTGGGAAAAAAGAGGCTTACCGCCTTATCAGTGAAGACGGTTACGGCCTGCTGGATCTAATGATAAGAGTAGGAGATAAGCCCCCGGAACCATCAAAACGTGTTCTATGCCATCACCCTTTTGACCATATCAAGCGCGTGTATGTCACTCCCTCCAAAGTCATTCCACTCCATCGCTGCGTCTGGGATGGAAAAAGGGTCTACCCAGAAACTTCATTGAATGAGTCCAGAGATTATGTCTTGAATCAACTGCGCAACACAAGAGAAGACCATCTCAGGGACATCAACCCTACTCCTTACAAGGTGTCCGTAAGCGAAGAGCTTTACAATTACGTTTACCACCTCTGGACAGAGGAGTCTCCTGTGACGGAACTCAAATGATTAGATTCTGGGGAGGGTCAAAAGTTTACAGAGTACTTCTAAAATCCATAATCACCCATTCTTGCAAAGGAGGGTTGATTTAAGTCAATCATCATGGGTGCACCTTTTTCTTGACACACCACCTCCTTTTTTCATACACTCAAATCACTCCAAGCAAGGGTAGAGAGGGCTTAAGAAAAGGAAGCACGGATATGGCGAAGTTGAAAGAAGTGGTGGTTGTGGATGCGGTGCGGTCTGCTATAGGCAAGTCGGGTTGGAAGGGAATGGAGAAGGGCGGTCAGCTCTGCCAGGCATCTGCTCAGGATCTCATGGCCAACACCCTCCGTGGATTGCTGGAAAGGGTCCATTCCCGGTGTCCCAAGTTCAATGAAGCAGAGATTGAAAACGTAATCATCGGATGCCTGAGCCAGATCGGAGAGCAGGGCGCCAATATTGCGCGCATCGCCTCCCTTCTGGCTGGAATCCCTAAGGAAGCGGCAGGCTGCACAGTAAACCAGTACTGCAATAGCGGCCTTAAAGCCATCAATATCGCTGCGCATGAGATCATGGTCGGGGAGGGAGACATCATGCTCTGCGGAGGAGTGGAGATCATGTCCCACTATGGCATGATATCCGACCTTCAAGTAGCCATGCAGGCCAATTATCCAGTGCGTCTATCGTCTCGTCTCACCGAAACCGGCATGACCATGCCCCAGGGGATCTGTGCTGAAATGATTTCAGCGGATCAAGGACACACCCGAGAGGACCTCGAGCGTTTTGCCATGTGGAGCATGCAGAAAGCTTGCGAGGCCGAGCAAAAAGGATGGTTCGCCGATCATATCGTTCCCCTCGAGTTTACCTGGGAAGGGTCGACCCGGAGAGTGGAAAAGGATGAGGTCCTTCGGCCAAAAGCCCTGCTGGACCCAGAAGCATACTTCCAAAATCTCATGACACTTCCCACCCCTTTTAAGAATAACGGGCTGGTCAGCCCAGGTAGTTCCTCGCAGATCGTGGATGGAGCTGCTGCGGTCCTGCTCATGAGTGGGGATAAGGCCGAGACATTGGGACTTGAGCCTCTCTGCAGAATTGTAGCCTGTGCTGTGTCAGGAGGTGCGCCAGTACCCATGCTCTTAGCGCCTATCCCAGCTGTGAGAAAAGCCATGGAGCGGGCTGGCAAGACCATCGATGACATGGATATCATTGAGCCTAACGAGGCATTCGCCTCCCCATTGCTCCAGTTTGCTGATGAACTCGGCTACGCCCGTCTCGATCCGAGAGTAAATCCAACCGGGGGAGCCATTGCCCTCGGTCATCCCATTGGCGCTTCCGGAGCTTTATTCTTTGGAGAAATGGTTCACCATCTGAAGCGGACAGGTGGAAAGGCGGGTGTCCAAATGCTCTGCGGTGGCGGGGGGGTGGGTATCGCCACCGTGGTAGAAAGGGTTTGATCGCTTTACGCTTCCTGCGTTACGACTCACTGATTTTCTAACTCAGGTCACCTAATTCATATTGAAGAATTCCCACCATAGTGATGGCCGCCGTCTCGGTCCTCAAAATACGTTGTCCAAATTTGACAGGGATAAATCCCTCTCCCTTGGCCAACTTCACCTCTGCTTCGGCAAAACCTCCTTCGGGTCCAACCATCACATAAATCCTTTGAGCAGGATGTTGTCTTAAAACAGTCCTAAGATGTTCACCTTCCTTCTCCCAGAGAAGGATCTTCACCCCTTCTTCCCTGCAATCTTCCAACACCTCCTGAAAGATTCGGCATTCACCTACGTAAGGAACCTTCGCTCTTCTTGATTGCCGGACTGCCTTCAAAGCAATATGCTGCCAACGGTGAGCCTTCTTCTGTTTTGTCTCCCTCTCCCAGAGCGAGATGGACCGGTCGGATTGAAAGGGAAGGATGGTTGAAACACCCAATTCTGTTGCCTTCTGGATGATCCATTCCATCCTTTCCTTTTCCGGAAGGGCCTGAAGAAGAATGATCTCCAAAAACGATTCGGTGGACGATGGAAACGCCTCAAAAACAAAAACGGTTGCTTCTCTCTCAGTAAGCGTGACCACTCTCCCCCTGAAATCATTCCCTTCGGAGTCTGTCAAGGTGATGAGGCTTCCTACACGTCCCCCTTGAAAATAAAGGGCCTCCAAGGGAGGCCCTTTCATCATCACTTCTTTGCCAACGACCATATTCAGGCCGAGCATGATTCTATCCATCGCAAGTGGACTTTCTCCCTTTCTTCTTTTTCTCTTCTTTGGTTTCCTCCCCGCCTCCTTCAAATTCTTTGATTTTGGCCCCCATCTCTCGCAGTTTTTTATCTACGAGGTCATTCACCGTTCCTTCTTTAAAACGCCCCTCTTCCAATTTCTCGCCCGCCTCCACACCGGTAAGAATCTCTATCCCCTGGTCAATGGTCTGAATCGGGTAGATGTGGAAGGTTCCATTTTTTACCGCTTCCACCACATCCTTTCGCAGCATCAGATCATCGACATTGAGATGAGGAATCATCACCCCCTGCTTGCCAGTTAATCCCTTTGCCCTGCACACATCATAGAATCCCTCAATCTTTTCATTCACACCCCCAATGGGCTGGATTTCTCCCTTCTGATTGACGGACCCGGTCACAGCGATGTCTTGCCGAATGGGAAGTCCGGAGATACTCGAAAGCAAGGCATAGATCTCTGTGGATGAGGCACTGTCTCCTTCCACTCCGCTATAGGATTGTTCGAAACAAAGGCTCGCACTCATGGTAATCGGTTTATCCTGGGCATATTTCCCCCTGAGGTATCCTGCAAGAATGTAGACACCCTTGTTATGGATGGGACCGCTCATCTCCGCCTCTCTTTCAATATTGATAATGCCTGCCTTCCCCAGAGAGGTTTTAGCAGTGATCCGGGAGGGTTTGCCAAACATATAATCCCCCAGGTTATAGACGGAGAGGCCATTGACCTGTCCCACCACCATTCCATCGGAGTCAATCAGAATCGTTCCTTCATCGATCATTTCCTGAATCTTCTCCTCGATGAGGTTGACCCGGTAATTTCTCTTCTCAATCGCCTTATCCACCTGTTTTTCAGTCACCACCGCACTCCTGTCCTTCTCTGCCCAGTAGTTGGCCTCCCTTAAAAGGTCAGCGATGAGATGAAAGCGTGTTGAAAGTTTTTTCTGTCTTCCCGTAATCCTCACCCCGTACTCGACGACCGCCGCAATCCCTGTATTATCGAAGGGCCTTAATCGATCCTCATTACAAATTTTTCGAATAAAGGCGGCATACTGCTGAATCTTTTCAGCATCTTTGTTCATCACCGAATCAAAGTCCGCCTTGATTTTAAAAATTTTCTTAAAATCATCATCTAAGCCGTAGAGAAGATAATAGATATGGGTATCTCCAATCATAATGACTTTTGTATTGCACTCAATGGGCTCAGGCTTGAGGGCGGAAGTGGAAAAGAAGTAAAAAGGATCGTAGGTTTGAATCTCGATGACTTGGTTTTTCAATGTCCTTTTCAAGGCTGGCCAAACCCATGACTCCATGAGGGCATCCAGGGCATTGAAGATGAGATATCCCCCATTCGCCCTTAAGAAAGAACCCGCCTTGATGTGGAGGAAGTCGGTCTTCCAGATTCCCGAACGCTCGACCACCCGCTCGATGGTGCCAAAAAGGTTTCGGTAGTTAGGCGTCATCTCCACAATAATGGGAGCTCCCTTCGTTTCCGAATTGTCCACCAGCACGTTCACCTGGTATTCACTAAAAGAATCGACCGTCTGAGGCAAGACCATCCCTGGGATGGGTGGCGGAGTCTCCTCCTTCTCTCTGAAACGCCCGAGGTTAGCCAAAATATCTTCCTGGACTTCATTAAGATATTGTTGAACTTTTTCGTAGTTAAATTTCTCCTTCATATCGGAGATGGAGTCTTTGACCGCAGGAGAAATCATCTGGCTATCCAAGGAGGTCAGCTCCTCCTTAATCTCTTTCTCCGCTCTCCGGGTCTCTTTAAAGATTTCTTCCAATTCGTTGATCAGTCCAGCTTGCCTTTCTTTAATCTTCCCCAATTCCTCTCGAGAAAACTTATCCTCCTCCACCATGGTCTCCAGCTGGTCAATATTGACGGGGTTCCCTTCAATTAAAGGGAAGATCCCTGGACGTGAATAAGGCCCCATTTGGATCTGAACCAATGCAAACCCCTCTTTATTCACTTTTTTCTCAAACTCCCTGAACATTTCTGCCTGCCTGTTTCGAAATTTTTCAACGACCTCTTTCTTTTTATTGAGATACGTCTCGTTCTCAAATATTAAAGGGATTTTCTTTTTCAGCGTTTCAATCAAGTTCTCCATCTCTTTTTTGAATGCATTTCCCTGCCCAGCGGGAAAACTGAGCATATGAGGCATATCAGGGTTTTTGAAGTGATTGACATAGCAGAGGTCATTTGGAATCTTTCCTTTGATGTCCATCTCTTCTAAAACACACTTGATGGTAGTAAAACGGCCCGTCCCGGTTAGACCGGTCACAAAGATGTTATATCCGATGCTGTTAATATCCAACCCAACTCGGATCGCTTCCAAGGCTCTGTCCTGACCGATGATCTCATCGCAGGGGTGGACCGAATCCGTGGTCTTAAAAGGCAATGCCTCGGGGTCACACCGCCACCTTAATTTTTCAATTGGAACTTCTTCAAAAGTCTTATTCAGCATAAATTCCCCCTTCTCCATTTGATCACCTGCTCATGAGTTTTTTTATAATAGAATATGAGAAAAGTCAACGAAGACAAAAAATAAAGAAAGCACCTGTTTCTGCGACCGCCATTCTTAAACTTTCGAAGACCGGTCTGTCTTCTTGCTCATTTCACAGAATTGGAAATGCTTCCAAAAAGAAATGAGAAATAGGTGATAGGAAATGAAATGAGAATAGAGAACTGGAAATGGAGAATGGATTATTGATCAATGAGCGATCATTTAAATGCCTTCTTTGGCGAGCTCCTGAATCAATCCTTTACCTTTTTCCGACACTTTTTTGGGGACCTTAACGATCACCTTGACGTATTCATCCCCCTTGCCTTCCCCTTGAAAATGAGGGGTGCCGAGGCCTTTTAACCGCATCTTGGTGTGGCTCTGCGTTCCTGGAGGAATTTTGACTTTCTTCATTCCCTCGAGCGTGGGGACTTCGATAGTCGTCCCAAGAACAGCCTCTGAAAAATTAATTTCTTTCTCCACAATGAGGTCATCTCCCTCCTTGAGGAAGACCGGATGCTCCTTAATGGAGACCTGAAGATAGAGATCCCCCGGAGGCCCCCCGTTTCTCCCATCCATTCCTTTTCCGGAAAGTCTGAGCTTCTTTCCCGAGGGAATCCCCCTCGGAATTTTTACAGAAACTTCTTCCACCTTTCCGTTCTTCCGGTAAGAGATCCTCTTCTCTCCGCCAGCGGCCGCTTCTTCCAAAGAAATGGTGATCTCATAGACCATGTCTTCTCCCCTCTGGGGCATCCGACCCATATCCTGATAGCCTGACTGCCTGCCGAACAGGTCTCCGAAATCAAAGCCGCTTCGACCTCCAAACCTGAATTCCCGTCTTCCCCTTCCGCCGAAGAGATTGGATAAAATCTCATCAAAATCAAATCCCCGAAAGATGTCCTCCTGAGTAAATCGTTGGCGGAACCCTTCCGCCCCGTAGGTGTCGTATTGCTTTCGCTTTTCCTTATCGCTCAGGACAGCGTAGGCCTCGTTGATCTCTTTAAAACGCTCTTCCGCCTCTTTTTTATTTGGGTTTCGGTCGGGATGATATTTCATCGCCAGCTTCCGATAAGCCCGCTTGATCTCCTCGTCACTGGCATTTTTGTTCACGCCCAAAACCGTATAATAATCTTTGGCTGCCATTATTCCTTATCCTCAAACCTCTGGTCCGACTGTCGCTTATAGATCTCACGGATCATCCGATTGAGAAACCCTTCTGGATCATCCACCGTCTCTCTGGTAATAACAAACTCTCTCTGACCTGTTTTATCATGAATCAATTCGAATCCATATTCATAATCTTTGGAGAGCCGGGCAAAAAGCGCCGCCCCTTTCCCTTCTTCACCCTGGATGATCTCCGTGATTCGGCTAATGGCCTCTTCGCTAAACTGAAGGTTAATCCCGGTCCGCCGCTGAAAATCCCTTTCAAATTCTTCCACCTGTCGTTGAATCTCTACCACCTCTTCCGTCACAGTGTTGACATCATGCCCTTTTTCAATCATCCGACTGACGATCAGGTCAATCCTCCCCTCCCGGAAAACAATCCCATAACGTTTTTTAAATTCTCCCTCTCGTTGCAGAATGGATTCCTTCAGGGTCTTTTTCTCACTGGCGAGGAGAGCCTCGAATTTTCCCAGCATCTCCGGGTTGGAGGGGTCCTGCAGTAATCGCTTCAACTCTTGCTCTGGATTTTCCACCACGGCTCGTGTGACAACAAATTTTCGGATATCGGTGGACGGAAGTCGCTTTTCAAATTTAATGAGCACTTTCTCCACAGCACTGACCAGGCCTCTTGCGCCGGTTTTTTCCTCATAAGCCTTCACGGCCAGTTCATATAACGATTCTTCTTCAAATTGAATATCAATCCCGTAGGATTTAAAATCTTTTTTCTTCCCAAGAGTGATGGGATTGTTGGGATTTTTAAGGATGGCATAAAGGTCGGC
This sequence comes from Syntrophaceae bacterium UBA2188, assembly GCA_002327985.1. Lineage (GTDB taxonomy): Bacteria > Desulfobacterota > BSN033 > BSN033 > UBA1163 > UBA1163. The sequence continues at coordinate 2,276 of DCVM01000024.1, read as the reverse complement.
AATCTCCAGTTTTTCAAAAACCGTGGTCACCGGAAGTCTTCCGATAAACTCGGATTCGAATCCACAGGCGATCAGATCCTCTGCCTTCACCTTTTTAAGGTACTCGGCCCGTTCGTCCTTGGAGCGGATCTCTGCCCCAAACCCAATCCCTTCCTGATTCAAACGTTTTTTGATGAGTTCCTCCAGTCCATTGAAGGCACCGCTCATGATAAAGAGGATGTTCTTGGTATTGATGGTACGTTTTTCCCTTTTCCCCGTCTTCCGATAATGTTCAATGGCCTCCAATTGGGAGATCGGATCATGGGGAACTTTGAGATCCACCTCTGTCTCCTCCATCGGTTTGAGGAGCGCCCGTTGAACCCCTGTCCTGGAAACATCGGGACCGATGAGATGATTGGAAGAGGCGATTTTGTCGATTTCATCCACGTAGATGATTCCATACTGAGCCAATTCAATGTCTCCATTGGCTTCATAAACGAGATCCCTCACGAGGTCTTCCACATCGCCACCGACATAACCGGTCTCGCTGAACTTCGTCGCATCTCCTTTTACAAAGGGGACACCAATCTTCTTGGCAATCAGTTTGATCAGATAGGTCTTTCCCACCCCGGTGGGGCCGATCATCAGGATATTGTTCTTGATATGGCCTACCCCATCATAGCGATTCCGCCCCTGGGTCATTTCCGTGAACTTGATTCGATTGAAGTGGGTGCAGATTTTAGTCGCCAAGATCTCTTTGGCATCATCCTGACGAATAATGTAATCATTCAAAAAGGCTTCCAACTCCTCTGGTTTTAAGTCGAAATGAATTTTCCTTTTTCCTTCCCCCAAATCTTTCTCCTCTTTTGAAACCTCTTCAGCTTGGGGCTTGGGAAAGAGCATGGGAACAACCAGCCGGATCCGATCTCCGTACTTTTTCCCCAAATACTCATTCAATTCCTTTTCCAACTCTTTTTGATCAGGAACCTTCGAACCAGAATCTTTCATCGAGGCCGAACTCCTTTTTTATTTAATAACACTAATATAACCATTGTAGCGGGTTTTTTCAACTCATAGGGGGATGGAATTTCGGCCTTTCCGGGCATGGAAGGTAAACCCCGTTAGAAAGGGTGGGGCAATGCTGCGGTCCTCAAATGGGGTAAAAAGGAGGGGGTTATATGAACTGGATAGATTTCAGTCTCTCTCCTTCCCAACGAAAGCAGCGCCTTTTCCTTTGGCGATAGACCTTTCCCTCTTGAAGGATGGCACCGACCAATAGAGGAAGAGCGACCGTTGCATCCATATAGACGGCCGAATAGCTTGACTCCTTCTCAATCTTGCCCCAAGACTTTGCCTCTTCAAAGGTACAACCAGAGAGTCCCCCCCATTTTGGATCATCCGTGGTGATTTGAAAGGCATAACGATGACCGCTTTCTTTTTGAAAGAGAAGTTCGCTCACCGGTCCCAGTTGTTGAATATAGTTTTTCGGGACTCCTCCCCCCACATAGATCGCTCCGGTCACGGACGCCATTTTCTTTATTTGAGCAATCTCAAAATTGTCCCGAATCTGATCGATGAGAAGTCCCTCGGAAGGAGCCCTCTGACGAAGGTGGAGAAACGTCAAACCAATTCCAATAGAGCTGTCGCTTAGGGCAGGAACAAAGATGGGAACTCCGCATTGGGATGCAGTCCTGAGAATGGATCCTTCATCCTGAATGCACTTTCCCAACTCTTCAAAATATCGTCTCGAGGAAACGATCTTCTCTTCCAACTCCTCTGGAACCTTTGAGAGGAGATAGATGACCTCATTGATTTCCTGGTCATCCATCAGTGCATCATACACTCTTACAATACGATGTTTTCGCAGCGCATCATCATCCCCTTCCTCAGACCCCACATAATGTCGATACCCAAAGCTCTCAAAAAAATCGTGAAAGAGGTTGGCACCGGTGGAAACGATCACATCCACCAATCTCATCTTGATCATATCGCGGAGAACCCTGCGCATCCCGCCCGGGATCATGGCCCCAGATAAACCGATGAAAATAATACAGGCTGGATCACCGAGCATTCTCCGAAACACTTCAAAACATTTAAAGACATTCCGGCTTTGGAAAGAGGTATGTTGGAAGGCCTGGACGAGATCGAAAAGGTTTTTCGTTTCTTTAAGGTTTAAATGTTGCACGGGTTGTTTAAGTAATTTGGATTTCCTTTTTTTCATCCTGATCCCCATGGAGACAAATCCATGTGGAAATTATCAAATAAAAACAAAGAAGTCAAGAAAAATGATTCAATTT
>DCVM01000101.1 GCA_002327985.1 Syntrophaceae bacterium UBA2188 | reverse complement strand
TTGATGAAGAGCTTGTAGGAGATGATGCCCAAGAAGGTAACCAGAACGATGGCTGAAACCATGCCCCACATCGGATGGAACCCCATCTTGTGGGTGACGATATAGATGCAGTAAGCAGCCAGCATGTAAAAGGCGGTGTGGGCGATGNNCCGGCTTTCGCCGGAATGACAGAAACCGCATTTTCAGACTTTTTACGAGTTCATCATTATTAACGGTCTCGAAATTGAATTGACCCGTTTGGTAAAATCTCCCCTGCCCCTCTTTGCCAAAGAGGGAGAATCCCTCCCTTTGGAAAAGGGAGGTTAGGAGGGATTTTATAAATCAATTTTCACGGCTGTTACTTCTTATACTTCTCAACCATCCAAGGCGGTAACTTATAGGGGGCCATCCCCTTATATGTGACCTCGGGCGCCTCCGGGGTTGCCTTCCACTTGTTGGGCCAGAAAGCCTTTAGTTCACCATCCTGCCATTGAACACCCAAACTTGTAAGATATCCGGGACCCCATCTGAGTTCATGAAGGTGTCTTCCTTCGGCATCCTTCAGATATGCCACTGTGCCGGAAGGGCTCTTGTACACACGGTTTTCCAGGACGGAAACCAGCTTATCAGGATCGAGTGTTCCGGTCTGCTCAATGGTCGGCGCAAGCCCATGGACAATTGCGGTGTAGGTATCAGCGGTGTAGGCTGGCACCTCACCGAATCTCTTAATATAGGTATCAACAAATGGTTTTGTAAGTTCATTGGCTTCCACCCCACGTGCATAGGTATTCATGGTTGTCACATAGTTGCCCATCTTCTGTGTGGCCTGCCAGAAGCCATCTTTTTGGGCTTCCACATTGATGCCCACCTGTACAGCGGGGATCTTTAGCTCGCCTGCCTGTCTGGCAAATGGAATTCCCACTGATGAGGAAAAGATCGTGAAAATGATATGAGCCTCTGAGCGTTGAATGGCAGACAGTTCAGCTGTGACGTCCGTGGCCACCGGAGAGGGTCTCCAGACACCAACGATTTCCATGCCCATGTTGGGGATGGCGGTCTCTGCAGCTTTGATCAAGGGTTCGGTCCACACAGCCTTTTCCGCGGCGATAGCGACTTTCACTTTGGGTATGTTTAATGAATGTTTTAATATCGCCCCAACCGTCCCCAAATGGATGAAGCTCGTTCTGCCAAGGTATGAGGAATTGAAAGGGGAGCCCCGGAACCAGTATTTATAGGTGTTGTAATTCTTGGCCACCCGCAAACAGAGCTCATCATGGGCAGCCCCAACACCGATAAAGATTTTCTTGTTCTCCATGGCAATGTCCTGCATGGGTAAAACAGCCTCGGTCCGGAATCCACCAACAACGAAATGCACCTTATCCTTCGTGACAAGCCGCTCCATGGCATTAGTGGCGTCCGTCACGTTGAGGAATTCGTTGGAATCAGCCTGAATAATCTGGACTTTCATCTTTTGATTGCCAACCTGAATACCCCCTTTAGCATTCAGCTCCTCGGCGGCCATGGTCGCTCCATTCCAATGACCTATGCCCTGAACAAATTTCATCGGGCCAATCACACCAATCTTAATCTCCTGTCCAACGGCAACTGTAAAAGATGCCATTGCGAATAAGAAAACCATTGCCAAAATAAAAATTCTCTTCTCCCACCTTTCCATTTTGAAATCCTCCTTTCTTGAGATTTATGATTTCATAAATCTCTGATTACACAGATTAAATAATCGAATACTCAAAACCCTCGAAGCATGAAAGTTCCCTGGAATTATCCTCCCCCTTGATGGGGGAGGATTGAGGTGGGGGTGGACAATGCATTACGTTCCCCCTCACCCCCGCCCTCTCCCGCCTGGGGAGAGGGTGATAATAGGCATATTCTTTGCGGTATCAAGAGAGCTTATTAAGCTCTCCCATAGAACGTGCGACCTGATTCAGCCATCTCTTTAAGCAAGGAGGCGGGTTTGAATCGGACTCCGTGCTCCTGCTCCAGCTTTAAAAGATGCTCATAGACATTGCGAATCCCCCAGGCATCCGCATAACGGAGAATGCCGCCGCGGTACGGAGGAAATCCAAGCCCGTAGATAATGGCCAGATCCATATCTTGAGGTCTATCGCAGATTTCCTCCTGAATCATGTAGGCAGCTTCATTAATCGCGCGGGCAAGCATCCGATCTACGATCTCCTTATGGGAAGACTTCTTGGGTTTGATCCCTTTCTCCTTTAAATATTTTTTGATCACCTCCTGAACCTTGGAATTTGGGACGGGTTTCTCGCTGCTGTAATCGAACCAACCCGCTCCAGTCTTGCGGCCATAGCATCCCGTCTCATAAACGAGTTCGTAGATGGGCGACATCTTCCAGCGTTCTCCAAAGGATTTCTCAAAATTCCTTCCCACGTGATAGCCGATATCGATGCCAGTGAGGTCGCTGAGAGTTGCCGGTCCCATGGGCATTCCAAAATCGAGGACCGCCTCTTCAATCAGCGCTCCATCCACTCCCTCACCTACCATAAAGGTCGATTCACCCATCAGGGCTCCAAGCTGTCTCGACACATAGAAACCAGGACCATCATTCACCACTATGGGAACTTTGCGTATGGCCCTCCCAAAGGCCACACTTGTTGCCAATGTCCCATCCGATGTCTTTTTTCCGCAGATGATCTCCAGAAGCGGCATCCTCTCTGCAGGATTGAAGAAGTGAAGCCCGATCATCCGACCCGGATCTTTCAGGACAGAAGCCATTTCCGTAATGGGAAGCGCTGAGGTATTCGTGGCAAAAGTAACCTCTGGCCGACAGATCTCCTGAAGTTTTTTCCACATCCCTTGCTTGATGTTCATATCCTCCAATACAGCTTCGATGATCAGGTCAACACCCTTCATGCCGTCAAGGGAAGTCGTGGTCGTCAGGTGATCCTGGATCTTGCGATCGAGCTCTTCCTGGGTCATCTTCCCTATTTTTATCGGGTAAGCAAAGGTCTTTCGAACAGCGGATACACCTTTCTGAATGGCTTCGTCATTGATATCCCAGAGGATGGTCTCGAACCCGTTGCTGAGGAGGAGGTTAATGATGCCAGACCCCATCGTTCCTCCTCCAAGCATGGCCACGGTCTTGATCTTTTGTGGCTCCACGCCTTTGATTCGGGGAAGCTTTCCCGCAGCCCTGGTGTTGAGGAAAATCCCGATCAGGTTCTTGGCCACATCCGATACAGCGCAATCGCTGAAGAGCTCGGCCTCGATCTTAAGGTCGGCCTCGAAATCGTCAGAGAGACCCCGCTCCATGGCCTCAATGGCCTTGAAAGGTGCAATATATCCTTTGCCTTTCTTCTCTGCCTCCCCCCTGGCGTATGAGATGATCATTTTTTTTGTAACAAAGTTTGGAAGTTTATCCTTCTTCAGGCGCGTCATCCGATCACGGTGACTCAATTCACCGGAGATAAAACGTTTTGCTGCCTCAAGGGTTTTCTCAAGGAGGGATCCTAAAGGAACAACCTCATCGAGGCAACCTTTTGCCAATCCCTCCTCTGAGGAAATGGGCTGACCCGTTGCAATGATCTTAAGGGCGTCAGGAAGTCCCACCAGCCGGGGAAGTCTTTGTGTTCCTCCTGCTCCAGGGATTAAACCGATCTGGACCTCTGGCTGCCCCACCTGCATTCCTTTTGCCGCAATCCGGTAGTGGCAGGCCATGGCGATCTCCAAACCTCCTCCAAGGCAATTTCCATTGATGGCGGCAATCACAGGCTTGGGTCCTTGTTCTATGGAATTCAATAATTTGTTGTTCTCCATCACCAGTGGAAAAATAGAGTCTCTGTCTTTTACCTTCTGAATCTCGGTGATATCGGCTCCAGCGATGAAGTTCTTCTCGGTCCCGGTGAGGATCACAACCTTGACCTCATTGTCTCCATAAGCCGAGGTCAGGGCGTCTTTGATCTCTTCTACAAACGGCTTGGAAAGCTGGTTAACAGGCGGATTGTTTAATTTGAGAATGGCGATTCCTTGGTTGATTTCAACTTTTATTGTTTTGTAGTCTGTTTTCATAAGTTTTTGCTCCAGTCCCCTCACCCTTCCCCTCTCCCCACAGGAAGAGGGGAAGGGTGAGGGGAAAATTTAAAATGTTTGTTTAGTGAACTAAGGAAGAAAAATACATAATGATTCTCTTTAAAAACCCCCCTCTGTTGCTTTCCTTATATGTTGATCAAAGAAAAAAATCAATCAAAATAATGTGCCCAAGAATAAACATCGTTTATCGTTGTCGAAGCTCGTATCGAGGCTCGTATAGGGATGCTGGATACTCGAATTTCAAGTTTCGAGCTTCTTGCTTCGATACGAGCATCGTCACCATAACCCATTTTTGTTTGTAACCTTAACCTAAGGATTTAAGGCTCTCTCTCGATGATCGTAGCCACTCCTTGTCCACCGCCAACGCAGGCGTTGGCCAGACCATAGCGGCCTTTCTTTATTTTCAAAATCCGAGACAGAGTGCCCACCAGACGGACTCCAGTAGCTCCTAAGGCATGCCCGATGGCTGTGCCCCCTCCCATCACATTGACTCGATCCGGATCGATCCCCAGTTCCTTAATACAGTTGAGGGCAACGATAGCGAAGGCCTCATTAATCTCCCAGTAATCAATGTCCTTAACCTGCATGCCTGCTTTTTCGAGGGCCATGCGGCTGGCAGGGACCGGACCCACTCCCATGATGGTTGGGTCCACTCCAGCGAATCCAATGGAACGGATGGTCGCCATGGGCTGGATACCCTTTCTCTTGGCCGTTTCTTTGGACATCAGGATCATGGAAGCTGCCGCAGCGTTCAAAGGTGAGGAATTTCCAGCCGTGACCACTCCATCCGGTTTAAATGCTGGCTTGAGGTCCTTCATGCCTTCAAAGGTCGCATCATCCCGAACGGCCTGGTCTCGATCCACAATTAGAGTCTTTCCGTCTGCCTGTTCAGCTTTGATAGGAAGGATTTCATCTTTGAAAAATCCTTCTTTATAAGCCTTGGAAGCTAACTGATGAGCGCGGGCCCCCCATCGATCCATATCTTCTCTGGTCAGTCCACTCTGGGCAAAAAGTTTCTCTGCAGTGAGACCCATGTTTGTGGAGATTGCTATATCCCAGTGCTTATAAACGGGATCGGACGAGAGACGCTCATTCGGAGAGATGGCTCCTTTTACCAGGTAGGGCCCGAACATGGGAACCCGGGTCATATGTTCCATCCCTCCTATCATGACGATATCTGCAAATCCTGCTGCAATCTCCAGAAATCCAAAATGGAGACAGGCCATACCAGACCCGCACTGCTGATCAACGAATTTTGCAGGAATTTTCTCTGGCAGGTTTGCCAAAAAAATTGGAAATCGGCCCCCGTAACTCCACTGTTCGTTTACGCCATAAGCAGATCCGACAATAAAATCGTCAATCTCCTCGGGTTTAATTCCTGTCCTTTTAATGACCTCTTGCAGAAGTTTTGCCAGAAGTTCTTCTGATCTTATTTTATGGAACCAGTCCCGAGGCGGATCATTGGGCCGAGACCTGGATTGGGCCGTTCTTAAATATCCAGCAATGACAACGTCTCTCATTTTCTTTCCTCTTCCCCTTCACCTTATCCCTCTCCCCCGCCGGGGAGAGGGGAGGGTCGGGGAGCCTATATCGTAAGTCCTCCGTCTATTCCGATGATTTGACCTGTTACATAGCTCGAAGCATCTGAAGCCAAGTAAATAATGGTCCCTACCATCTCTTCGGGTTCTGCTGGGCGCTTCATTGGAGTTTTAAACATCGCCATTTTGAGAATGTCCGGATTTTTCCAGAGGGCTTCGCTAAAACGAGTTTTTGTCAAGCCCGGTGCGACAGCGTTTACGCGTATATTATATTGCGCCCATTGCTGAGCCATTACCTTTGTGGCCATATTGACGCCAGCTTTACTTATGGAGTAAAGAGGTAATATATCAGGGGTGGTTCCGGCGGCGGAGGAAACATTTATAATTTTGCCACCGCCTTTTTCCCTCATGACTCTGGCTACTGCCTGACTGAGAAAAAATAGCCCCTTAAGATTCAGATTCATAATGGAGTCCCAAGCGCGCTCATCCACATCGATGGCCTGAGCCATAGTCGGATTCGTGGCGGCATTATTCACCAAGATATCGATCCTGCCGAATTCCTCCAGAACTCTCTTAACAAGCTGATTGATTTCTTCCACCTTGCCGAGATGCGCTTGCACGGGCAAGCATTTCCTTCCCAATTTTTTTATCTCTTCCCCTACCTTTTCAAGATCCGGGAGTTTCCGACTGGCAATGGCAATGTCAGCACCGGCCTGGGCCAATCCCATGGCGGTTGATTCACCAATTCCTCGACTGGCTCCGGTGATCAGAGCGACCTTATCCTTTAAAGAAAAATCCATTTTATTTCCTCCCTTCGTTATAAAACGTATTGTCAAAAGTTATCTCCC
>DCVM01000169.1 GCA_002327985.1 Syntrophaceae bacterium UBA2188 | reverse complement strand
GGGAGATAACTTTTGACAATACGACCTAAAAAGAAAGGAGGGTTTGATATGGAAAAGAGGGGAAAAGGAAAGTGGGCAATGAGTATGGTAGGGATAGGTCTCATTCTTGTTTTCTTAACGGGGAGCTTACCGGTCTGGGCCAAGGAGGTCAAGTTAGGCGTCTTTGGTGATGTGACAGGGCCCATCGCATTTACTGCCCAGCAGTTTTGGAAGGGTTATTCAGATTATTTTAAATGGATGGAAAAATACGATTCCATTCCAGGCGTCACCATCAATATCTTAATGGAAGATACAGGCTATGATCCCAAAAGATATCTGCCAGTACTGAAAAAATTTGAAACGGCCGGAATTAGTGCTGGCTATATCATGGGAACAATGGGAACCATGACCATGAATGATGAACTGAGGAGGTTAAAAATTCCCTGCGTGAGTGAAGGGTCTGGTTTTCCTCCTGCCATCGAGCCTCCAGGTTACATCTTTCTACTTCGTCCTCTTTACCCTGATGTGTTAACCGCTGGTTGCATTTATTTCATGGACCTCTGGAAGAAGGCAGGCCATAAGGAAAAACCCAAGGTCATCACGATCACCTGGGACACACCTTATGGAAGAGCTCATATCGAATTGGGAGAGCCATGGGCGGCAAAATATGGATTTGAGGTCCTCCCCGCTCAATTATTTGCCGGGCAACCGAGTGACTTAAGCACCCAGCTCCTCCGGGCAAAATCATTAGGAGCTGACCTTATTTTTTCGAATATCTTGGAGGGTCATTTTGCAGTTCTGCTAAAGGATGCGAAGAGGCTTGGACTTCAAGGAAAGATGCAATTTTGTGGTGGGTCGGAATGTCGTGGAGCCGAGGTGGTGAAATTGGCGGGGGACGCCGCAGAGGGGGCTTGGTCCGTGAATCATTTTGCCGATTGGTCAGAGACAAAAAATAAGGGGATTCAATTGGGCATGCAAATGCAAAAAGAATTCCGTGGAGGCATCGATTATCAGACTCAATACCTCATGGGCGTGATCCCAGCGAGAATTACGGCTGAGGCCATCCGATATGCTGCCAAGACCTTCGGCCCGGATCATGTCAATAAGGAAACGATCCATAAGGCTTTAACGACGGTGCAAAAAATTGACATGTTGGGTCTAACCCCAGATGCGAGTTTTTCTCCAACAGAGAGGAGGCCTTTCAAGTATTTGAATGTCTCCAAGTGCGTCAACGGGGTATGGGTGAAAGAAAAATATGGAATCGAAGTACCGTGGTTAAAGCCAGAGTCAAAATAGAGAATGAAAGGGTGCGCCCCCTTAGAAAAGGGGCGCTACCAAAATGAGGACTTTCGATGGCAGAGTTATTCCAAGCTCTCGCAAGTGGTCTCATGGTCGGGTCCCTCTACAGTCTTGTCGGAGTGGGCATCGTCGTCATCTACAAGTCGACTCATGTCTTTAACTTTGCCCAAGGGGGATTATTGATGGTGGGGGCCTACCTGGCTTGGTGTTTCATGGAACAGGTTGGAATGCCTATATGGCTGGGACTTATCTGTAGCCTGGCTTCCGCTGTCGTCATTGGTTTTATAATTGAACGTTTTGGCATGAGGAAATTGGTGGGGCAACCCATCCTTTCATTAATTATCGTGACCTTAGCCCTGCAAGCTTTCATCGATGGGGTGGTGACCTTATTCTGGGGGGACTATAACTATCTTGTCTATCCGACATTTATTCCTCCAAAACCGGTCGAATTTTCAAACATTATTTTATCCCTTCAACACATCATCATCTTTTTTATTACTATGCTCGTGATCAGCCTTTTCATCATTTTCTTCAAATACAGCAAATGGGGTCTGGACATGAGGGCTGTGGCGGAGGACCATCAAGCAGGGATGTGCATGGGGATCAGCACGAAGATCGTTTTCATTCTGGCCTGGGTGATTGCCACACTCTTGGCGACCATTGGAGGTATCTTGCTGGGCAGTATCAATGGTGTGAGCACCACACTTCATCATATTGCGGGGAACTGTTTTCCTGTTGTTCTTTTGGGCGGGTTGGAGTCTATACCTGGCGTTCTGATCGCTGGTCTCATGGTTGGGGTACTGGAATATCTCTCTGGTCTCTATCTGGATCCGATTGTCGGCGCAAGCACAAGAGAAATTGTGCCCTACATTATCTTGGTTCTGGTGTTGATCGTCAAGCCATATGGTCTTTTCGGTCTGGTGAGAATAGAGAGGATATGAGGATTCAAAATTAAATGTTAAGTCTCAACAATGTCGAGGTCATGTTTAATAAGGTCATCTTAGTCCTCAGAGGGGTTTCTTTGAATGTGCCCTCCCAATCTATCGTTGCCCTACTTGGAGGGAATGGTGCAGGGAAGACCACCACCTTGAATGCCATTACCGGCCTGATCAAAACAGAATTAGGAGAGGTGACTGAAGGCACGATTGAATTTGAGGGGAAAAGCCTGACCCAAATGAGTACCGAGAGGATTGCCCAAAGTGGTTTGGTCCAGGTGATGGAAGGAAGAAGGCTTTTTGCTCATCTCACCGTGGAGGAAAATTTACGCGTCGGGGCCCGAGCGAAAAGAGAAAAGAGTTCGATGAAAAAAGACCTTGACATGATCTATGGATATTTCCCGAGGCTCAAGGATTTACGCCACGCTACGGCGGGTTATTGTTCTGGTGGTGAGCAACAAATGATTTCGATTGGACGGGCTTTGATAAGCCATCCGAAAATGATGCTATTGGATGAACCTTCCATGGGCCTGAGTCCCCTTTTAGTTAAGGAAATATTTCGAATCATTAAGGCCATTCATGATGAAAAAGAGGCAGCTATATTATTGGTCGAGCAAAATGCACCCCAGGCCCTTGATATTGCTGATTACGGCTATGTGATGGAGAATGGGAGAATTGTTCTTGATGGGAACCAAAAAGATTTGAAGGAAAATGAGGATGTGAAGGAGTTTTATATAGGGTTAAGCGAGGTCGGAAAGAAAAAAAGTTATCGAGAGGTGAAACACTATAGGAGAAGAAAAAGATGGTTGTAACTTATTGTAATAAAAGAGCATTCGAATTAATTAAAAATTCTCTTGTATTTAAAATAAAAATGTAGTATTTTTTTTACTCAGTCATGAGAATATATTCACAAATTATTTTGTATAGACTTAAAAATATGAGACAAGGAGGGTCTGATGGGTAGGTTGGAGGGCAAAGCTGCAATCGTAACAGGCGGTGGAAGAGGAATTGGCAGAGCAATCTGTCTTGCCTACGCAAAGGAAGGTGCTGATGTCATCGTTAATTATGCGAGCAAAGACCAACCAGCACAAGAAGTTGTTGAAATGGTCAAACAAATGGGTAGAAAAGCAGTAGCGGTCAAAGGAAATGTTGCACAGAAAGCGGATGTAGATAAGATCATCCAGACTGCTATTGACCACTTCGGAAAGATTGATATTCTGGTTAACAATGCAGGGGTATCGAAACCAAATATGCTCTATAAAATGACAGAGGAACAATGGAACGAGGTGATTGATATCCAACTCAAAGGTCCCTTCCTGTGCATCCAGGCTGCTTCTAAGCATATGATGGAGAAAAAATACGGGAGGATCATCAATGTAACTTCTTCCGCAGGACTGTGGGGGACAAAAGGACAGATCAACTACAGTTCAGCAAAAGGAGGGATCGTTGCTCTGACCAAGTCGGCCGCACGGGAATTGGCAGGACACGGGATTACCGTGAATGTCGTCCAGCCGGGATATGTGGGTACGGAGATGTTCGACAGGGTTAAAGCAGACCCTAAGCTGATGGAGATTTATACGGGTAGGATTTTGCTGGGCCGGTTTGCGGAACCAGAAGAGGTAGCTCCAACCTTCGTCTTCTTGGCATCGGACGAGGCGAACTATATCACCGGCCAACTGATCTGTGTGGATGGTGGACTCGGAATGACCTAAACGTGATTTCAAATTTTAATTTGAAATCTACAATCTGAGATAGAATGGGAAAGGGGGGATGAAGAAAAATCCGAAGCACCTGCCTGCGCGAAGCCGTTTCGGCATAGGCAGGCGAAATTCGAAATTCGTATTTTAAAACAGAAAGGGGTGAATTAAATGGCAACAATACCTGATAAGATTGAAACTTGGCAAATGGTTCAGCCTACAGCCAAAAATAAAGAAACAGGGGAGGTGATCCCAGGCAAGTTAGCCAAGGCTTCCATTCCAGTCCCAACGTTAGGGCCTGGAGAGGTATTGGTCAAAGTGGCTGGATGTGGTGTGTGTCATACTGATTTAGGATACTTTTACGATGGTGTGCCTACTGTATCCAAACCGCCTTTAACCCTCGGCCATGAAATTAGCGGAACAGTCGTTGCGGGAGATGAAAAGTGGATGGGGAAGGAAGTCATTATTCCTTCAGTGATGCCCTGCCGCCAGTGTCTGCTTTGCAAAACAGGTCGTGGAAATCGTTGCTTAGCTCAGAAGATGCCTGGAAACAGCATCGGGATTTACGGAGGAAATTCAAGCCATATTCCAGTTCCTTCGATTGATCTCTGTGAAGTGAGGAATCGTGGAAGCATTCCTTTGGAACACCTTGCCGTGGTGGCTGATGCGGTGACGACTCCTTACCAGGCTGCCAAAAGAGCGGACCTCCAACCAGGGGATAGAGTCATCATCGTAGGGGTGACTGGGGGAGTCGGTGTCTACATGGCACAGACAGCCAAGGCTCTGGGTGCGAAGGTAGTGATTGGCATTGCAAGAAATCCCGAGAAATTACAAAGAGCATTAAAATACGGCGCTGATTTTGTGATCAGCACACAGGATAAGCAGGTCAAGGATATCCGAAATGAATTTCGAGAGATCTGCAAAAAGAACGGGTTGGAAGCTGGTTTTGGCTGGAAGATTTTTGAGGTGAGCGGAACCAAGGCGGGTCAGGATCTCGCCCTGGAACTCCTCTCTTTTACTGGCAAGTTGATTCTCATTGGGTTTGGGATGGCGAAGAACGAATATAGCATCTCCAGACTCATGGCTTTTGATGCGGAGATGATTGGGACATGGGGTTGCCTCCCCGAATATTATCCCATAGTGCTCGATATGGTCCTTTCTAAGAAGATCGACATTGCACCCTTTGTTGAGGCAAGACTCATGAGTCAAATTGCATCGGTCTATGATGAAGTTCATAAAGCTGGATCTCCAGCAAAGAGAATTGTACTGACACCGGATTTTTAAAGCTGGAACGATGGAATACTGGAATATTGGAAAATTGGGTTTAATTGTAACCATATCTTTAACCATCATTCCATTATTCCACCATTCCAATCTTCTTTGTTGTCAATGATAGAGATATTGTGGTTGACTACAACACATTAACAAAATAGAAAGGAGGAATTTTTATGGCATTAGATTGGTTAGTAAGAGATAATACACCGAAAGATCATAACCTTTTTGGAGATCAATTTTTTGGAACCACACCCCCTTGTACCATGTATGAGAAAAAGCCTTTACTCGATCCGAAGGGGAATGTGGTGGAAGGGTTATATTCAGTCTGGATCACACTCAATAACCCTGATCAGTTCAACTCTTACACAACGCAGATGGTAAAGGGGGTCATCGCAGGAATGCACAGGGCCTCTATGGATAAGAGCGTTGTAGCCGTTGTCTTCACTGGTGCTGGTGACCGAGCCTTCTGCACCGGTGGAAATACGAAAGAGTATTCAGAGTTTTATACCCGAAGACCTAAGGAATATGCGGATTACATGGATCTCTTTTCAGGCATGGTCGATGGAATTCTGAAGTGCAGGGTTCCGGTCATCTGCCGCTCTAATGGGATGAGGATCGCTGGCGGTCAGGAAATTGGGCAGGCTTGCGACCTCACTGTGGCTGCGGATACAGCCTCCTTCGGCCAGGCTGGGACAAGGGCCGGTTCTACACCGGATGGTGGTTCCACAGACTTTTTACCATGGAACCTGAGCATGGAACAAGCGATGTGGAACTGCATCTCCAATATTCCTTGGAGCGCCTATAAGATGGAAAGGCTGGGGTTAATTACAAAGGCCATTCCGATTAAAAAGGATAAGGATGGAAACTGGGTAAGAGATCCTCGTGTGATCACCGATAAGTATGTGGACAATGGTGAGATTGTCTATGGTGAGATGAAGGCAGGAGAGGAAGCCAAAAAGGCCATGGATTATCTTAAGACCTTGAAGACCGATTGGACACAACTGGATAATTATATCAACGGTATGGTTTGGACCTTAGCCAATCTTTTCCCACTCTGCTTAATGAAATCGGTTGAAACGATCCGGATTAAAAAGAAGTTTTGGTGGGATAATACCAAGGCCCATGCCATCTACTGGCTGGCTGCTAACATGAACATGGATGCTTGGCTTGGATTCAATGCCTTCAACACACAAAAAGAAACAGGCTCGAGCGTAATCAACTTCATTGAGTTCCGGCGGCAAGTCGCAAAAGGTCATCTCTACGACGAAGAACTGGCCGAAATGGTGCTCCAGAAGCCGAAGAAGTAAAACTTTAATTCCCCCAACCCCCCTTTACTAAAGGGGGGTTGGGGGGGATTTTTAGAAGGGGGGAACAGATGGCTTTAAAACATATTCAAACTGAGTTTAAAGATGGAGTAGCAACCCTTACATTAAATCGGGCTCCCCTTAACGTCCTTAATATTGAGATGATGGAGGAGATCAATACTTATCTGGAAGGATTGAAAAAAGAAACATCGTTGAAACTTATTGTTTTCCAGGCAGCGGGAAAGGCTTTTTCCGCAGGGGTGGATGTTGGAGAGCATCTTGGTGATTTGGTTTATAAGATGATCGAAGTCTTTCATAAAATATTCCGGTTGATGGATGCCCTAAAAGTGCCTTCCATTGCTGTGGTGAATGGTTCAGCCCTTGGGGGAGGATGCGAACTGGCTCTCTATTGCGATATGGTCATTGCTACAGAAAAAGCAAAGTTCGGACAACCTGAGATCCAGGTTGGCGTTTTTCCACCCATTGCAGCCCTTGTTTTTCCGAGGATGATCGGGAGAAAGAAAGCCCTGGAATTGATACTCTCTGGAGATATCATCAGCGCTCAAGAAGCATTAAACTTGGGATTGGTCAATAAGATAGTCCCTGAGGCTTCCCTCGTTGAAGAGGTGAATGGATTTATAGAGAAGTTTAAAAAATTGAGCGGGATTGTTTTAAAGTTGACCAAAGAGGCAACCCTTGCAGGTCTGAATGACGATATGGATCAGGGACTCAAAGCCATTGAAAAAATCTATTTGGACCGGTTGATGAAGACCAACGATGCCATTGAAGGACTCAAGGCCTTCTTAGATAAGCGCAAACCCACCTGGAAAGATAACTGATCTATAAGGGAGGCCTCCTTGGCCTCCCCATCCTATCTTTTTGCCTCCCAATTGATTTGAAATTCCAACCTGTTCCTCTCCAATTCCATGGGCATTGTCATAACGTTGTTTTTTTGATATAGTGGGGCAAATCTGGAGGGGAGATCAATTATTAAAAATTTTGGGATTGAACTTAAGCCTATTCTAAAAACGAATGGGCTTTGGGTTGTTAAGGTAATAAAATGCTTCAGGGGAATCTCTTCATCTTGAAATCACAATTCGTGATTTCAAAACAACTTGTTTTCTTGTTTAAGGTCACAATTTGTGACCTTATCGCGTAAGCAGAAATGAGGTTAAAAGGGTGACAGGCCAGAAAGCCACCATTCCAATTGGTCAGATTGAACAGCGGATCCTCTTGATCCGTGGGCAGAGAGTCATGTTGGACGCTGACCTTGCAATGCTATATGGCGTGCCAACCCGTGTCCTTAACCAAGCGGTGAGACGGAATCTAAAGCGTTTCCCGAAAGACTTTATGTTTAAACTTACCCAACCTGAGAAGAAGGAGGTGATCACAATTTGTGATCACCTTAAAAACCTCAAATATGCTAAGGCCTTGCCCAATGCATTTACTGAACATGGAGCAATTATGGCGGCCAAGCAGTCTTAAGACCTAGCAGAAACCATCTTGAAGTAACAATTTGTGACCTTAAAGGGCAAGACGATTTAAATTGATAAATACATATAATATGCATATAATAGAATGAGAGTCGTTTGGGACGTTAAAAAGGCCGCGGCAAACATTCGGAATCACGGCATCGAGTTCTCCCATGCTGCGACGGTGCTTGATGACCCGATGGCCGTAACGATTGAAGATACCCGGCACGGTGAACAGCGTTTTGTAACCCTTGGAGCAGATATTATAGGTAGGATTTTGGTTGTTGTTTACGCCTATTCAGGTGAAGAGGAAATCAGGTTAATTTCCGCCCGGAAGGCAACTCCAAAAGAGCGGAGGATTTATGAGCAAAAAG
>DCVM01000146.1 GCA_002327985.1 Syntrophaceae bacterium UBA2188 | reverse complement strand
GAAGATCCGTGGAATGTCCATTGCAGAAAATCTCCTTACGGGTGTGAATAGATTCGATCACGGCCTAACGATAGAAATCAGCGGCGGCTCTTAGCCGTCCGCTGGAGTGATTTGTTAGGCGATTTCTTTTCTATTTGTTCATAGGATAGATGAGGGAGGCTTGCTTGTTTACGGGCATGCTCTATCGTCATGGCAACCAAATTGCCAGATGTATCGAGGTCGATGTAAATATTTTCGTTTATCTCCTTGGTCTCGGCAACCTCGAGGTCAGAAAACTCCACCAAGGCCGTGTCAGTATCTGAAAAATATTTTATTTTCATTTGTCTTCTCCTTTGAAACCCCTATCAAAGAAAGCATTATGCACTGTTTCTCCATCCGGAAGTAGGATGACGCGGAGAAACTTGCCTTCCTCCTTGATCTTTTTCCACTTCCGGATTCTCTTATCCGATTGGACCTCCGTGTAGTCTGGATTTCTGACTGTCTTTTCAATCCATTCCATCCTTATCTTAGCACGATCAGGCCTCTGGATGGTATAGAGAAAATACTGGGTAAATTTCATGTTCGGTTTTTTCGCCTAACCTGCTGCTGAGGGTTGCGCGGTTTTTTGCACGTCCGTCTTAATCAATTTTTTAGATGCCTTCATCAAAATAGTCAGTATCGATTTTCTTCACCGGATACATCGACACGGTTGATACCCCAACATCATGCTCAATCATCAGGTTGGTTAATAGCTCCCCATCGATGAGGACAATTTTACTTCCAATTTGAGAAACATATCCTCTAGCATCGTCTGTAAATCTGGAGGTCGTTATGAAAATGCCCTTGTTTGCTTTTTGACCCTGTAATGCACCGGCGAATTGCATAACCTCTGGTCGTCCAACCGGATTGTTTTCCCACCGCTTCGCCTGAACATAGACAACGTCAAGACCAAGCTTATCCTCTTTTATTATTCCGTCGATGCCACCGTCGCCAGTTTTGCCAATGGCTTTCCCTGCGTCTGCGCGCGAACCGCCATAGCCCATTTTTACAAGCAGCTCGACTACAACACGTTCGAAAAAGGATGGAGATGATTTTTTAAGGCGGGCAAGAAGTTCGTCAGCAAGCTCATCTCGTAAATTCTCATAAGCCGCTTCTAAGGCCTCAGATGGAGTAGCTACAGACGTATCCAGACTTTCTTTCACATCCTTCACCTTTCCGGCACTTCGAGTTCCTTTCCGTTGCTGAAATTCAAGGAATTCAGGGTATTGTCGAAGGATTTTTACATTAATGATCTTCGGTTGTTTCTTAAGAAGTTCCTGTCCACGCGGGGTTATGCGGTAGTACCCTCTCCGGGTAGCCTCGAGCAGCCCAGCCTTTTTCATATAAGTGGAAGCCCAGCCAACTCTGTTGACAAACGTAGGCTGAATACCACTTGGAAGCATTTCTTTTAGGTCTTCATCCGTCAGCCCAAATTCCCTTGCGAGAAATTCGACGGCTTCTCCAGTGGATATCTCTCCACCTTTTTCACCAGCAAACCGCAGGAGTGGTAACATTACGCTCTGGTAGTCCGGAACGGCCATATCTCATTTTCCTTTCTTCGTCTAACGAAAAAGCTAAGGGGCGCGGCGGGCTTTTTGCCGCGCCCCTCTTGAGCGATTTGTTAGGCAAATGCGAATATAGATTCCATGTCAAGGTCAGTCTTTTTTAGGTTTTATCTATTTTGGCAATTCAAACGTTCCCGTCATCCTGAGACGCCCTTGCATAGCGTCTGGCATTTGCGACTTTACCCGTGCGGTCCACCATGCCTTGCCCCCACCTTTAATGCCCTTCCATTTGCCTGTTCCGCCCAAAAACGTCCATGTCCCCTGGGGTGCCTCCTCTCCGACAGTCTCCAGTAAAAAGTAGTCTCCATCATTGTCCATGAACTTCGAATAGAGAAGCGACTTTTGAGGTTTACCATCGACAACCTTCCTCATAGCCACACAATGGGACGTCATGTTATCAAAGATCTTATTATCGCTGGACGTGATTCCCCATACCTCACTACTCAAGAGAACTAATTCCTTGCTTTCTGATAAAACATTTGCCTTTGCAAGCCATACATCTGTGATGTCAACAGGCTGCTGCGCATGAGCAATTGAAACAAAAATGATTGCAACGAGAATACCCATTGAACTCAAAGCGATCCTTTTCCTTTGCCTGCTTTTTCTTGTAATCATGGTCGTTCCTCCTTTCTTGAATGCCTAACGCTCGGCGCTGAGCGGCGGGCACGAGGATGCGGCCTTTAGGCATGCAGACGATTGAACGACCGCTCGAGCGCCTTGTTCGGCGCAGAATCTAATTCGGTTTTATTGGTTATCATCATTTTTTTCTGTCTTGGCGCCGAGACAAGGCGTGATGAGCGAAGCTCAGCGCCGAGCGTTCGGCGGGGACAGCATTTTAGTTTTGTCCCCGCCGAACAATTAATAGACGAATTCCAGATTTGTTTACAATTGGTCTTTCTAAGTGGATCTATTTACCACCTTTTTCTTTTGTCGTCTATAAAATTCTTGATTCTCCTTCGTATTTCATATATAATAGCACAAAATGCGTATTTCGTATAATATTGGGATTTTGTAAGATTGGGAGTTTTAAGTGAAAGAGAGAATATTACCTGAGTTTCAGGACTTTCTCCTTTCCCGTTCCCTTGTGCCTGAAAAGAATGTCTCTTTTTATGCCTATTGGGTAAGTAAATTCTTGGCTTTTTCAAACCGAAATGAGGATCTCGGGCCTGATCTGAGGTTTCAAAAGTTCTTAAACCAGTTGCAATCACAAAAGAAGATAGCTGATTGGCAGATCAGACAGGCAGAGGAGGCGCTCCGACTGTATATTCATCATTTTCTGGATGGTAATACCTCAATACTCTCTCCCAACCTCCCACAAAAAAAGCTCCCCGATCCTTCGGAAATCCTTGTTGAAATGCGTGAAGCGATACGCATCAAGCATTATTCTTACAGAACGGAACGTTCTTATATGGACTGGGTCGAAAGGTTTTTTCATTACATCTCTCAGGTAAAAAAGAAAGACATTCATCTTGCTGGCTTAGATTCAGGCGATATAAAGGATTTTTTGAGTTATCTGGCACTTACAAAAAGGGTCTCATCATCGACCCAAAACCAGGCCTTCAATGCCCTTCTGTTCCTTTTCAGGGATGTGCTGAAGACAGAGCTTGGTGATTTGAGTAAAACAGTAAGGGCAAAGCGCGGACAAAGATTACCAGTTACTTTGTCTCCGGAGGAAGTTCAAAAGTTGTTTAACCACTTAAAAGGGTTGAACCTTCTAATCCTTCAGTTGCTTTACGGCTCAGGACTCCGTCTTATGGAGCTTGCCCGTTTGAGAGTGAAAGATATCGACTTTGGCCAAGACCTGGTCTTTGTAAGGGGAAGCAAGGGAGATAAGGATAGGACAACAATATTACCCGAGACCGTTAAGAAAATACTGAAGTCACACCTTGATGAAGTTAAGAAATTGCATGACAAAGACCTTGCAGGAGGATATGGGGAAGTCTATCTTCCAGATGCCCTGGAACGGAAGTATCCAAATGCCGCAAAAGAATGGGGGTGGCAGTATGTTTTCCCGTCCTCAAAGCTCTCGGTGGACCCAAGAGGCGGGAAGATAAGACGACACCATATCAGCGAAAAGACAATTCAGAATGCCGTAAAAGAAGCTGTGAGAAAGGCAGGCATCGCCAAACATGCCTCGGTGCATACTCTCAGGCACAGCTTCGCCACACACCTTCTAATGAACGGTGTGAATATCAGGGAGATCCAGAATTTACTTGGCCATAAACATCTTGAGACTACAATGATCTACACTCATGTGTTAAGAGATATGGTCAGTGTTCCAAAAAGTCCCCTTGACAATCTTTATAATAAAAAACCGCTTTAACCATGGTATGTCATCTCAGCCACAGAAGGTGTTTAGGCACGATAAAAAGAAGCTTCATCATTTCAGGACTCCTTTTTATCCTTCTCCCCTTAGAGACTGTGTCATAATCACAAGGAAAGGGGGAGAGGCAGTCAGGTTCCAAAGATTTAGAATGCGGGTCTTTTAGGTTATGGAAAATCATTGCTTGTATAAAATCGAATTTTTTCATACACTTGGGAAACCTCAATCCGAGCAGTTAAAGGTGACCGCTCTAAATCTTTTCCACCCGACCGCCTCTCCCCTTTTTTATATAGTCTGTCTTTTCATATTACGACACAGCCTCTTAGAGAAGAAGGGAAGGTGAGAGGGTGAAGTAGGAGGACGTGATAAATGGATCAACTTTTCAACCCAAAATCGGTGGTGGTCATTGGTGTGTCGGAAAACCCTGACAACCTCGCCCGAATTATTGTCGAAAACCTTTTTGAATTTCAATTTAACGGGGAAATCTTTTTAGTCGGCAAAAAGGAAGGCATTCTCTTCGGTAGAGGAATCTGTACCTCGATGGAGGATCTCAGAGAGGGAATCGATGTCGCAGTCATCCTCACGCCTGCTCAAACCGTGCCGGGGATATTGGAAGCCTGCGGAAGAAAAAAAATTCGTTGGGCCATCATCGAATCAGGAGGGTTTAGCGAATACTCGGAGGAAGGAGCAGCCTTAGAAAAAGAAGTTCTGCGTATTGCTAAAAAATGGGGGATTCGAATTGTGGGACCGAACGGAATTGGGATTAACAATTTTGAGAATGGCTTTGTTGTCGCTTTTCCTCCTCTTAACCGAAAGGCAGTCCGCAAGGGAAAGGTCTCCCTCTTGGTTCAAAGCGGTGGTGTCTCCCTCACCTACCTGAATCTCCTTTCCAGCGCCAGTGTAGGAATTTCTAAATTGGTGAGCATGGGGAATAAGCTGGATCTGAACGAAATCGATTACCTCCAATATCTCATCCAAGACCCCCAGACGGAAATTATTGGCATTTATTTGGAGAGCATCCAGAGGGGAAGGGAACTTCTCGAGATCGCCCGATCCACATCAAAACCCATCATCCTTCATAAGGCCAATATCGGAGAAGCGAGCAAAGAGATTGCAAAGCTTCATACCGCAGCCCTGGCCAACGATGATCGGATTGTGGAAACAGCCTTGAAGCAGGCTGATATCATCCGGGCCAAGGATTTTCGATCGTTCATCAATGCGGTCAAGGTTCTCTCCCTTCCGCAGATGGGAGGAAATGATTTGGTCATCCTCTCCCGTTCCGGAGGCATTGCCATCATTGCCGCCGATTCAGCCGAAAGATATGGATTCCGGCTCTTTCCCATGAAAAAAAACTTTCAGGAGCGGATTCACAGCTATTTCAGGGCCAAGGTCATTCAGCCCACCAACCCTCTTGATCTGGGAGACCTCTTCGACTTCGATCTCTACATAAAGATTCTTGAACAGGTCCTAAAAATTAAGGCAGTCGATGGCATCATTTTTCAGCATGCGGCAATCGGCGATGAAATGCAGCCTTCCCGAAGGTTAATTCCTGCCGCAAAGGAACTCTCGTTTCGTTACCAAAAACCCGTGGCCTTCTGCTACCTGACCGAGGAAGAAGAATTGGCTTACATTAAAAGGTCCTTTGACTATCCAATCTTCACAGAGCCTGAGGATGCCTTAAGCGCCTTGGCAATTTCGAGAGAACACTACCGGAAACGAAAAATTTCAAGGGAAAAACCTCCTTCCTATTCGTTTAATCGTAGTCATGTCAAGCGCCTCATCCAAAAAACAAAAAAAGAGAAGAGAGATCTTCTTCTCCCGGAGGCTTTCGAAGTCCTCAAGGCCTATGGCATTCCTGTAGCAGATTATCAAGTCGTTCAAAAAAAAGAAGATTTGAAAAAGGCATTGACTAAAATAAAGGGCCCGGTTGCCCTTAAGGTCATTTCTCCAGAGATCTCACACAAGTCTGATGTGGGGGGCGTCGTTCTGAATATCCATGATCCCTCTGAAGCAGAGAAGGTATACAGCAAGATGAATAAACTAGCTCAAAGAAGATTTTCAGGAATACTCGTCCAGAAGATGATCTCGGAGGGAAAGGAGGTGATCTTAGGCGCAAAGCGAGATCCTTCTTTCGGCCCGGTCGTCCTCTTTGGATTGGGTGGCATTTATGTGGAGGTCTTCAGGGAAAGTTCTCTCCGCGTGGCTCCGATCAACCGACCCGAGGCACAAGAAATGATTTCAGAATTGAAGGCTGCAAGCATTCTCAAAGGCATTCGTGGAGAACGGCCTCTGGATGTCAAAGCACTGGTTGGACACCTTCTCAAGCTTTCCCAGTTGATGATGGATTGTCCTGAAATCGAAGGATTGGATATCAACCCTGTGAAGGTCCTTGAGAAAGGAGCGATCGCAGTAGACGCCCGTATTCTCTTAAGCAAAACTTAAAACTCAAAATCTAAAGATGATCACGGATGACCCGGATGAGATTTTGGATTTCTTCGGCTGCAAGCTTGCCGTCTTTTCTGAAGATCAACTTCCCTTTTTTATCAAAGGCAAGAACATTACTGCTGTCATCTGCAATCTTCCAGGCATTCACCAGCACTTTCTTGTTATCCCGTACGTAAATGGTTTTGGGATAGTGCTTCTGCTTATCTTTAAGGGCGGAAGAAATAGCAAAATTGGGGAGCCAGGTGGCTGCCATATTGATGATCCCGACCGATTGAAACTGATCGCTTGGAAACTTCTCCTTATCCAGAGCTTCGCTGGCATCGTTGTTCGTATCTTTTTCGTCAGGATCGACGTAAAAAAGGACATGAACCTTCCCCAATAACTCTTCACTGCTCCAAGGTTTCCCATCCAGCCGCCCTCCCAGTTTTTCTTTTAATTCTACCTTTAGAGGAATCTCGCCTATTTCTATAGCCTGGGCACCCTGGTTTAACAAAAAGACTGCCAAAATAATGAACCATCCTGTGACGAGGTGCTTCATCCTTTTTGAACCTTCAGCCTTGTCGCGATGCTCCATGATCAAACCTCCTGCTCCATTTCATACTGGTCGCTGGGTGTTGTCCATAGCCGGCGAGCTATAAATAAGAGTAACGATCAAAATAGAAGGCATCTCCTTATTGACCATCATCCTCTCCTGAACATACCACCACCGGCAGGGTGGGACGAGTATTGACGGAAAGGCGGAAAATATCTGGCCGAGAATAATGGCCAACCACGTCGAAGTCATATTTACTTCTCGGAATCTCGTCCAAATCCAGATCCGCCGTCAGAATACATGGCCCTTCGAAATTTGGCCCAGCCAAAACTTGACCCAGGGGACCAATGATACAACTCCCGCCCCGCATCAGAACGGTGTCCGGTTCATCCCCTTGAAAGGCAGCATACTCCTTCGGGCAATCGGCCCGGGTGAGATACTGGCAGCAACTGAGTACAAAACAGCGTCCCTCCAGAGCGATATGGCGCATTGAAGGAAGCCAGGTATCCCGAGAATCGGCTGTCGGTGCACAATAGAGCTGGATCCCCTGAGCATACATATGCATGCGAAGCATGGGCATATAGTTTTCCCAGCAAATGACACTTCCGATCTTTCCCAAGGGGGTATCAAATACGGGCAGGGTTGAACCATCCCCGAATCCCCAAACCAACCGCTCCATGGCGGTGGGCATCACCTTTCGATGTTTGCCCATCAACCCTCCGTCCGGGGAAAAGAAGAGGACCGTGCAATAAAGTGTTCCGCCTTCCTTCTCGATGACACCGATGACGAGCAAAACCCGGGCATCCTGGGCAGTCTTCTCCAGGATCCCACAGGCAGGACCCGGAACCTCCACAGCGCTTTCGAAATAGCGCCTGAAATCCTCACGTCCTTCTGGCGTGCGTGAACCCATCCGGGCACCGAAGTCAAGACCGATAGGATAAGCAGACACAAACGCTTCAGGGATAACCACCAGTCTCGCCCCTTGTACGGCTGCTATCGAAACTAAGGAATGAACTTTTTCAAGGGTTGCCTTCCGATTAAAAACCACTGGACTATCCTGGATCACGGCTGCCCGTAACATAGCCATGCTCTACCCCCCGTGCTTCTATGACATTTGATTTTACCTGAGAATATACTTAGGAGTGGGTTTCGTCAAGGGGTTTGAAGTGTCCGAACTGGAAATCGTGGCAGATTGGAGTTTTATCATTTATAATGCCTGAACCCTGCGGTTGAGTTCATTCCGGGAAACCCGGCTCCAGACAGAGAGAAGAGAACAGCCCTGGAGGGGTTGAGAGAGAGGATCATGAATCAGAAAGATTACTACGAGATCCTGGGGGTAGAGAAAGGAGCTTCAGCTGAAAAAATTAAGGAGGCTTACCGTAAGCTGGCTTTTCAATACCATCCGGATCGAAACAGGGAAAATCCTTCTGCTGTCGAAAAGATGAAGCAGGTGAACGAGGCCTACGCCGTCCTCTCAGATTCGAAAAAGAGAAAGGACTATGACACCTTTCATGAGCAGTATGGATCTTATGGATATGATCGGTTTAAACAAAACTATTCTGAACACGATATTTTCAGAGGGTCTGACATCAACCAAATCTTTGAGGAGATGGCCAGGTCGTTTGGATTCAGAGGTTTTGAGGAGGTCTTTAGAGAATCGTATGGGCAGGGATACCGTAGCTTTGAATTTCGAAGACCTGGAATCTTTGGAAGGGGTTTCATATTTTTCGGCCCTGGTCCTCGAAGAAGGGAACGGCATGAAATTCCAGTTTCCCCGGAGATTCTTCCCGGGGTGCCGGGTAAATTCATCCGTTATCTATTGAAAAAAATGCTGGGAACGAAAGAACCCCTGAGAGGAAAAGATCTGGAGGATACCCTCTATCTCAAGCCGAGGCAGGCTTTTGAAGGAACGAAAGGAAAATACGTTCACCGGAAAAGATCCAAAGAGCTGATCGTCACCATCCCCCCGGGAATGAGGGATGGTCAGAAGATAAGATTGAAGGGAATGGGCGAACCCGGCAAAGACGGTGGAGAACCCGGTGACCTTTATTTAAAAGTGAAAATCAAAAAACCGCTTCTAGAGAAAGTCAGAGAACTATTAAAATTATAGCCTAACGTGCAACTCGTTAGGGGTTAGGTGTTGAAGGATTAAAATTGAATAGACACCTAACCCCTTGCCCATTACGATTCAAGGTCATATGAGTTCAATGGCGAATCAGAGGTTTATCCATTATAATTTATTTAAAAGTGAGAGGAACCTCCGCTTAAGTTTGGATACGACCAACTTTTTGAGGGAAGACACCGAAGATTTTAAATAATTAATTTGTATCGATCTGTTATTTAATGAGGATTTAAGAACCGTCCCTCCGCTGCAGGCTTTCCCGTGTGGAGAGGGATGATAACAGCTACGGATTCATCGTATATTGACCCTTTAAGGAATAGACATGCTTTTTCCAAATGCGCTCAAACTTGTCTTCATCTGGGACAGGGCTCTTCATCATTTCCCTGCACAGGTCCTTCTGCTTGGTCGTGCTGCTCGGTTTGCAAAAAACGTGAAGGGCATGTTTTGAAAAATCTCGTACCATCAAGTCAAAAATTTCATCCATGAGGTCATCTTCGACATCGAAAAATTCCTTGCTCTCCAGTATTAATTGCCCATAGGCAACCAGGGTAAAGATCTCACCCAGGGTTAACAAATAATCAATATCCCTGCTCTGGTTTTGATCCGGCGTTGTCCGAATAAGGAATTCCGTAAAGGCAGCAATTTGGTCTTTGAAAACCTCCACATTGGGCAAATTCACGCTCTGATACGCTATCTTGTAGTCGTGGAACTGGACCTTCCCCAACCCCTTAGTAGGCCCCTGATGAAAGAGACCATCATCATTGGATGCATCGTCTCGTCGGGGAACTTTCGCGAATCCTTTAGGATTAAAAAAATAGTTTTGCATAAACTTGACAACAAGCGCCATATTGACATGAACCGTACCTTCAAGCTTGGGCAGCATCCGGATTTCATGGGTGGCGATTTCAAAAAAGGGGTCTTTTTCAAAACCCCTGGCCGCGATCACCTCCCACAACAGGTTGATCACCTCTTCTCCCTGGGTGGTCACTTTCATCTTCACCATGGGGTTGTAAAGAAGATATCTCCGGTCCACCTGTGAAGCCATGCGCATGTAATCACTGGCCCTTTCAGAAAAGAGTTTCATGGCCACAAGCCGACAGTATGCATCCGTAAAAAGCTTCCTGACATGGGGAAAATCAGTCACATATTGACCGTATACATATCGGTTGGCCGCATGGTCGATGGCCTCATAGAAAGCATGGGTACACAATCCAATCGAACCCCATCCTAAATTAAACTTACAGATGTTGATGGTATTCAACATATCGTCCCAGGCCCTCTGACCTTTGCTCAGGATATCCAGATCCGTGATAGGATAGTCGTGCAGCGCATATTCAGCGACATAATTTGCTTCGTTTACGACATTTTGAATACACTCGAATTTTTCGTGTCTGGAGTCCACCACAAACCATACATAATCACTGGTATCCGACATCTTGGCAAAGGTTGAAACCATGGCGGCTTCATTCCCATTTCCAATATAATATTTGTCACCCTTTGCCACATAGGTCCCGTCCCCCTTGGGGGTCAGCATCATATCCGTCGAATAGATATCCGCACCATGTTCCTTTTCCGAGAGTCCGAACCCAAAGACCCTGCCCTCTTCTAATAGTTTTGCAGTCCGATGCTTCACGGCTTCATTTTCGCCTAAGAAGATCGGACCCAGCCCGAGCATACTGACCTGAAAGGTGTACCAGTAAGTCAGCCCATAGAAAGAGGTGATTTCTGCAAACTCGCAATTGCGATAGGTATCCCAACGTGAATCCTCAGCACCGTAACCCCTCGGTGTCATCAAGGTGGCAAAAATCTTTTCTTTTCTTAAGAATTCAACGAAGTCATAATTCCACACCTTTTCATGGTAGTCCCTTTTTATCTTCTTTAAGCCCTTGCTTTCCAGAAACGCAATGGTTTTGATCATGATTTCGCGAGATCGTTCATCGGGATACGGACGTCTCTGTTTTTTAGGATTCAATAAGATCATGCATTCTCCTTCGTTGTTACAGTTTCATAAAAATGTATACAGGTCCTCTTATTTCGCACCTTCATTCCAACTTATATTTATATAGGGAGAACATCAATAGGACTTCTACCAAACGAGAATAGTAAAGTCAAGGATGTTAAGTAGACCATTTTATTTATGCTGCGATATGTTGTAAAATATTATGTGTGATGATTTAACATATCCCCCCTCCACAGGCCAAACAGGCAGGAAGACTGGTTGATGAAGGAGCAGGGAAATCTTACATCTATTTAAGGAGTAACCCAAATGGGACTTCTGAAGCTTTTAACCAATGATCCATTGGCTTTTGCCCTGGTTGTCATTCCCCTTCTTTTTTCCATTATCATCCACGAGGTCGCTCACGGATGGATCGCATACAGGATGGGTGACCCGACCGCCAAAAGGATGGGCCGGCTTAGCCTCAATCCACTCAAGCACCTCGATCCCATTGGAACGCTCATGCTCTTTCTTGCGGGTTTTGGATGGGCGAAACCGGTTCCGGTCAACTTCAATAACATCCCGGACAGGCGGAAAGGTCTCCTCTTTGTCTCTTCGGCCGGGATTGTTGCCAATATTCTCTTCGCCTTCTTCGCTCTGCTGTTTTTCAGGCTATTTTCCATATCTTCCTCAGGGACGACAGCCCTCCTCGTCTATTATGTGGTCCAGATCAATATCACACTTGCTGCTCTTAATTTGATACCCATTCCACCCCTGGACGGTTCAAAGATATTGATGGGAATGGTATCGGAAAGAACCCAGTATTTCCTTGCCCACCTGGAACCCTATGGGTTCTTTATCATCATCGGTTTTCTTTATCTGGGCATTCTGGATCCACTCATCGGATTCTTCCGCTGGATCATCGTGACGCTGATCGGAATCCTCTTACCCTGAAGATTCTATGGATACCAACAGAGAAGGGAAAGCATCCGGTCTTGTTCCTACCCCCCGTTAATCTTTCATATGGTGGCGCTTCCGAGGCTTTAAACTAAACCATTTTTTGGCTCCGAGCACGGCATGGCGAATATCATC
This sequence comes from Syntrophaceae bacterium UBA2188, assembly GCA_002327985.1. Taxonomy (GTDB): domain Bacteria; phylum Desulfobacterota; class BSN033; order BSN033; family UBA1163; genus UBA1163. The sequence goes on along the minus strand of DCVM01000146.1, from coordinate 6,639 downwards.
AAGCCTCTCCCTCGTAGCCTTTTCCCCTTCCTCGATCAGATTCATGGCCTGAGAAAAGTTGGACCAATGAAAATCCCTCACCTCTGGAAGGATCACCACATCCGCTTCCGCCAACTCATAATCTTTCAATCTTCGGCCCATAATTTCATTGACCCGATGATAGACATCTACTACGGTCCGCAATTCCTCCGAGCCAATCCCACGGTCTACGGCCACGGAAATGACAATGTCTGCCCCTTCTTGTCTTGCCACGGAGCTTGGGATGAGGCAGATAATGCCCCCGTCTGAAAGGAGTTGATCTCCCTCCTTAAGCGGCGCAAAAGCTCCTGGAACAGCGCAACTGGCCATCACCGCCTGCCGTAGGGATCCCTTAGAAAAAGTGATCTGGTTCCCGCTGACCAGGTCAGTGGCCACGGCCCGAAAAGGAAGGTGCGTTTCTTCTATTTTAATGTCGGGAATAAAATAATTGATGGTGGCCTGAAAATCCTCGTTAGAAAGGATACCTGGCTTGAACATGGCCTGGATCAGATAGAAGTAATTTCTTAAGTGGATCTGGATTTTCTGAGCCAGGCCACCCTCTTCCTTTGCATAGGCCGATTCAAAAGCCTTCATGGTCGAAGATCGGAATTCAGCACTATTGAGATACGCATCTACCTTCTTTTGTAATTCATCCGGCCTGCTACCGCTGGCATAGGCCCCTCCCACTAATGCTCCAATACTGGTTCCCACAATAAGATGAATGGGAATCTTCTCGTTTTCGAGAACCTTTAACACACCGATATGGGCGAGTCCCCTGGCTCCCCCGCCACCAAGGGCGAGGCCGATCCGCTTCCTTTTCCAAAACATAACTGTCTCTTTCTCAAAGGTGAATCACTTTTTTGAGGGTCCTACGACTATTTTCTGATAGTCGGCAGGTGGAAGGAAAATATCCTCTTCCAATTCTTTCTTTTCCATTTTCTTGACTTCCACCCGGTCTATCGCTCCTAACCCATAGGTGGTCGTATAGTCTCGAATCAAGATGGGAAAACCATAAGGCTTTAGTTTCTCATAAATCTCTCGACCTTCTTTCATCTCAAGCCGAAACTCTTTTGAAAACCCCTGGGCCACCCGATCCATCACCTGCTCTACCTCTTTCATCTCCACATCGCGGGTCATCCAATTCTCCTCGATCAACTCGCCATCTGCCCATACCTCAATCTGTTCCGTCTGAAATCCATTTATAACAGCCGTTTTCCCAGTCCTCTTCACCATGATCTTTTTTGCCTTAGGCTTCACTCCTGGCATTTCTTGCTTGAGCCTTTTGGCCACCTCTTTTTCCCACTGGGAGAGTTTGACCTCCACATAATTTCTGGATTGGTGATCCATCATCACCAATCGATCTTCTTTGAAGTCGAGGATCGTTGTCAGTCCTCCTTCTTGATGGTCTGTTCGAAATCGTAAGTCTGAAAAATAAAGCAAGATTCTCGTGGGTCCCCTATCCCTATCTCTCACCACCTGCTCGACCACCACCCCGGCCATTCCTACTCCGTGTGGTACCATTAAAAGCAGTGCAACCAGCCCTCCAAAAAAGAATAGAATCTTTCGTTCCATCACGATCCCCACCTTCTCCCAACCCTGAGGTTCCTTCCACCTTAATTTCCTATTCAGTTCTCGATGCTCCTTCTGCCTTGCCTTCAAAGCTCCTCTTCCAATTCCTCCAATTTTTTATTGACCTCTTCCAATTGCCTCAATAACCGGGGGGCATAAAAATCCTCCCCTCGCTTTTTCTCCCTTTTCAGCTTTCGACGAAGCCTTTTATAGGTTCGCTCAAGATGCCGATAAAGAACAGAGAACGACTCTTCCGGGGGTAATCCTTCTTCTCCTTTTTCTTCCGGTACCCTTCTTTCTTCGTCACCAAAAAGAACTCTCTTCTCCCTCCATTGTGGGACAACCGTTTTGAAATGGAATTGTTCGCTGAGGAGTTGACCCAGCTTGATCGACATGCTTTCTTCTCCGTGGTTGACGAAAACCTCAAGCTGGGGATTCTGGATGTGTGAAACCCAGTTGAGAAGTCCTCTCTGGTCGGCGTGGGCGGAAAATCCTCCCAGGGTATGGATACGGGCATTAACAGCAATCTCTTCTCCGAAAAGCCTGACCGTCTTGGCACCATCCACAATTCGCCTTCCGATGGTGCCCTCTGCCTGATAACCGATGATGACAATATGGGATTCTTTTCGCCAGAGATGGTGCTTCAAATGGTGCTGGATCCTTCCCGCGTCACACATCCCGCTGGCAGAAACAATAACCCCAGGTCTTGAATCCTCATTGATGGCTTTTGATTCCTCCGTGGTCTGGGTGTAAATGATTTCTGGGATCTCTAATGGGTTCTCCCCTCCCAAAAGGAGGTCTTGGGTCTCCTGGTCAAAACAGTCTGTATTCCTCTTAAAGATCTCTGTGGCAGAAATCGCCAGGGGACTATCAATAAAGATGGGGATGGAAGGAATGTCCCCCTGCCTGATAAATTGACCAAGGGTGTATATGATTTCCTGAGTCCGCTCCACAGCAAAGGCGGGAATGATAACCTTTGCTCGATGCGCCATGGCCTCCTGAATAATCTTCAACAATTCCTGAATGGTTTCTTCCCTGGTTTTATGAAGCCGGTTTCCATAAGTCGACTCCAGCCAAAGGATATCACCCTCTTCGATGATCGAAGGATCTCGAACCAAAGGTTGACCCGAGTTGCCCAAATCTCCGGAAAAGATCAGTTTTTTCTCCTCCCCTTGTTCTTCCACCCAGATTTCAATGATGGCCGACCCTAAGATGTGACCGGCATCTTGAAATCGCACCTTTATCCCGTTCGCTAACTGAAATCGTTCGCCATAGTTTACCGTCTGAAAATATCGAAGACTTTCTTCTGCATCTTTCACCGTGTAAAGTGGAACGGCCTCTTTCTTCCCGGCCCTTTTCCCTTTGCGGGTCTGCCACTCTGCCTCCATCTCCTGGATGTGTGCACTGTCCTCGAGCATGACCTCGCATAGATCGCGGGTTGCCTTGGTGCAAATCACTTTCCCCCGGAATCCTTCTTGAACCAGTTTTGGAATCAGACCGCTATGATCAATATGGGCATGGGTAAGTAGAACAAAAGAGAGGTGTTGAGCCTGGTAAGACTCGATTTTCCAGTTCTTCTCTCCGAGCTCCTTGCTCCCTTGAAACAGGCCACAATCGACCAACCACTTTAACGAACCCTTTTCCAAAAGAGTCGCTGACCCGGTAACGGTCCGAACGCCCCCTAAAAATTCAACTCTCATCTGTGTACTTTCCCCCTAAGTCTCAGTAAAGCAGTTTGAAGTAACTTAGTTCGGTGTTCGGAATCTTTATTTTGTATTGGTTTCTTCTCCGAACTCCTAACTCTAAACTCCGAACTTTTTTAAAACAGGATTGACTTTAAGCTCTCTTTTCCCTAATATAAAAACCATAAAATATCAACAAAAAATAAGCGATGTCTCCCCTTCTCTCCTGAAAGGGAAGAAGTGAGAACCTTCCAGTCACAGGCAGAGATGGAAGTGGAAGAAGGAGGGAACATGACAGATAAACAATATGTCATCAATGAAATTACTATTCAGGATTCTTGGAGAATGTTCCGGATCATGGCGGAATTTGTGGACGGATTCGAAGCCCTTTCCAAGTATCATCCAGCCGTGAGTATCTTTGGCTCCACGCGGGTTAAACCTGGGGAAGAAGTCTATCAGAAGGCAGAACAAATCGGAAAACTCCTGGCTGAAAGTGGCTTTGCCGTGATTACCGGAGGTGGCCCTGGCGTTATGGAGGCTGCCAACAAAGGCGCTTTCTCTGCGGGAGGGAAATCGATTGGTTTGAATATCGAACTCCCACTCGAACAAAGACCCAACCCCTATACCAATGTATCACTGAATTTCCGTTACTTTTTTGTTCGGAAGGTGATGTTTGTCAAGTATGCGGTGGCGTACATCATTCTTCCGGGTGGTTTTGGGACTTTGGACGAACTGCTCGAATCCATCACACTCATTCAGACACACAAGATCAGGCCTTTCCCGGTGATCTTGGTCGGATCAGAATTCTGGAGGGGTTTTCTCGATTGGATGAAGGAAGTGGTTTTAAAGGAAGAAAAAATCTCTTTTGCCGATCTGGATATTCTTCAATTAATTGATCGGCCAGAGGATATTATCAAGACGATCAAAAAAACTGTCATCCTCTAAAAAACATTCTAAAATCTGAAATAGGTTTGTCGTTCCATTCTTTGGCCGACCGATTCAAGAAGATCTATCACTCGGATCCGATCCTTGAGATTTAACCCCCTCTTTCGCTGAATCAGGGGAGGTGAACCAGAGCGGACAGACAGGGGAGAAATAAGTAAAGATTAACTACGGAAACCATGCACCCCATCGACCACATAGTAGGTGAGCAGGGTAGTCAATTCAATTAATTTCTTCCCCTCCTCTTCAGGAAGATACCCCAAAGATTCGTTTCTACAGATGGCCTCCCATTGGCGAAGCCTTTTTCGAACCGAATGTTTATTTGACCCCGAGATCCAAAGACTGACCCGCTCCGTGAGCGGCCTGGCAAATTTTTGAATCAGCTTCCATGCCGGAAGGAGATTTCTCCATCCATTCCCCGGTTTGATGAAGAGCTCATTCATATCGGAAAGGTATTCTTGAAGCTCCTGGTCTAAGATTTCTCCATCCAGGCCCCACCACTCCGACACAGTCTCTTCAATCGTCGTAAATATTCCATCATGTTTCTTTTTCAGATTCAAAGGTTGCTCTCCGGCGATCTCCTCCATCAGTCGATCGACATAGGACAATTTCTCAAAAGCAGTAGGCCAGTTTCGATATTTAACTCTCCAGTGGGACCGGGGGGTGAGCCAGATGGCGAAAGTCTCTGCCCAATCCTCATCAGGATGTTTTTGGGCATAGTGGGGATCCCCTAAGTAGTGGAGGTGTCTGACATAACTTTTCGACCAGGGATTCACCCGATAGAGATACCCATCCCGATACTTCTTATGAAAATCCCCAAAGATTTCTTTCCAATCCCTACGTTGCCAAAGTTTATAGGCGTAATTCACCGCATGGCCTGTTTCATGTCGTAAGGTCTTGATCACTTCCTCGTTCGGCGGAATATCTCCTTCGAGGTCTCTTAATTCTGGCATGGCTAAATAAAACGGGATGCTGATGGAAATCTTTTTGTTTACACATCCCCACTCATTCCCAAAATAGAAATCAGGCCACAGGAGAATGCGATGCTGCCTGAGTTCCTTCTTTAACCGCTTAAGGGAAGAAGCCAGGCTCTCATGGACATCCAGGTCCAGGCCGCTAATTTTGGTCGTTAAAAATTTTTGATAACTGATCTCGTCCATCTCTATCAGCCCCTAATTTTTAATTCTAATGTTGAACGGATATTTAATGCTGGTCTATTAAAAGGAAGGAAATTTTACATTTCTATTAATTAAGCTATGAGAGCTTTAATATATTCAACATTAGATCGACTTAAATATAATACCCCTTTTCAAAGAGGTCAAAATATTTTTTTTCACAAGTAATAACTTAATGTTTACAATAGGTTACATGTTGGTTGGACAGAAAAATTCTGTTTGCCAATTGAAAGGAAGAATGTGAAAATCAGGAGGTAATGATATGAGCCATTTGCCCTGCATAAACAACGATATAGCGCATGGTAAATCCACCGATGAGAACTGAGGTCGTAATAACCCCAGAAATCCAAGGGTTATGCTCCTTTAATTCGAGATGGACGATATAATGTGGAATCAATTCGTAAACTTCAAGGGCTAATGGAAGAAGGATACCAATTCCGACCACCACAACCCAGAAAAGAAGGGTAAATTCACCCCCCATGATCAGGTGAACAGCCGCTACCGAACTTCGGGGTGAAACATAAAGGCCCAGGATAAAAAGAAAGACAGCAATCATAGAAAAGACCATAAGGGTAAAATCAATAGAATGGATCATGAATTTATTGGTATTGATGTTTTCCCGACTCATCCCACGGAACCCTTTAATGAAACAGCCTACAAAACAGATTGCCGCTGAACCCGTCATAATGGCGGAGATCAAAAAGAGCATCGGTAGCATGGGATTATTCCAAAAGGGTCTTGCGTTAAGAGCCCCCAAAAGGACCCCCGTGTAGATTCCAACACCAATGGAGATGGGGATCCCAAAACCAGCCACCAACCCTCTCATTTTCGTCAAATTATCCCCCTGAAAACGGCTTAGAAATTTATTGGATTGAATAGCCGGAAAAAGCTTCAAATAATCGAATCGCTCTGGAAGCCAGAGATAAAGGTGGGCCAGACTGAAAATCGAGAAAAAGAAGAGAAGCCAAGCCCCAAGAGACATGACCGAATTAGGCTGAAAGGTAAGAAATAATTTCCAGAAAAGATGGGGTCTTTCGAGATCATAAATGAGGGCAAGAATTCCGATGATCACTGGAAAGGGAGCGATATAAGCTCCAATCCGAGTGATGGTCTCATATCTCTCTCTGCCAAGGAAATAGGCTGTGGCTGAAATGATGAAAGCCCCTGCACTCAACCCCGCCCCAAAGAGATCGATGGCCACAATCCAGTTCCAAATCACATGTATCGTTCCTTCCATGCCTCGCTCCTTAAAA
>DCVM01000077.1 GCA_002327985.1 Syntrophaceae bacterium UBA2188 | reverse complement strand
CGTGGTCGCGATAATGATTGGAAACGAAGCAAGGCCCACTGTATCCATAAATGGGCCTGTGGAAGTCGTTGAGAATGAAGAATCCGGAGAACCAGAAACCGGAGAACCAGAATGGGTAAGGGACCCATGCGTACATGTAATAGTAATCCCAGGGAGGGGGATAGTAAGTGACGACGGGCGGTCCTTGATCGTAGTAATAGTTGATAATGATATCAGGATTTGAATATTGGCTGTAATCTGCCGGCGGGTCGTTTTGAACAAACTCACCACGGGTATCAGCTACAACAGATAGACCCATCTCAGCGATGAGACCTTCAAATGCCATGAGAGCCTCATCCCTGCTTAATGATAACCTTCCGGAATCGGCTGCCTGGATGATCGCAGTTTGTAACTCTCCGACAATATCAGGTGTAATGGGGTAGTCGGCAATCCAGCCATTTCTGGGTGCTATCCCTGCCGAGGCCAGTGCACTTTCAGCCTCTGCCTCGTTACCGGGTAAACCCATCTTCAGCCTATCCGCCAGCTTGAATGCAAACTCACCCTCACGGACAAGGGGCTGCGCTACCGGGGGAGGAGCCGCTTGCCGAGCCTGTCCAAAACCGGCAAATGGTACCAGAAGTAAACCGACGACCAAAATGACCATAAGAACCCTTTTCATTTTACTTTTCTCCCTTTAAGTTCGAGATTACTCTCAGTGTTTCACCTTGTCAATACCCTTGACATCCCTTTCATCAAATCCACTCAAAGGATTAGACGAAGGAAAATGGAATTTATTCTATGAACTTAGATATAAATCATCGCAAAAGAGAAGTTTTCTTGGTAGGACTTGTAACATGTTGAACAAAAAGGAATTTCACTTCCAAGAAGGTTGTGGATTTGTCATCGCTGGTACTGAAACCGAAAGAGAGAATTCCCGCATTTTTGATGAAATTTCAGGATTGTGATTCAAAACTAAGACTTTTAGGCTTTTTGGAGCTAATGGGAACCTTGGGTGAAAGGAACCGACATATACAATGACTGGATCATGTTTCGACCTCAACCAAAACTCAAGGTAGGTTAGAGGACAGTACCAACCAAAAACCTGAAGCAGGACGGCAAAAAAAAGACCGGAGAGATGGATAACCCTGACGACCTTGTATTTTACACCCCATACAGCTCCCAAAAACAGAAAGACGATCAGAGAAAATGGATAAGCAGTACAATATCTGCAAGGATCTTATAAAGCATACCTATGCCTCCTTTTCACTCATACTTCTCATAGCTGTATATAACTATCTCATTTAGGCTCTTTCTGAACTTTTGCGAGGGAGATTGATTTGGGTATCCCAATGGGGTCATAGCGACAGCCCGAACCTCTTTTGGAGTCTCCAGAATTTTCTTAACCTCATCCTCAAAGGTCACAGGGCCGATCGAGATGGAGGCTACCCTGTGGTACGTCTCTTTCCAGAATCGAGTGACCTCGATGCCTGCAGGTGATTCCAGCGAAGGAATCGCCACCTTCCCGGTTAATAAGAAAGAAACAACGGACTGTGGCAGAGACAACGAGAAGAACCGCTTCCTCTCCTCCGCATAATCACCCTGTTTAAGAAAATCTTCGTTTGATACTTATAAATACGAAAAGACAAAACCATAGAATCCAGGAGCTAAGAAAAAAGGACATTTCTACTTTGGTGAAAAGAAGATATTTGAATTGGATTAACATTCAGCAGCAAAAAACTTGGCAGAAGGAAAAAGCGTAATATAATAACACATAACCTACTAATACCATTAGAAAAAACAGAATATGCTACGTACAGTTTGCCACTATCTGCACATTACCCCAACTGAAGATATCGATTGTAATCTTCAACACTCTGGTAAATTTCAGCTTCGTGTTTCAGGAACAATCTTTCGGGGCGATAGAGATCAATCGCAGTTAAATCAACTGCTCGAAAATACCTACTTTCTTTGTTCTTCACCTATTTCATAGTAAATCGATTCACCAAAAATACGGGATCGTATCTCGCCGGCTTGGGTCAGGGGTTCGATATATTGGCTCAGTTGATTGAGGGGAATTCCCATCCCTTTGGAGAGATCAGCTAAAGAAAGAGGCCTTCTTCTAAGAATCTTTAAAATCTCTTCTTTGATATCTCTTTCTCGCATGGATGATGGATGACGACCAAATTCCGAAATAATGAAAGCCTTTTCACCTAAAAAGGCTTGAATCTCTTCCATCTCCTTTTGATTCAGAGGGCCTGCCCATTCTTCAGAAGGAGGTCGAACGACCGTGTTCAGGTGAATGCAATCGGGCTGAATTCGATCGATGGCCTCCTTTATTTTCAGAAGTTCTTCTTTGTGATCATTGACACCTTTACAGAATAGGATCTCCAACCAAATCTGGCCTTTGTAACCTTTTCTGAATTCAACTAATCCCTCGATCACTTTTTCAATCGATAGCCCTGAGCAAGGACGATTGATTCTCAAAAAAACTTCTGACGACACGGCATCCAATGAAGGCAGAACAATATCCGCACCAAGGAGATCCTTTCTCACCCCTTCTTCGTAAAGTAAAGATCCGTTGGTGATCACAGCAATCGGTATGGAGGTGATCGTTTTTATCCCTTCAATGACCAAGCGGATTTGAGAATGGAGGGTCGGTTCTCCAGAACCGGTTAGGGATAGATGATCAATGGAGGAAATATCTTCTTTAAGAAAGCGCCTCACTTCTTCCAGAACTTCCTTCACAGGAATATATTCTTTTCTGATAAGAGTCTTTTCTTTGGTGCTCCCAATCTGGCAATAGACACAATCGTATGTGCAAATTTTGTGTGGGACCAGATCAATCCCAAGCGACCTTCCCAGCCGTCTCGAAGGAACGGGACCGTAGAGGTGACGATATGATTTCATTTATGTTTGGTTAAGGTTATGGTTGGGAAACCAGTTCGGTATATCATCAAATGGTTACGGTAAAAGGACTGTATTGAAACTCTTTCACTGATGGTGAAACTTGTATTAAAATTTCGATGAATTGCCCTCCTGAGCCATGCCCTGAATCAATTCCTGTCGTCCTGAATTTACTTCAGGACCAGCGTCTAAGATTTCAGGATCTCACATAGGCTGAAGCGACTGTCCGACGCAAGGCATCCAGAGACGGAGCGATGCACAGGCAGGTGAGTCAGGTTTAGAAATTATTATCTCCCGGGATATTTGTCATAAAAAATAAATTCAAAGGTCTCTTTTCGCTTCGGTGCACTCCCTTCGGTGGTCGGGTATCCCAGGGGCGTTATGGCTACCACCTCTACATTCTGAGGAACTCCCAAAATCTCCTCAGCCTTTTTATGGTTGAAATTTCCCACCACTACCGTGCCTAAACCCAGGGAGTGGGCGGTCAAGCAGAGAGTCTGCATAGCAATCCCTGTATCGAACATCAGCCAATCCCCTTTCACTGTGGTCGCTTCCCCTTTCTTAAAACCGGAAACTCCTTTTTTCCCACAAAGAACAATAACCAGGGGAGCTTCAGTCATTGAAGAAAATGCTGGATTCGTGTTGGAAAGAACGGTGGCCAATTCAGACTTCATCTTTGGGTCCTTTACAAGGATCACCTCCCAGCATTGAGTGTTGGCCCAGGAAGGAGCCCATCGAACTGCCTCCATGATCTTTTGAAGTGCCTCCTCCGAAACAGAATCTGGCTTGTATTTCCGAATGCTTCGTCTCCCTTTAATCGCCTCCATCAGATCCATATCTCTCTCCTCCTTAATTCTAAGTCATTATCAGCCATTATAATTGAAAGAACCCTTTTTATCAAAAATATTTGTTCACCTAAACATTAAAGCCTTTTCCAAGAAAAATGTAGGATTGACACCCTTTTTCTCTTTTTGATAATATTCCTACAAATGAGAAGGTTTCATTCCCTTACGGATGTCTCAGGGATCAAGGTAGGCCATGCCAGTGACTTGAAGGCCTTGACCGGTTGCACCGTAATTCTCTGTGAAGAAGAATCCGTTGGAGCTGTTGACATCCGTGGAACAGCCACCGGAACAAGACAGATCGATGCCCTTACCCACCTCCACCTGGTCGATAAGATTCACGCCATTCTTTTAGCGGGTGGTAGCGCCTTCGGCCTCGATGCGACAGGTGGCGTGATGACCTACCTTGAGGAAAAAGGAAAGGGATTCGATGTCATCAAGACAAAAATTCCCATTGTGCCTTCTGCTGTCATTTTCGATTTTGGAATGGGTGATTTTCGTGTTCGGCCAGATCACAAGATGGGATATCAGGCCTGCCTCAATGCCTCAAAAAAGGTGGAAGAAGGAAGTGTTGGGGTCGGAACGGGGGCTACGGTGGGAAAACTTTTCGGAATTGAACGGGCAATGAAGGGGGGCGTCGGTACTGCAAGCACGGGCGGGCCCAAAGGATTGATGGTGGGAGCCCTTGTTGTGGTGAATGCCTTCGGGGATGTGCTCGACCCTGAATCAAAACAATTATTAGCAGGAGCCAGGATATCTCAAAAAAGTTTTGAATTGTCCAATTCATCAAAGTGGATAAAACGAGGGGTTACCCGAAAACGGTTTGGAGCAATACCTCCCTTTGAATCAACGGCTTTTAATACAACCCTTGGGGTGATTGCCACCAACGCCAATTTTACAAAGAAAGAGTTGCATCAAGTCGCCCAAATCGCTCACTTGGGTTTGGCCAAAGTCATTTCACCCTTTCATACCACCTTTGACGGAGACCTTGTCTTTGCGCTCTCTTTGGGTAAGAAAAAGGCCGATGTCAACACCGTTGGACTTCTCGGAGAAGTAGTGTTAATCGAATCCGTCAAGAGAGCGATCATCAAAGCAAAAGGATTTGGAATCATCCCAGCCTATCAAGACATTGTCGTTTAAAAGGGATTGTTGGCTCACACCACCCTTTCCCGACAGGGGAGAGAGGGAGGGAGAAGGGGAAGGAGAAAACCATGGATTACACTTTGATACAAAGAGCAGCAAAGGACATCCTCAATTCAAAGAAGACCATTGCTTTTACTGGCGCAGGGATTTCTGTCGAAAGCGGCATTCCAGACTTTAGAAGTGCTGGAGGACTCTGGGAGAAATTCGATCCCGAGGAATATGCCCATATTTATGCCTTTCATTCGAATCCAGAGAAGGTCTGGATGATGCTTAAGGATATGTTCTCACTAATCATGGAAGCCAAACCGAATCCAGCCCATATTGGGCTGGCGGAATTAGAACGGATGGGTTATCTCTCTTCAGTCATCACCCAGAATGTGGATGGTCTTCATCAGGCCGCAGGAAACCACCATGTCATTGAATTTCATGGAACTCACCGGACGCTCTCCTGCTTGAAGTGTTCGACCACCATCGATGGAACCTCCCTTAAGATGGAGGATCTCCCTCCCCGGTGTTCCCGATGTTCATCCCTTTTAAAACCCGATGTCGTCTTTTTTGGAGAACCCATTCCTTGGGAGGCCCAAGTCTCGTCCCTCAAAGAATCCAAATCATGTACAGCCGTCCTCGTCATCGGGACCTCAGCCGTGGTTTACCCTGCAGCCTCCATCCCCGTCACAGCTAAAGAGAGGGGAGCTACGATCATTGAAATTAATATGGAACCTACCCCCCTGACAAACGTGATATCGGATTATCTGATCCTCGGCTCTGCTGGCGAAATTATCCCTGCCATTGTCGAAGAAGTGAAGCGGCAAAGATGAAAAGGGAGAATATTGCAATCCCCCATTTAAGGTGATATGATTTTATGAGATAGGGTACACCTCTCTGCCCATCCGGAAGTAAAAAAGAGTAGGTTCAGGCAGGCCAGTGAGGATGGGGTTCACCCCGTTAGAAATTCTATTGGGGTATTTAACCCCGTTGGAATTATTCTAAAATGTTGTGCAGCTGTAGAGTGCTGGGATATCATTTCTAACGGGGTAAAGGTTTATTTTTGAAAGAACAACAAGTCGGAGACTCGCCTCAACAAGAGGAAACCGCTGAAAAGGTCATCTTTGACGATCTCCCCGTGGCCAATGTCCTTTTCGGCGCCCACAGTGAAAATTTAAGACGCATTGCCAGGACGATCGGGGTTAAGATTAATGCCAAAGGCAATGCACTCACCATCCAGGGGGAAGGCTTCGATGTCGCCCTTTCCAAACGGGTTCTAAACGATCTCTACGCCCTCCTGAAAAAAGGCTATCCCCTTTACCCCACGGATATCGATTATGCCATCCGGATGATCTCTGATGATCGGAATGTCATCCTCGAGGATATCTTCCTCGATACTGTTTACATCTCGTCCCGGAAGCGGGTGATCACACCCAAGAGTCTCGCTCAAAAGCGTTATATCGATGCCATCCGGAAATATGATCTGGTGATTGGAATCGGTCCTGCAGGAACAGGAAAGACCTATCTGGCGATGGCCATGGCCGTGGCCTGCCTCATGAAGCAGGAGGTAGAAAGGATCGTCCTGACCCGTCCTGCCGTAGAAGCCGGAGAAAAGTTAGGCTTTCTTCCTGGAGATATTGCCGAGAAAGTGAATCCCTATCTCCGTCCCCTCTACGATGCATTACATGATATGATGGATTTTGATCGGGCCTCCAAACTCGTAGAGAAAGGGGTGATCGAAGTGGCTCCTTTAGCCTTCATGAGAGGAAGGACCCTGAACGATTCCTTTGTCATTCTCGACGAAGCACAAAATACCGGCCCCGAACAGATGAAGATGTTTCTGACACGATTGGGCTTCAGTTCCAAGGCAGTGATCACAGGGGACATCACCCAGGTGGACCTCCCGGAAAATAAGGTCTCGGGGTTGATTGAAATCCAGGGCATCCTCAAAGGGATCGAAGGCATTGAATTTGTCTATTTCTCAGACAAGGATGTTGTCCGGCACCCTCTGGTTCAGGAAATTATCAAGGCCTATGAAAGAGCAGAGGAAAGGCGACATCGGGTCAAAGAGGAAAAGAATCTATAACATTTATGAAACCACTCATGAAGAAATTCCTATCTTATCTTCCCTTTTTCAAAACCTCCAATGGCCTGAGAGATCGTTCATGGTTGGAGAGGATCAAAACCCCCTCTTATCAGAAATGGTTTATCGGCATTGGAATGGCTATTCTTCTCACCCTCCTCCTCTCTCCAAGTGTGACCCTCCGCCTTAAAGAATATAAAGTGGGAGACATTGCAACCAAGGAGATCAAATCCACGCAGGATCTTCTGGTCCAGGATGAAAAGTCCACCCAAGAGAAACGCGCTGAAGCGGAAAGAACGGTCCTCTCCGTTTATGATTACGATCCGTCTATTCTCGGTGAGGCCGAAAATCGAATTCGGTTGACGTTTCAATCCCTGGCGACCTCCTCCCAGAAAGTGGAAAAAGGAGTCAACCAAAATGCTCTAAGGAAAAAGGAATGGGATGCCTATCTCCGTCTTCCTCTTAGTCAAGGGGAATGGCAGGTTCTCGAAAAAGAACAATTTAACCCCGCCGTTGGGGAAGCGGCAGTAAAAATGATTGCTCCCATTTTAAAAAAGGGAGTGGTCAATGATAAGGACCTTCTGGACCCCAATGCAGAGAAAGGAATTGTTATCCGGAATATTCAGAACCGGGAGGAAAGAAAAAGTTTCCCCCCCTTTGGCTTTTTTGACTTTAAAGAAGCAAAGGCCAAAGTCCGATCACAAGCCGACCTTCCCTCTCCGATTAAGGGAAAAGAAACGTCTCCCATTGCCCTAAAGATTGCTGAACATTTCTTAAGGCCCAATCTTACTTTTAATAAAGATGAAACGGAAGCGAAAAAAGCAGAAGCCAGAGAAAAGGTCAGTCCTGTCTATTTTCAGGTTAAACGGGGAGAGGTGATTTTAAGGGCTGGGGATCGGGTACAACAAGATCACCTTTTAAAAATAAATGCCATCAAAAAGGCACAGGAGAAAACGCATCTCGCAGCCCTCCTCATTGGAATGGGGTTTCTGACTTTTTTGATCCTGGCCAGCCTCTATCAATTCTCAACACAAAATATTAGAAAGATCGCCCTCTCACAGAAAGATCTTCTTTTCTCCTCCACCTCTCTGCTTGGAATGATTGCCTTTCTTAAACTCTTTCAATTGATGATGGATGCCTTGGGAGGGGAGTTCTTTTCCATCCCCTCTTCTTCCTACCTCTATCTCTTTCCTATCGCCACGGGAGCCATCTTGGTACGGATCGTTCTGAATTCAGAGGTCGCTATTGTTTTCTCCCTCCTGAGCAGTTATTTCTCGGCCACCTTAATGGGAAATCAACTCTTCTACTTCATCTTCGCCTTTGTGGGGAGTGTTATCGGTGCCCATAAGGTGGCACGATGCGAACAGCGAAGCATCCTCCTCAAGGCGGGCTTGACCGTGGGAGGACTCAATGTCTTAATGATCCTCTCTTACAATCTGATCTCTGCCAATCCTTTCAGAATGACTTTTTTCTCCGACCTGTTGATGGGTTTTCTTGGAGGCGCCCTCTCCTCGGTCTTGGTCCTCGGGATCATTCCAATTGTCGAAACACTTTTCGGTTATACCACCGATATCAAACTCCTTGAATTGGCCAATATGGATCATCCCCTACTCAAAGATCTGATTCTTCAGGCTCCGGGAACCTATCACCATAGCATCATCGTTGGAAGTCTGGTGGAGGCGGGCGCCAAATCGATTGCAGCTAACCCTTTATTGGCAAGGGTCAGTGCTTATTATCATGACATTGGAAAGTTGAAAAAACCTTTTTACTTCATTGAAAATGTGGGGAGAGAAGATAACAAGCACGATCACCTCACTCCCACGATGTCAAGCCTTATCCTCATTTCTCATGTGAAGGACGGGGTGGAAATGGCCCGTGAAAATCACCTGGGCGAACGAATCGGCCACATCATTCAACAACATCATGGAACAAGCCTGATTTCCTACTTCTATCAAAAAGCCAAAGAAAAAGAAAACCCTGAGATGGAATCAGTCAATGAAAACGATTTCCGGTATCCCGGTCCAAAACCCCAAACCAAAGAGGCCGGGATTGTCATGCTGGCCGATTCGGTGGAGGCCGCTTCCCGCACTCTTACCGATCCCACGCCCTCTCGAATCAATAACCTCGTTCAGAGGATTACGAACAACATCTTTTTAGATGGACAGTTGGAAGAGTGTGAATTAACACTGATGGACCTTCAAAAAATTCAAGAGAGTTTTAATCGAATTCTAACGGCCATCTTCCACCAGAGAATTGATTATCCCAATTCAACAGGCTCGGAAACACCTAAGAAGAGGAACGATGAAGATCTGGATTCGAAATCGGCAAAAACGTATCCCCTTAAACTTAAGAAAAATAAGAAGAGTGGTTCAAAAGATATTGACCGAGTTGGGGCTTCCTGAGGCTGAGATCAGTCTCCTGTTTGTCAACGACCTTCAGATTCAAGTATTGAATCGACGATACCTCTATCGGGATAAACCGACCAACGTCCTAGCTTTTCCCATGAGGAAGGGAGAGTTCTCAACCCTTCATCCCCACCTTCTTGGAGATTTGGTGATTTCGGTTGAAACGGCAAGGCGCCAATCCAATCGGTTTGGCCTGAACCAGATGGAAATGGTCATCCTTCTGATGGTCCATGGAATCCTGCACTTGGTGGGTTATGAACACGAAGGAACAAAAAAAGGGTCTCGGGAGATGACCCTCAAACAGAAAGAACTGTTTCAGAAATGCTGGGATAATGGAATATTGGATTGATGGAATATGGGTGATGAACAATCTTGTATGAATAGGCATAACCAGGAGGTATCCACATCCTCCCGAAGTGCGATGGTTAACCACTAATGTGAACCCGCCCCCGATTTCCTAATACTTTTATGAGTATCCAGTGCTTTAATGTTGTAATCTTGGGGTAAGGCGTAATAGTGGCAAATTCTAAAAGGACTTTGTTGTTTATGTAACCGAGGACAAGCATCATTTCCCAATAGAGCGCTCATTGACCTTAACCGTGTTATTGAACAGCGGCGTGTTGGATAGGATTCACTTCTACAATCACCTTATTTAGCCTTTCGCCTAAAACAACACTTGCATTCAGGATCTCTATACCCGACAGTTTACCATCAGGGCCATAGTTGGCTGTGACATCCTCACTCAACTCCCTGTTCTCGGCGGAAGTTCAATCATTAAGAATTTTATGAGGTTTCAGGTCCAATCAAGGCCAAATCCAATAGACGGCTGTGCAGATTTGAACAGGAATAAAATGTAGATGGTGGGACCCTTAACGGAAGGAGAGGACACAGGCCCCAAAACAACTTCATTGCCCACGTAGAACATAAAGAGTGATGGGGATAGGAAGATATTCCAATTTTAGGAGTGGAGCCTTGACGTGAGACGATGAGAACGGTGGGTAGGTTATTTTCTTTCCTCTTGGGAGGACAAGTATTTGATGATCGCTTTTTTATATTTTTTAAAATCATCTAAATTCCGGTGAAGAATTGAAACAACAATCATGGGATCTATTGTTTCGTATTGATGGACAACGACATTTCTGAATTTTGCCATCTTTTCAAGGGTTCCGCATAACTTTTTGCCAATCACCTTATTATCCATCAAAACCTTAAATGTATCGGCATACCCGGTCGGTAGCCTCATCTCCTGATCAGAAATAATGTGATTCGCAATATCGATACAAACCTCAATAAGAATATGTAATGTCCTCTCAACAATCCTCTGGGTTTTCCAATTCTTTTTATATTGAATCAGAGAAATCTTTGAGAAATCCCCAACCTGTTTAAGATAGGTATCTATCTGAGCAAGTTTCCTCCCTACCAAGAGCTTATCAACCAATGCCATACCTCCTGTGGAGAATCTCTTTTTCCTTTATGGAAAAATCAAAAAATTCTCTCAGTATTCGGGATTCGTATTGGTGTCTCAGAAAAGGGTCTTTATCGACCAAAATTTTTCTTTTCTGCAAGATCCTTCCAGCGAAGCTAATGGGTGCGGAATTTAGAACTACCAAATCGATCTCATCGGTACAGAGAATTTGTGAAATTTTATTGAATAACGAAAGATAGTTTAATCCTTTTATATCCTTCACATAGATGCCCAAATCGACATCGCTCAAAGGTTTCCTTTGGTCTCTTACCAAACTTCCAAAGAGATAGGCAAAGATGATATTGGAGTCTTCCATGAGAAGATCGGTTAAGAGATCAATTCTTTGAAGGATGTCTTCTGGGATTTTTTTAAATCTGATCATGTATAAAACATATCATAAAAGGAGGTAAAATCCAATCAGAATTGTTTCAGGAAAAGAGGTCGAAATGCATGGATGGATTGGCCTTTCAGTTCTGGGGTCTGGGGTCTGACTCACGGTTCCGATTCAATTGAAGATCCAGAGTTTTCGAAGGCGATTGAACCGTTTGAGGAAGGCAAGTTCTTCAGGAGTCAACGAGGAGGGAGAAATTCTTTCTTTCAGTTTCAGCAATCCCCCCTCATCCACCCACTGCAGCAGAGGGAAGAGGTAACGCCTCATGAATCCTTTTTCTTTAAAGGCAAAACTGCTGTTGAAATCGATGAGGAAGGGTTCTCCGTCTTCAGAAATGAGGATATTCCCCTTATGTCTCAAATCTAAATGGACCACTCCCCTGCGATGAACTTCCCTGAGCGCATGCTTCAAGTCAGAGAAAAAGGAAGCAGGAAGAGGCTCCCCTCTCAGAATGGGTCTCCCCGGAATGAACTCCATCGAAAAGGCAAAACGGTCAATTCGCTCGAACGGCTGTGGAATGCCTTTCATCCCAGCGAGTTGGGAATAGATCTTCCACTCCTTATGAATCAACCAAAGCCCCAATGTCCACCGTAAGAAAAAATTCTTTTTTCGGACATCCTTCACCATTAAGGATCGACCCTCGATCTCGATCCGGTTCAGGTCAGGCTTGCCGAATTTTCCCTTGGTCAGGTTGACTGAACCCTTTTCAATGTCCTCCCTGCTCACTCAAATCCTCCCAAGTTATCATCGATCCGTTTGATTTAAACTCCCCCATCCAGCCCAAAAGACCAAATTCCACTGTGACCCGCTGCTTTTTGTTCATGACAGTGAGAAAATGAGACCCCAATACGGGCGACTTAGGATCAAAACAATCCCAGCAAGAACGATGAGGAGAATTCCCTCCTCGCTGTTCTCAATAAGGCTTCTAAATTGCCAGGTGACCTTTCTGTTTGAATAGGGAGTCCATCGGGGAAGGTAATCCGGAACCTTCTCATCATAATCCTCAAATTGATTCCCAAAGATTCTTCTTAACCGATCTCCCTCCACCTTTTTTTTATAAGGAATATAATGGAAGCAGAACATAAAGAAGCCCGCTGTTAGAAGATAGATATTGTCCGCCAGGATACAAAAACCGGCTGTGATGAAAATCGAACCGATGTAAAGCGGATTTTTGACATAGGCATAAGGCCCTGTCACGGTCAGAATCTCGTTCTTTTGAAGATGACCAGCTGCCCAGAGGCGAAGGCCCTCCCCTAAAAAGATCAAAATCATCCCGATCAAGATCCCTGGAAATTGGGGTTTTGCAAAGATCACCAATAAAACGGCTCCGATGAAAAGCGGAATCCGTCGGGCCTTCCTCTGCCAAGATATCCTCTTATTGTCCATGACATCCTCTCTTTATTATGCAACAGGCTTGGGGGAGATTTTCTTTTTCTTGTGAATAAAATAGAGATTTCTCAAATAAATAAAATTTCCTGGCAGATAGGCCAGGATAAAAACCGGGTCCATGCGATAAATGGCATAAAAAAGGACGATCAATCCTCCGGCCAAACTGAAATACCAGAAAGAGACAGGAATGACGCTCTCTTTTTTCCTCTCAAAGGAGAATGGCGATCTGGGCCCAGGACTGAGGGGCCATTTCTAAAAACCGTCTATCCATTCTCTTTATCCCATGGTCTCCATGACGACTCCATCGGGCGAGATATAAACTAAGCCCCTTTGGCGGCTTTTGTCTATCAACTCCTTAAGAAAACTATTTCGGTCTTTGACAATGGGGTTGAGCCGGTGATATTCACTAAAAAATCTGAAGCGGTCAACCCTGGTTATTACCTTAGGAGTGGAGGTATTAAGCTGGAGAAAATTTCTGAACAATTTTTTCTGATTCACCTCTGCATTCATCCGGATATCCTCGAAATCAAGAAGATGGAAATCCCAACCCCCGCCCCTCTCAGAAATGAGGACATTGCAAGTCTTCATGTCCCTATGATACAAATTCATTTTATGAAGACGGTCAAGCCAACGGGCAAATGTCTTAATAAAAAGCCTCTTTAGATTTATATCCTTAAACCCTTTTAAAATATATCGATCCATCTCTTGTTCTTCTGCCGGAGCTTCCATGAAGAAAAAACTCTCCTTCACCCCTAACCAGTTTCTTTTCTCGGCCAGGGCCAGGGATTTAAGAGAGGGGAAGCCTCTTGCCCGCATACCATTGGCTCCCATCCATGCCTTAAGCCCTTTCGAACGACGGAACCGGTCTTTTACCCACCCCCAGAAAGTAGGGTAGCAGAACTGCTTCAAACAAATCCTTTCCCCTTCGTCCTCCCATAGGGAGACGTTCACCTTTGGGGAATGTTTGATCAGGGAAAAGGGATTTTCTCTTAGCCGTTCTTGATGCTTTGCCATCACTCTTTTGAGACGCTCGAGGGGGAAATCCCTTCGATGAAAATATCGAATCCCCTTCTCCTCCTGAACGGTAAACTCTGTGCTTTCCTTCAGGCACCGTTTTGTTCGGCTTTGCCACTGCCTCTTTTGAAGACGGCCCATGACAGGATAAATCTTTTGAAGGAGCAGCCCTCTTTTTTGGGAATCGTCGATTTTTCCCTCAAAATAGTGATTCAGGAATTGGAGTTGTTCCTCTTCCCTCCATATCGATCTTAAGGAATGAAAGAGGTGCGAGACATTCCATAACCTCTGGGTCAAGGAGAGAGGTTTTACGATTTTGGCACGATGTAAATCGGTGAGGAAGAGGGAGTCTCCATCCCACAAAAAGTTTCCCCCGTGAAGATCCTGATGAAATAACCCAGCATCCTGAAATTTCTTGACCGTATTGGCCAATTCAATGATCGAACGTGGTTCCTTCGATTTTGTAACCTCTTCGATGAATGAAAGCCCCGTCCCGATGGCCTCTGAAAGATAATAACTTTCACTGACCCAGCCTTTTCGGGTTCTTTCCATCCAGCCCAAGGGTTGAGGGATATTGAGGTTTCTCTTCCCTAATTGAGAAGCGATGAGGAATTCTTTCTTTCCTTTGGAGGGGAAAAAAAGATATTTCAAGCCCTCCATCCAGTCCTTGGTTTTATCTCTTTTTAAAAAAATCTTCCTGCCGTTTGGAAGACAAAAAAGGTCTGCCCTTCTCCACTTCGACTCTTTGATCCCTTCTCCTCCTATCTCTTGAATTGAAGTGAAGGGATCGCCAAAAAAAGTTTGAGGGAGATGATCTAAGATATCTCCTCTCATCCAACCTCTCATCTCACCTTTTGATACTCTTTTATAACTTAAGCTTTCCATTTACCCTCTCAGTCACTGATGAGCGAAATCGTGGACAAAATTGCAACAGAGTCGATCATCTTTTAACCTCAAACTCTAAACTCCAAATACTAAATCTTTATCCTTTGAATTTATTTGGAGTTTAGAATTTAGGATTGATCATAAATATCTATTTTCGTTTCCCCAGTCTGATCATCTCCTGATAAAAATGTTCGATAGCTTCCACCTGTCGATCCAATTGGAAATCCTGATGGGCCTTCAGATAAGCCGCTTTTCCTAAGGCTTCCCTCTTTTCTGGATGATGAAGCAGTTGCAGTGCTGCATTGGCCAACTCCTCAGAGGTATCGTTTACCACCAACCCTGAGATACCATCTTCCACCAACTCAGGGAGCATTCCCCGATTGGCAACGATGACCGGCTTGCCCATGGCCATGGCCTCTCTCAAGGCCCGGGCAGTCCCATCAGAGCCCGCCATTAAAAAAACAAAGATATCCATGCAGGCTAAGGTATCGAGATAGTATTTCTTCTGGTAACCTCCCAGAACTACCCACTTTTCAATGCCCAACTGTTTCATGGGTTGGATGACACTCTGCTCTATCTGGCTTGATCGGCCAACCAGAAGAACCTTTACATTTTTAAATTCTCTCACAATGGTTTTCAACGCCTCTAAAAACACAGCCGTTCTTCGATATTTTTGATATCGGGCAATCATCCCGATCACTATCTCTTCGGGCCCTATCCCAAAGAGACTTCTCATATCTTTAAATTTCTTCTGAGGATCATACCGGGTTAAATCCAAGGCCGGTGAAACCTTTTCAATTCTCTCCAGAGGGAGCCCAAAGTGTTCGGCATCCTCTCTCCTCCCCCACTCTGAAAAAGTAATCATACCATCTGTGAACTGGGAGATAAGTATGCGATTCCCCAAACTGGGTTTCAAAGAATCTCGTTTGTGGTCAGTGCGAATGAGGATCACAGGATGGCCTGATCTCCTTGCCGCGATCCCCCCTAAGAGATGGCCATGAGAGTGGTGGACATTGAGAATATCAAACTTTTCCTTACGAAGATAATGGGTGAGGTCTAAGATGTCACGTAGATGGGTTGGCAGAAACGAGGGATGATAAACCTTCACCGAATGATCCAGTTGAAATCGATCCGTGGCCTTTATTCCTGCCTGGAGAACCCTTTTCTCAATGCTGTCTTCGACCGGAAGAGGAGGTTTTCGGTAGGCAAAGGTGACATCATGGCCCCTCTTTTCCAATCCCTTGCAGAGGTTCACGGTCGGATCAGCAGGACCGGTCCACTTCCAGTTGCTGAAAAGATGTAAGATTTTCATCGTATTTTAAGACTGCCTGAGCCTAAAGAAAAAAGTTGTCATTCTCAACCTTTTCAATTTCCTGGATGTCTTTTTCAGAACGGATGAACTCTTCCAACCACCAGTTGGTACGATTGTAAAAACATCCTACCTCTTTGCATTCCTCTTCAGCATTGAAGGCCACGATCGATTGAGCCGTTGCCTTAAGTCTTTCCTTGAATTTTTTATCCGAGTGGTAACCATCTGATTCTCCAATTCTGGCCACCTCCACTCCTCGGAACGCCGGACAGTGGAAGATGCCGAACGGTGTCACCACCGTTCTGAAAAACTGCATGTGACATCTCTTGGGCTGTTTCTTGATTTGGTCGGCCTCCCGATTTAACATGGCCATCAGATTTGAGCTTTCAAGGATCTTCACCTGATTCCCTGCCCTATTCTTTGCCTCTAAAAGATGAAGATTGATCTGATCAATAATTTCTTCCTCTTTTGTTTTCCCAACGTTCTTCAGCAATGTCTCCCTTTGAGACTCCTGAAATCGGATCAAGCAAGGTTTAAATGAAATGTAATCGAAGGAGAATTCTCCTGCCAGTTCTACGGATTTGACCATTTCATGAATATTGGGACTTAGTCTCTTCCCGTTAATCTCCACGCCCTCCCAGACGACCACAAACGAATATCCTAGCGACACCAAAGGATTCTTTTCTTTCACCTCTTTGGCCTTTTTTAATATCCGGCCCAGCCTCACTCCCGTTTTGGGAAGATGTAACTGCTTAAAAACATCTTCCCCTCCCGCATCAATCGAGATCCTGATCCAATCCTTCTCCTTAAGTTCCTCCACCACAGCTTCAATTTTTTCAAGTCTCGAACCGTTGGTCACGATCCCGATTTGTAATCCTTTGCTTTTGATATAATGAACCATTTCCCTAAAATCTTTGTGAAGGGTGGGCTCCCCTCCCCCGATCAGGATCACAGAGAGAAGACCATGGGAGTGAAGCGTGCCAATCGTGTTCTTGACATCCTCAAAGGTCAAGCTTTTCCCGGCGTTGATCAGCTTCGAATCAACACAAAAGGGGCATGAGAAATTGCAGGCGGAGGTCAGATCTAAATTGATGGAGATCGGACTGAAAATCGGTAGTCCTTGATCCGGTGCCATTGCGTTACATCTTCTTTGCCACTGAATATAGTCTCTCAGCCTTGGCAAGATGCTATCCTGCCTCAACTTGGAACTAAAATCGTGTTCTTTCTCTTTTAATTTTTCCATGGGTTTCTCTTTTTAAATTCACAGTAGCCATCGTCAATCTCTTTCAGCAGGGACATGTTATGGAGAATATGGAACCTCCCGATCAAGGGTTCGGTTTTCCTCTCAACTGCCTCGATGAAATTTTTAACAGAGAGCTCTAGAGGGTCAACGATCTTCAATCTTTTATTCCCATCATTAAAATAGATTTCATAATCTTCTAAACCCAGACTTCGAAAAACAATCCTATCATTTAATCCAAAAGAGAAGGGACGGGGGGGAGTCTTCTCGAAGATCAAGCGGATGAGAACATCGCAGGTCTGGGTTCCAAACCAGTAAGAAAACTTAATGGCCATCTCCCTCTCCCCCTCTGATTCAAAACCCAAATCCCTGATCTCCCCTACGCCCAGGAAACAATAAAGGAGACTCAAGGCATGTGGAACGGACTCTGGAATCATCTCCCTCCCTGGAAAGGGAGGGGACATCCTGATCAAGAATGTGTTGGATGTCTGAATCACAATCTTCCCACAAAGGGCTTCATAAGCATCGATGGAAAAAGGCCATTGTGAATTCATGACAAGGGTTATTTTTTTTCTGTCCGCTTTTTCAAAAATTTCTTCCACCCTTTTTTGTGGATCCATGGGAGGGTTCCAGATAAAGGGTTTTTCGCAAAAGACATGAAGCCCTGAATGGATACATTTCAGGAGATATTCATAATGGGTGGGAGAGGGAGAGGCAATCACCGCGACATCAGGCTTTTCTGTTTTCACCATTTGATCAAAATCGGTGTAGGGGTGGACGTCCCCTCCATATTTCCGAAGAGCCAAAGAGGCCTGGAGGCTCGTTTTTTCAGTCGTCCCCAGCACAGAGGTCACTTTTGCTCCATGCTTATGGAAATACTTTCCGATATACTCACCGATACCATTCCGGGTCCGGCCCGCCCCGATGATGGAGATATTCATAGGAATGGAAAGCTCCCGCTATTCAACCAATGATTAAAAACCACTATATTTTAACATAGTTAAAGCGATAATTGAAATATCGAAGGAATTTATCCTATTGGAATCATGTGATTCCCCATTGAAAATTTCTCATTTTTTTCTTAAGATGGAAGCCATGAAAAAAAAAGACATCCTTCTGAGTCTCTTTTCGGGAATCCTTCTTATTCTTTCTTTCCCAAATTTTAATCTCGAATTTTTGGTCTGGGTTGCCCTGGTCCCGCTCTTCTTCGCCATCAAAGAAAAAGGGGTATTCCATAGTTTTCAACTCGGGTTTTTGACAGGCATGATTTCTTTTTTTGGAATTCTTTACTGGATCATTGTCGCCGTCCATTCCTACGGGAATATCCCTCTGGTCCTGAGTGCCCTCATTCTTTTCCTTTTGGTGGGTTACCTAAGTCTCTACATAGGCACCTTCGCGTACCTCACCCGATTCATCCAGACCCGCTCAGGATTTCAAACCATGCTCTTCGCTCCCTTTCTCTGGGTAACCTTAGAATATCTCCGTTCCTTCCTTCTGACAGGTTTCCCATGGGCAAACTTGGGTTATTCCCAATACCTTAATCTCCCTTTTATCCAGATGGCAGATATCACAGGGGTCTACGGTCTCTCCTTTGTCATCGTTTTGGTCAATGCCACTCTCTTTGGGGTACTCCAACAGCGGTCAAAAAGGGTTTTCCCATTTAAGGAAGCCATCGTTACCGCAATCATCCTTCTGAGCTTTCTGGTCTACGGATATCTCAAGATGGGATCAGTCGATCGAAAGATGATCCAAAATCCTCCATTGAAGATTGGATTGGTTCAGGGAAATATTGATCAGTCCATCAAATGGGATAAATCTTTTCAGTTAGAAACCTTAAAGATCTATGAAAAGCTTTCTTCCAAAGTAGCAGAGGAAAAACCGGACCTGATCATCTGGCCTGAAACAGCCACTCCCTTCTTCTTTCAGGACGCCAAAGAGTACCAACCCTTCGTCCTAGATATCCCGAAGAAGACAGGTGCTTTTCTTCTCTTCGGCACTCCTTCTTATAAAATAGAAAGGGGAAAGGTCCATCATTATAACAGCGCTCTCCTCGTCTCTCCTGACGGTGAGTTAAGGGGGAAATATGATAAGATCCATCTTGTCCCTTATGGTGAGTATGTCCCTCTTGGAGAATATATTCCCCTCGGCTCTTTAGGAGAAGGAATCGGGAACTTTAAACCCGGAAAGGAAATCTTTAACTTCACCCTTCCTCAGAGTAAATTTGGGGTCCTCATCTGCTTCGAAATCATCTTTCCAGATCTCTGTCGAAGATTTGTCAAAAGGGGTGCACACTTTCTGGTGACCATCACAAACGATGCCTGGTTTGGGAGAACCTCTGCTCCTTACCAGCATTTCTCCATGGCTACAATCCGGGCTGTTGAAAATCGAGTCTTTGTTGTGAGGGCAGCGAATACGGGTATCACAGGCTTCATCGATTCCAAAGGGAAAATTCTGAATCAAGGAGGCATTTTCACAGAGGAAGCAATGAGCAGAACCATCCTCTTATCGAAACGTAAAACCTTTTATACTCTTTACGGCGATGTATTCGCATGGTGTGTCGCTACTTTTTCAATGCTCCTGTTAGGATACGCCTTATTTAAAAAATCTAAAAACATTAAATTCAAGGGAAAATAAGAGATGAGAATTCAAAAACCGGGAAAAGTCACTGAACAAATTTGGTTTTTGGGCAGGAAGGAATCCGGCGTTTATCTTCTGGAGGGAAACCATGGTTCCATGATCATCAGCGGCGGCATGAGCTACATTGTCTCAGACCTGCTTCAGCAATTCAAGGATTTTGACATTGACGAAAACCGAATCAAAAAACTCCTTATCCTCCACTCCCATTTCGATCACGTGGGCACTGTTCCCTTCTTCAAGCAGCGCCATCCGGAGATCGAAATCTATGCTTCGGAAAGAGGTTGGGAGATCCTTCAGATGGATAAGGCCATCCTTACGATCAATGCGTTCAGTCGAAATGTGGCCAAGAGGATGAAAAAAGAGGATGTCTATTCAACCTACGATATCGACTGGACAAAAGATGTCTCTGGGAAAACCATCCGTGAAGGAGACTGCATTGATTTGGGCGGCCTGGAGGTCTCGGTCCTGGAGATCCCAGGTCATTCCTCTTGCTGCATTGCCGCTTATGTCCCCAAGCTAAAAGCGTTGTTTCCCACAGACGGAGGGGGTATTCCATTCGATGAGACAATCATTACCTCAGGAAATTCCAATTTCACCAAATATCAGCAAAGCCTTAAAAGACTAAAGAATTTCGAAGTGGATTACTATTGTGCCGACCACTACGGATATGTCCAGGGAGAGGAGGCCGGAGAATTCATCTCAAAATCAATCGAGATGGCAGAGAAAAACCGTGCCCGGATGGAAGCGGCTTACCGGTCTACTCGAGATATTGATGCAGCGGCCCAAAAATTGATTTCCTCATTTTATGAAGAAAACCCCTCCTATTTCCTCTCTCCCGAAATCTTTCTCGATGTCTATCGCCAAATGGTCCGACATATCGCTATGGTGATCGAAGGAAAAGCGTAAGTGGAATTTTTGAAAAAGAATTGACAAAGAACGATGAAAACCCTGGGCCAGAACATGGCCTGGCTCCTTAAAAAAATTTCCATTTAAACCCATCGGCCCCATATCGCCATACGGATGAATGGATTCAGGGATGATAAAGGAAATTCGTCCTTTTCAAAAACAGATGGTAATGGAAAACCTTTATCGGCATGTGGAGTTTCTCTCTGTGAAGGTCGGAGACCGCCATCTTTGGAAAGAAGGTTCTCTCAGTAATACTGCAAATTATATCGAGTCCATATTGACAACTCATGGATATGCAGTGCATCGACAATCTTATTCCTGCTATGGCAAAAATGTTTCAAATTTGATCGCTGAAAAAACCGGAACGAATCGGGGAATCATGATTTTGGGCGCTCATTATGATACGGTGCCCGGTACACCTGGCGCGGATGACAATGCCTCAGCCGTTGCAGGGCTATTGGAATTAGCGAGGTTGCTGAAAGAAAATTCGAATCAAAAAACCCTTGTCTTTGTTGCCTTCGTGAACGAGGAACCTCCTTGTTTTGGGTCCTATAATATGGGAAGTATGGTTTATGCGAAACATCTGAAGGACCGAGGGATTTCTCTCGATGTGATGATTTCACTCGAGATGATTGGATATTTCAGCAAGGAACCCATTCAAACCTACCCAATCCCGGGCATGGACTTTTTCTATCCTAAAACCGGAGATTTCATTGGAGTGGTGGGAAATTTTCACTCTTACCGATATGTCTCTTTTTTCAAGAAAGGAATAAAAAGGCATTCCAGTATAAATACAAGATCCCTGACAGCCCCAGAATTTTTCGGGGGCATTAACCTTTCTGACAATTATTCATTCTGGCATCATGGATACAGGGCCATCATGATTACCGATTCATCCTTCTTCAGAAATAGAAATTACCACCAGGAATCAGATACGATCGACACCCTTAATTTTGAGAGCATGGCTGAGGTAGTGAAGGGTTTGTACCACACTTTGCTGGAATTTTAAACAGGTATAAAAATTAAATTGGGTTGCCTTTGAGCCCGATGGCTTCGGCCACTTCCTGCATCCCTTTGATTGTATCTTCAATCAACTCATCTAATCCAACGCCGAGCATCTCAGCCCCTTTTTCTATGATGGAACGATCCACTCCGGCTGCAAACCTCTTGTCCTTCCATTTGTTTTTTACTGACTTTACCTGAACATCCATCACGGATTTTGTTGGGCGAATTAAAGCAGTGGTCACCACGAGTCCGGTCAATTCATCGATGGCGTAGAGGGTTTTTTCCAAAGCTGTCTGGGGTATGACATCAGAGCATATCCCCCACCCATGAGAAACAGCCCCTCGAATATATTCCTCTGGCCACCCTTGCTCACGGAGGATCTCTCCTGTCTTGGAACAGTGCTGGTCGGGAAACCTTTCATAATCAAGATCATGGATCAGGCCGATAATTCCCCACTTTTCCTCATCCTCGCCTCGCTTCCGGCCAATGTAACGCATCACCCCTTCAACGGCATAGGCATGCTTGCGCAAACTATCTGATTCATTATATTGATGCAGAAGTTCCAAAGCTTCCTGCCGTGTCGGTATTTTCTCACCCATTGTCAAACTCCTCCATTCTGTTTATTTTTTTTAAATTTAATAGATGACCTATGGCGTTCCTTCTTTTTTACCGCATGAGCATCAAGGAATTCTTGCGAAGAATGGGTTCGTCCTTCGTTCCCTTCCAACCGTTGTCTTTGGTCCATGCCCTGGATAGATGATGACATCATCCCCCAGAGCAAAAATCTTCTCCCGCACATTACGGATCAGGCCGTCATAATCGCCACCAGGGAAGTCGGTCCTGCCGATGGAGCCAGCAAAAAGGGTATCTCCCACAAATGCCATCTTGTCAGTCACCAACGAAATTCCGCCTCCGGAGTGGCCGGGAGTATGCAGAACTTTCAACGAGATATCCCCAAAAGTGATGAATTCCCCTTCTTCCAAATAACGGTCGGGAGGAGGAGAATTATCGACCCTCATCCCCCACATCCCTCCACTGCTTGCCTGATGTAAAATCATAGGAGCGTCAGCACGATGGATCAAGAGTTGAGCCCCGGTCACCTCCTTGAGACGTTTATTTTGGGCCGAATGGTCAAAATGACCATGGGTATTGATAATATAAATACAGCGCAAACTGTCCTTGGTTAATGCCATGAGTATCTTATCGACATCACCACCCGGATCGATGACAGCTGCCTGTTTCGTCCGTTCACAACCCAGAATATAGCAATTTGACTGAATAGGTCCAACGACTAACATTTTTA